>CAIJIT010000065.1 GCA_903820745.1 uncultured Burkholderiales bacterium
CAATAGCGCCGATGTGCTGGCTGCGCTGCAAGCCGAAACTCGGTTCACCCACCTGCTCAGCCACGAAGAAACCGGTCCGATGTGGACCTATCGTCGCGATCAGGCGGTGGCCGGCTGGTGCAAGGCAAACGGCGTGGTCTGGCAGGAATGGACGCAAACCGGCGTGGTGCGGCGCCTGCGCTCGCGCGCTGGCTGGGCGCAACGCTGGCAGGCCCGGATGGACGCGCCCCTTGTTCTGACCCGAGGAGGATTTGCTGCTGCACCGGGCGTGGCAATGGAAGATCTGCCCACACTCAATCGGCTGGGCCTGCAGGCTGAAACCAAAGTCGTGCAAGCTGGCGCAGAAGCCAGCGCCTGGGCAGAACTGGACGGATTTCTCGACGGGCGCGGGCGCAACTACCAGCGCGCCATGTCCAGCCCCCTGAGCGCTGCAGACGCCTGCAGCCGCCTGAGCCCGCATCTGGCGTTTGGCACGATCTCGATGCGCGCGGTGCACCAGACCACTGAGCAAGCCATCGCCCGCACCGCAGACCGCACGCTGGCAAAGGCGCTGCGCAGCTTCAGCGGGCGCTTGCGCTGGCACTGCCATTTCATGCAAAAGCTCGAAGACCAGCCCGCTATCGAGCTGGAAAACTTCGCGCGGGTCTGCGACGGCTTGCGTGAAAACGACTTTGACCGCAGCCGCTTTGAGGCCTGGTGCACAGGCCAGACCGGCTACCCGATGGTGGACGCCTGCATGCGTTCGCTCAATGCCACGGGCTGGCTGAACTTCCGGATGCGGGCGATGTTGGTGAGTTTTGCCTCTTACCACCTGTGGCTGCACTGGCGCCCCACCGGCATCTTTTTGGCGCGCCAGTTCCTGGACTTCGAGGCCGGTATCCACTGGAGCCAGATGCAGATGCAAAGCGGCACTACCGGCATCAATACGCTGCGCATTTACTCGCCCACCAAGCAGGCGCAAGACCAGGATCCACAAGGCCACTTCATCCGTCACTGGGTGCCGGAACTCGCCCGAGTGCCCCTTCCCTACCTGGCTGAGCCCTGGAAGATGGATGCCACGATCGAACGCATGTCCGGCTGCGTGATCGGCCGCGACTACCCAGCGCCGATCGTCAATGACAAGCTGGCGGTCCAGGCCGCCAAAGATCGTCTTTACGGGCTGCGCAAAACACCCGAGGCAAGGGCCGAGGCAGACGCCGTGCAAGCGCGCCACGGGTCGCGCAAAGGCGGATTAGCGGCAGGCACGGTTCGGCGGCGCGGCGGCAATGCCGTTGCTGGCGCCGCGTCAGGCGCAGCCTGCGCGCAGCAAGCCGACCTGTTCGGTGACCTGCTGGAAGCTGCCGACGACGGCCGGGCGGGAGCAAGATGAAAACCGCGTTCAAAGGCAACAAAAGCAGCTTGCCCTCCAAACCCTGCATGGTGTGCGAGCGGCCCATGAGCTGGCGCAAAGCCTGGGCCAAGAACTGGGATTCAGTGCGCTACTGCTCCGACGCCTGCCGCGCAAAGAAAACCGCGGCCCCCAAGGTCCGGACTTGACCCACCAGGTGTGGGCGCACTTGGGGGAAGATCATTGCTGCTGGTGCGACTGCGCGAAGCAGCAGCCCAGGTCGATTGACGTTTGTCGATCAGTTCGAGAATTCGGTCGGGTAGCCTTCTGAGGATGGGAGATGCCCCAACTTTGACCGTCAGGAAAAATGACTCCATAATGAGGGCCAATATTGGAGCTATTTATGGAATCCATCTATTCCGATGACACCATCAGCATGTCCGAGTTCAAGAAAAATCCGGCTGCAGTGTTACGCGATGCGAAAGGCAAGCCTGTTGCCGTCTTGAATCACAACAAGGCTGCCTTTTACATGCTTGAGCCAGCCCTTTTTGAAGCGCTGCTCGAGGAATTGTCAGACCAGGACTTGCACCGCACGGTGCTGTCTCGGATGGGTGAGCGCTCGCGCGCCATTGAAGTTGACATCGATGAAATCTGAGCCACTGCGCAAGTACAAGTACCGGCTTCAGTTCGTACCCAGCGCCTGGGCCGAATGGCAGGCACTTGACGGCTCAGTCAAAGAAACAATCCGCAAGTTGCTGAAGAAGCGCCTGGACAATCCGCATGTTCCGGGCGGCGAGTTACATGGCGCCTTGGCCGGGCACTACAAGGTAAAACTCAGAAAGCAAGGCTATCGGCTGGTGTACGGCGTGCAGGATGACATTCTCTTGGTGATGGTGATGGCTGTCGACAAACGCGAAGGCCATGCGGTGTACCAATCCGCTTTGGCACGCATTGCAGAATTGGTCTCAGACCTTGCAAAAACCAGTGCAAAACGTCCTTGATCGGCGCGACGCATTTCCAGCGAACTGTTCGCCAAGTTCCAGACCAGCATTTACTCAGACCCGGTGGCTGCGGTGTTCAAGGCGCTGGGGTCGAGCAAGCC
>CAIJIT010000066.1 GCA_903820745.1 uncultured Burkholderiales bacterium
CGCTGGAAGTTGGCCTCCATCTGCGTCTTGGCCGAGGCATAGGGTGCGGGCCAGTCCAGCGCCTTGTAGCCGATCTTCGCGGCTTCGGTCAGGGTCCAGGCCGGGTTTGCCAGATGCGGGCGCGCCACGGCGCATAAGTCGGCGCGACCGGCCGCAATGATGCTGTTGACATGGTCGGCTTCGCTGATGGCGCCCACGGCGATCGTGGCGATGCCGGCTTCCTGGCGGATGCGGTCGGCAAACGGGGTCTGGAACATGCGGCCATAGACCGGCTTTTCCAGCTTGCTCACCTGGCCGGCCGAGCAGTCGATCAGGTCTGCGCCCGCGGCCTTGAAGGCGCGCGCGATCTCCACCGCGTCGTCGGGAGTGATACCGCCTTCGACCCAGTCCGTGGCCGAGATGCGCACTGACATCGGACGATCTTCCGGCCAGGCGGCGCGCACCGCGGCGAACACCTCCAGCGGGTAGCGCAGGCGCTTGTCCAGGCTGCCGCCATAGGCATCGCTGCGCTGGTTGGTCAGGGGCGAGATGAAGCTGGAGAGCAAGTAGCCATGCGCGCAATGCAGCTCCAGCCAGTCCACGCCGATCGCAGCGGCCGACTGCGTGCTGGCGACGAAGGCCGCAGTCACCTGGTCCATATCGGCGCGCGTCATCTCGCGTGCGGTCTGGCTCACGCCCTTCAGATACTGCTGGGGCGAGGCCGAGATCAAGGGCCAGTTGTCCTCCACCAGCGGTTGGTCTATGCCCTCCCAGGCCAGGCGCGTCGAGCCCTTGGCGCCGGCATGGCCGATCTGCATGGCGAACTTGGCGTCGGAGTTGGCATGGACCCAATCGACGATGCGTCTCCAGGCCGTCGCATGTTCAGGCGCGTACAGGCCCGGGCAACCCGGGGTGATGCGCGCATCGGCGCTGACGCAGGTCATCTCCGCAAAAACCATGGCAGCACCTCCAATGGCGCGGGCGCCCAGGTGCACCAGGTGGTAGTCGCCGGCGACACCGTCGACGGCCTTGTACTGCGCCATCGGCGAGACGATGATGCGGTTCTTCAAAGTCAGGCTACGTACCCTGTAGGGCGTGAACATCGGCGGCGGAGCCGCCTGGTCGGCCTCGATGGTGACGCCAGCGCGCTGCGCAAACCAGCGCTCGAAACCGCCCAGCCATTGGGCATCGCGCAGGCGCAGGTTCTCATGGCTGATGCGCTGGCTGCGCGTCAGCATCGAGTACATGAACTGCGGCGCTTCGAGCTGATCACAGTAGCGTTCACCGCAGACTTCGAACCAGGCCATGGCGTTCCAGGCCGCATTCTGCAAGCGCAACACGTCGATGTTGCGCAAGGCCTGATAGCTCGCCAGCACGGCCGGAATATGCTCGGGCTGGTCGCCGATTGCGCCGAACTGGCGCGTCAACTCGATCGCGTCCTCGATCGCCAGCTTGGTTCCCGAGCCGATGGCAAAGTGCGCCGTGTGTACGGCGTCGCCCATCAGCACGACATGGCTCTTGCCATTGAACAGCGACCATTGCTGGCACTTGACCTGCTGGAACTTCAGCCAGGCCGAGCCACGCAAATGTCGCGCATTCGTCATCAGGGCTTCGCCCTTCAGGTTTGCGGCGAACAGCTTTTCGCAGAAGGCGATGGACAGTGCCTGATCCGCCTGGTCCAGGCCATGGGCCAGCCAGACATGCTCGGGGCACTCGACGATGAAGGTCGTGGTGTTCTGGTCGAACTTGTAGATATGCGCCTGGAACCAGCCATGCTCGGTCTTCTCGAACAAGAAGGTGAAGGCCTCATAGTTCTTGTGCGTACCGAGCCAGATGTAGCGGTTCGGGCGCACCACGATCTCGGGTTTGAAGACATCCTCATAGCGCCCGCGGATGCCGGAGGCAATACCGTCGCTGGCAATGATGAGGTCGGCATCGGGGTAGTCGCTGTCGGAGTCGGCGTGGGTTTCGAACAACAGCTTCACGCCCAGTTGCTCGCAGCGCTGCTGCAGGATGTTGAGCAGCTTCTTGCGTCCGATGCCGACGAAGCCGTGGCCTCCGGAGCGGATCACCTCACCCTTGAATTCGAGCTCGATGTCGTCCCAGTGGTTGAAGGAGCGTGCGATCTCGGCGGCAGTTACCGCGTCCCAGGCCTGCATATTGTCCATCGTGGCGTCTGAGAAAACCACGCCCCAGCCGAAGGTGTCATAGGGCTTGTTTTGCTCGACCACGGTGATGTCATGGCTCGGGTTCTGGAGC
>CAIJIT010000067.1 GCA_903820745.1 uncultured Burkholderiales bacterium
CGCCGATTGCATTGCCAGCGCCGGCGGCTGGGCGCCTGCCGTGAACCTGTATTCCATGGCCGGCGGCAAATTGCGCTGGGTCGACGAGGCCTCGATGTTCGTACCGGATCGGGCTGTGCCGGGCCTGGCATCGGTTGGCGCCTGCGCCGGTGCCTTTGACGTCGACCTCGCCCTGGCACATGCCGACGCGGTCGGTCGTGGCAGCCTGGACATCGCGCCGGTCGGCGGCATCGGTCAAGTGCCTGGCGACAACAGTCCGAGCGCAGCCGCGCTGGCCAGCCTCGGTCGAAAGCCGGGCAAGACCTTTGTCGACCTGCAAAACGATGTGACTGCCAACGACGTGGCCATCGCAGCGCAGGAGAACTACCGATCCGTCGAACATCTCAAGCGCTACACCACCATGGGGATGGCGACTGACCAGGGCAAGACCAGCAATATCAATGCCCTGGTGCTGATGGGCGGGTTCACCGGCCGCAGCCCGGCTGAGGTCGGCACCACCAAGTTCCGCCCGCCATTCAAGCCGGCAACGCTGGGCGCATTGGCTGCGGGCCGCAGCGGTGAGCGCTACAAACCGCTCAAGCACCTGCCGGCTCAAGCCTGGCATGTGACGCGCGGCGCTTTGCTGGAAGAATTCGGCGGCTGGCAGCGGCCGGCCGCCTATCCGCTGCCCGGCGAGACCTTGACCGCCGCTGCCGAGCGCGAAGCCCTGCATGTGCGCAACCATGTCGGCCTGTTCGATGCTTCACCGCTGGGCAAGATCGAACTCTATGGGCCCGACGCGGCGGATTTTCTGGACCTGATGTACGTCGGCACGATGTCGACCCTGGCCATCGGGCAGGCGCGCTATGGCGTGCTGCTGACCGAGAACGGTGTGATCTTCGACGATGGCATCGTGGCCCGTCTCGGCCCGGATCATTTCTGGGTCAACACCACCTCAGGTGGCGTCGAGCGGGTGGCGCTGGCCTTCGAGGAATGGCAGCAATGCGAATACGTGAAGCACCGCCTACTGATCACACCGGTCACCTCAGCCTGGGGCAACGTGACGGTGTCGGGCCCGAAGGCCTGGGCGCTGTTGCAGGCCGCCGGATTCGACGCTTCGCTGGCGCCGGCGGCGATGAAGCACATGACCATGCGCGAGCTGGACTATGCCGGCCTGCCAATGCGGATCATGCGCGCCAGCTTCTGCGGTGAACTGGGCTACGAGATCAACCTGCCGGCCCTGCACACCAATGCCATGCTCGATCGCTTATGGGCCGCAGGTCAGGCCCTTGGCGTGCAGCCTTATGGCGTGGAGGCATTGATGATCCTGCGCACCGAAAAAGGCTTCCTGCATATCGGTGCAGACACGGACGGCACCACCTTACCCGGCGATGTGGGTCTGGACCGAGGCATTGCGAAGAAGCTGGCCAACTTCGTCGGCCGGCGTTCGCTGTTGCGGCCTGCGGCCAAGGATGACTTGCGCATGCAGCTGGTGGGCCTGTTGCCGCTGGACCGGTCCAGCCGCCTGCCGGTGGGCGCGCATGTCGCGCCACATGCACCGCCAGCCCCGATCGACGGCTTCATCACCTCCAGCGCCTACAGCCCGGCGCTTGGCCACCCGGTGGCCATGGCGATGCTCAAGCGCGGCAGTCAACGCCTGGGTGAGCGCATCACGCTGCACCACATGGGGCAAGTGATTGAAGCTGAAGTGGTGCAGCTGCCGTTCTTTGACCCACAAGGGGAGCGACTCCATGGCCAGTCTTGAAAGGCTTGAACCGCTGTCGCGCGCAGACATCGGTGCAATGCGGCTTCTGCTGGAGCAAGCTGCAGCGGCGCAATCCGCCGGTCTGTCGGTGCGCCTGATCGAGCCCTTGCGTGTGGTGTCGCTCAGGCAGCTGACCGCAGGTGCGCCCGCCATCGCCAAAGCGCTTCATGCCCATGGATTCCGGCAACTGCCGAGCCCGGGCTGCTTCGAAGGTTCGGGGCCATTTCTGCTGTGGCGCAAGCCTGGCGAGTTGCTTCTCGTCGGGACCGACGACAGCATGGCCGACGGACTGCTGCTGGCCCTGCCGGCCGGGCTCGACCCGCTGGCCTATGCGCTGGATTTGTCGGGCGGCTTGGTGTTGTTCGAACTGCAAGGCCGCAGCGTCGACGCCGTGCTGGAGCGACTGCTCGACGCCGCAGCCATCCCGCACTTGGCCGGGCAAGCGCACAGCACGCGCCTTGGCGACATCACGGTGATTGCCATGCGCCAGGCACCCGACCGCGTCTGGCTGCTGGCCGACCGCAGCAACGATGACTATCTGGCCCGCTGGATCGCCTATGCGACGACAGCCGCAGTCGACTGTCAGCCCGACCCGGGCTGAGTTGGCAAGCAGCTTGCTCGTGGCCGGATCAGCAGTTGCGTGCGGCGCCAGACCTAGACCCGGCTTTGGAGCCGTGCACAGGCTCTTAAGCTGCCTCGTCCGCTCAAACTGCCCTGCTCAGAAGCGCTTGGTCGCCCAAAACGCATGCCATACTTGAATTCATGGGCTTGAATTTCCTATCGGCTGGTCGAGGCCGAAGGTTGATTTCAACAACGATGAGAGCGATGTGATGAGCGTGATGGTCAATGCAATGAGTGACGCGATGAAATATGCCGGACGGGCCTTGGGCGTGGCCGCGATGGTGTGGGGCGGCGCCGCCACGGCGCAGGAGCTGAAGCCGGTCACGGTGGCTGCGGGCCTGGTCCAGCCGTGGGCCGTGGCGTTCCTGCCCGACGGCCGCATGCTGGTGACGGAAAAGGCCGGCGCCTTGCGCATCGTCACGGCCGATGGGCGCATCTCGGCAGCGCTGGAAGGCTTGCCCGCCGTCGACGCGGTGGGCCAGTGCGGCCTGCTCGACGTCGTGCTCGACCCGCAGTTCGCCAGCAACCAGCGCATCTTCTTCACCTTCGCCGAGCCGGCGGAAGGTGGCGTGAAGGGCAATTCCACGGCAGTCGGCCGCGCCCGGCTGGTGTCCGACAAGCTGGTCGACGTGAAAACCATCTTCGTGCAGCGCCCGAAGGTGGCCAGCCAAGCGCATTGCGGCTCGCGCATCGCCTTCGACCGCGATGGCCTGCTGCACGTGGGCCTGGGCGACCGCTTCAGCCGCAAAGAAGACGCGCAGAACCCGAGCAACCATCTGGGCAAAACCATCCGCATCGACGCCGACGGCAAGGCCCCCGCCGGCAACCCGTTCCTGACCACGCCCGGCGCCGCGCCCGAGCTGTGGAGCCTGGGGCACCGCAACATCCAGGGCCTGGCCTTTCACCCGGTGACGGGCGAACTGTGGGAGACCGAGCACGGCCCGCAAGGCGGCGACGAGATCAACGTCATCGAGCGCGGTCGCAACTACGGCTGGCCGCTGGTGACCTACGGCGTCAATTACGGCACCGCCACGGCCATCGGCGAACCCGGCCCGAAGCCCGGCTTCGAGCAGCCGCTGCGCTTCTGGGTGCCGGTGTCGGTGGCCCCCAGCGGCCTGGCCTTCGTTACCAGCGACCGCTACCCAGGCTGGAAAGGCAGCTTGGTGATGGGCACGCTGCGCGGGCAGTCGCTGTTCCGCTTCACGCTCGACGGCCGCAAGATCGCGGCCGAATCCAAGCTCGACACCGGCATCGCCGAGCGCATCCGCGACGTGCGCCAGGGGCCCGACGGCTGGCTCTACCTGCTGACCGACGGCAAGGAAGGCCGGCTGGTGCGACTGGAAACGAAGTAGACCGGGCTGCGCAGGCGTCGGAGGGCAGGCATCGGCAACCGGGCGCAGGATCTCAAGCTGCCTCGTCCGCTCAAACTGCCCCGCTCAGAGGCGCCTGGCCGCCCCGCAACGTAGTCAGCAGCGAGCAGGCACCGCGGATTTGGGTGCTCATTGGAACTTCAAGTGAATTGTGCGTGTTCACGAATTGATGGCCCGAAATGCTGCTTGTACGGCGCGCACCATCGACGGGTGCAGCGTGCCTAGTTTTGGGGATTGTCCAAAGGGGGCGGCAGGTGGAACCGAAAACCACTCGGTCGTGTAGGGCAGGTCCAGCGCTTGTTTCAAATCGAACTTGGTATCAAAGCTGAGTCCTGCGGACTCAAAGGCGGCTGGATTGGATTGCCTTGCGATGGCGAACTCGCCCCGATGCAAATTGCTTGTGCGCTGGCTGGTCCCGTAAGCGACCCGTACATGAAACTGCGGCGCGTCGTCGTCAAAGACCGCAAGGACCAACGACGGTCGTGGCTTGGAGCATGGGGTGATGTCATCGGGAAAATGGCACCAAACGATCTCGCCTGCTGTGGGCTCCTCCCACCAGCGGACCATCACGCCGTCGTCTCTGCGTCAAACAGGCTGGAGCGTACCGAGCGCTTCTTGTCCTGCGGTACGCGCTTCTTGATCTGGCGAACCTGCGACGCAGTAAGCGGGCCGTCATCAGCTTCATACTGCGGCAGCAACTTGACAGCCATGTTGTGCAATGCAATGTGGATGGCCTGTGTCTCATCGACACCTAGGTACTCGGCGAGGCGCTTGGCAGTTTCGCGTGTGACGCCGGTGTTGCTGTCAACCGCGCGGTAGCGGAACGCAATTTGACTGAATGTGGTGCGTGGGATCATGATGACGTTTCTGAAATTTGATATCTCAAAGATATCCATAGATCGTCAACATGTCAACTGTCAAACGCTGCCTGCCAAAAACGCACCAGGGCAATGCTTCACACCTTGGACAAGGCTTCGGCTTGCGGTGCAGGGTCAGCATGGTCAAAGGGTTCAAAACACTGCCGCCATCGTATCGAATCACTCATTTTTCCTTGCGAGTGCTTCCCCTCATCCAGCTCATAGCCGGCTTGCCGCCGATTAGGCGCTGGTCGGCAGGGCTGATGGCCGTCGAACTGGCCGGCAATAGCGAGCTCATGCCAGGTCCTGAACAGTCCGGTGCTACAACATTTTTCCCATGCCGGCGAACTGGAATCAATATCCGACCGCACAAGCATCCCGACCCAAAATGGCTCAAAAATCAAGACTCGGCTAGGATCATCACAGCTCTGGGGCAATGCCATGACCAACACCGAATTTCAACTGCCAAAAGTCGCTCAAACCAGAATCAGCCGACTGGCACTGGCTTCTGGGCGTAGCCCTGCGGCCATCCTGCGCTTCGTGCTGCGCGATGGTTTTGACGCCGTGGAACTCAGCATCAAAGAAAACGCTCAAGCCGATGCAGAGTTTGCAGCCGGCGCCACGGCAGCGCATGCCGATGTCATGCGCGATGCGTTGAAAGCGGTGCATCAGGAAAAGCACGCGGCACGCGCTGCTGCATGACCCTGACGGTTGTCTGGTCGGTTCAAGCGCGCAATCAATTCCTCGCAACGCTGACCTACATCGCCAAAGAAGACCCCCAGAGCGCAGAGTTGGTGCACGAACGGGTAGCAAAGTCGCTCAAACTTCTATGCGACACACCGAACATGGGCGTGCTGGCGCCAACGGTTGGGGCGCGAACCTAAGCCGTTCCCAAAACAGGACACAGCTTTGACTATCGGCTAGTACGAGACCAAATCCGAATTCAACGCTGGTACCGACAACGGCAAGCCGCTGTACTCCTCGAACGCCGCCTCGATGAATGAAGCCAGTTCGGCGGCTCCGGGCAAGGCGCGGGCAGTCTGTTCGGCGTTGAGTGAGGATTTGCAGGGCAACTTTCAGCGTAAAAAGAAACCGGTGGGGAAGGGGTCCAACTCTTCCAGCACCCATTGGTGGTGGCCCATGATGTGGGCGCTGCCGGTGACCTCGGTGAGCGCGCCGTCAAACTCGCCCACCTTCACCGCCTGCGTCACTTTCACTTCAAATGTGCTGCCCACGATGCTGCCGTTCACATAGGTCTGCCCCAGCGGCAATTGCCCGCGCAAGAACAACTGCGCGGCCCGGCCCGAGGTGCCGGTGCCGGTAGGCGAGCGGTCCACCTCGCGGTCGGCAAACACGCAGACGTTGGACTGGTCCACCCCGGCGCAGTTGGGGGCGCTGTCGATGATGCTGCCATAGAGCTGGTTCAGCCCCGGCTCCAGCGGGTGCTGGATCTTCACCTGGGCCACCACCGCCGCCTTGGTTTCCGCACCCAACTGGATCAGTGATCGGACCAGTTCGGGCTTCACCGTCAGGCCCGCCTGCTCGGCATTGAGGTAGTAGTAAAACGCCCCGCCAAACACGATGTCGCCGCGCACCCGGCCAAAGCTGGGCGTATCCACCTCCAGGTCGCGCAGGTAGATGAAGGCCGGAACGTTCTTGAAAGTGACCTTGCCCGCGCGCTGGCCGTCCCACTCCACAAAGGCTTCGATGAAGCCTGCCGGCGCGTCAAAAGCTATGCGCGTCAGCGGGCTGGTGCGCTGCACATAGCCCAGCTCCACCAGCACCTTGCCCAGGGCAATGATGCCGTGGCCACACATGTCGCTATAGCCTTCGTTGTGGATGAAGATGACGCCGAAGTCGGCACCCGGCGTGGTGGGTTGCAGCAGGTAGGCGCCGTACATGTCGGCATGGCCACGCGGCTCGTTCATCAGGAACTGGCGCAGGTCGTCACGATGGGTTTTGAGCCAGGTGCGCTTTTCCAGAATGCCGGTGCCGGGCACGGCAGGCAGGCCGGAAGTCAGGATGCGCAACGGCTCGCCGCCAGTGTGCGCGTCCACTGTCTGGACGGTACGGACAAGGTTCAACATGGCGGTTCCCAGGGCAAAAGGACTATGGTTTCATTCTAACCAAACTGGTTTTAAAATAGCTCCACTTTATGAAGCCTCCTCTGCCCACCGAACCCGCCCAGCCGCCACTGCGCGTACCGCAGCTGTACGAACTGGTGGCCGATCGTTTGAAAAAATCCATCCAGGACGGCACCTACCCGCCCCGCGCACGCCTGCCCGCCGAACGCGACTTGGCCACCACCCTGGGCGTGGGCCGCGCCGCAGTGCGCGAAGCCATGGGCGCGCTGGTGAACCAGGGCGTGGTGCGGACCCGGCCCAATGCGGGCTCCTTTGTGCGCGACACCGCGCTGGAGGTGATGCGCAGCGCAGCCAAGGCCTCGCCCCAGCCCGACACCAGCCCCTTGTCAACCCTGGCCGCAAGGCTGGCCATCGAGCCCCTGGTGGCCCAGTTTGCCGCCGCCGTGGGCGGGCGTGACCCGGAAATCGAGCGCCTGCTGGACCGCATGGAGCACACCAGCGACCTTGGTGACCCGGCCCAGCGCCGTGACTGGAACGAGGCCGACCGCCAGTTCCACCAGCGCATTGCCCAGATGAGCGGCAACCCAGTGATGGTGGCCATCGCCCAGGTGCTGGCCGCAGCGGTCGACGAGCCGCTGTGGCGCGAACTGCGCGACCACGGCATCCACGACCCGGCCCGCGCCCGGCTGTACGTGTACGAGCACCGCCTGATCTACGAGGCCATCGCCACCGGCAACCCGGAGGCGGCGGCGTTCTATGTCCGGCAGCATCTGGAGCGGGTGCAAAAGGACATGCTGGCGGGCTGAGCGTTCACGGCCCTGCCTGGGCGGGTTTTGCGCCAGAAGCCTCAGGGATGCGCTGCATAAGCCCTCACGGCTGGTGCTGGCGCGGCCTCGGGCAGCGCAACAGGCTACTGCTTCACAAATTGGACTAGGTTGCGGCTTGCGCCTCAGTCATGCCTGGGGTTAGTATTACATCTGTAATAACATTTGGAGCCGGGCCATGCATGTCCTAAAACTCACACAAATCGGTAATTCGGTGGGGGTCATTCTTCCCAAAGAGGCTTTATCCAGGCTGAAGCTTGCCAAAGGTGAATCGGTGTTCCTGACCGAAACCAAGGAAGGCTATGCACTGACGCCCTACGACCCGGCGCTCGAGGAGGAAATTTCTGCCGGCAGGGCATTGATGCGCGAGTACCGCGATACGTTTCACCAACTCGCAAAATGACTTGGCGTTGGATCAGCAAGCAAGCCTTGTTGCTCTTGCACGACGAGAGCCTGGCGGAGCACGGCGGTGGGACGGGTCTGCGGGACGAAGGCTTGCTCGACTCTGCCCTTGCGCGGCCGGTCAACCTGGCGAGTTATGAAGAACAAGATGCGGCTGCGCTGGCGGCCTGCTATGGCGTGGGTGTTGCCAAGAACCACCCATTTGTCGATGGAAACAAACGCGCCGGGCTGCTGGCCACGGGCTTGTTCCTGTACCTGAACGGATTCCGCCTGCAGGCCACGCAGGCAGAAGTCACGCTCACCATGCTCGGTGTAGCTGCCGGCGAGATCAGCGAAAAAGCCTTTGCCGAATGGCTGCGCAGCCACATCGTGCTGCGCGAAAAGGTCTGAACCGCAGCGCCGCATGGCTGGCGGCCTTGACCTACGAGCCGCCCGCCTTGCCGGCTGCCCTCGCGCCAGTTTTCACCCCCGGCAAGCCCCTGAACTCCTCAAACGCCGCTTCGATGAATGACGCCAGTTCGGCGGTTTCGGGCAAGGCGCGGGCGCAGGCCATCAGGCCGATGTCGAGCGAATCGGCATAGGTCTGCACGGTGATGTTCAGCGCCAGCCCATGGACGACGATCGACGCCGGATAGTTGCAAAGCATGCGCGCGCCAGCCAGATAAAGCGGCGATGGCGATCCCGGCACATTCGAGATCACCAGATTGGCCAGGCAGGGCAGCCGCTCGGCCAGCTGCGCCCGCCCGTAGAGCAGCGCGCCGGCCTGCAGCAACCAGGGGATGCCCAGCGATGGATAGTCGGCCGGCATCAGCGACTTGACTTGGCCGAGTTGGTTTTTCATCGCCCGGGATGCGGCCAGCAGATGGGCCAGCCGCCGCGCTGGCCTGGCCAGATGGGTGCCCAGGCTGACCAGCGTCATCGTTGCCTGGGTGTTTGCCTGGTCGTCGCCACTGGCCCGCATCGACGCCGGCACGGCCGCCACCAGCGACTTGCGCGGCAAGGGGCCATGTTTGGCGAATAGCCGCCGCAAGGCGCCGGCGCAAATGAACAGCAGCGCATCGTTGAGGCTGGCGCCATGACGCCGCCGGATTTCATTCAGCTCAGCCAAGGGCAGGCTGACGGTTGAAAAAGACCGCTCGGCCGACAAGCTCTGGTTCAGCCTTGTATGCGGCGCCAGCCCGAAGTTGTTGACCGCCGGACTGGCCTTCTTTGTGCCGCTGGCCCGCCAACCCGAGAGCGTCTCGGCGGCCGTATCGACTGCTTTCTGCAGGGCCATCGCCGTCAAGGTGCCGGCCGTGCTGGGCAAGGCCCGCACCAGCTGGACCAACTGCTGCCATTCCTGCGTCAAAGCCAGACGCAGCAGTTCGGACTGCCCCGGCTCGGTATGGCGCGCCTGGCGCTTGGGCAACTTGATCGCCCGCGGATTGGCGCCAAGATCGAGGATCACGCCGGCCAAGGCGACCGCAGCCTTGCCGTCGACCGCCGCATGATGAAGCTGGGTGTAAACGCCAACATGGCGCTGGCCTTGCGGGCCGGGCGCCAACCCTTCGAAAACAAAGAACTTCCACAGCGGCAGCCCACGGTCAAGCAGCTGCGGGTGCAGCAGCGCGACTTGCTGCTCGAGCGCGGCCAAGCCGCTGCCGGCCGGCAGCGAAATGCAGACGATGTGTTTTTCAAGATCAGGTTTGGCATCGACCCAGACCGGGTTGGCCAGATTCAAGGGCATGGTTTCCAGCCGACGCCGCAGCGGCGGCAGCAAAGCCAGGCGGCCGGCAATATGGGCGCGCAGATCGTCCAGATAATTGCCCGCATAGTCAGTTGGCAATTCGAACAAATGCAGCGCACCGACATGCATCGGCATCTGCGGCATCTCCAGATGGAGAAATGCCGCGTCGACTCCGGCCAGTTGCTGCATCGTCACCCCTCCACCCTCGCTTCAGCGCAATCTCGACAGGACATCGCCGCTGTCCCCAAGCAGAACAGCCCGAGGGCGGTCTGGCCTTGTGGAGGATCAGCGTCTCAGCGCATGAGCAGGAAAGAGCCCACGCAGTCTGGCCCGGCTGACCGGTCTTAGCAGCCACCTTGCCGCAGCCGGGATAATCGGGCGTTAGGCTTTGCGAATACCGCCACCTAGGCTCTGGCTGACAACTCTCTTAACCGGCTCAAATTTCGATGACTGCACTCTCTGCGCGCAAGGCCGTATTCGTCTTCATCGCCTTCGCATTTGCCTATTTTTTATCGTCGCTGATCCGCGCGGTGACAGCGACGCTGTCGCCCGTCCTGACGCAGGAGTTTGCGCTGCAGGCTCGCGATCTGGGGCTGCTGGCAGGCGGCTATTTTCTCGGCTTCTCGCTGACCCAACTGCCCCTGGGCAATTGGCTCGACCGCCATGGCCCCAAGCGCGTGATCCTTTGTTTTCTTGCCGTGGCCGTGATGGCTTGCCTGGCGTTTTCATTGGCAACCAGCTTTGCCGGCCTGTTTGCCGCGCGCGTCCTTTGCGGGGTTGGCGTCAGCGCCTGCCTGATGGCCCCGCTGACCGGCTACCGGCGCTGGTTTGCGCCAGCCACCCAGATGCGTTTGAACTCCTGGATGCTGATGTCCGGTTCCATGGGCATGGTCGCTTCCACCCTGCCGGTGCAATGGCTGACTCCGCTGTTCGGATGGCGGCCGCTGTTCTGGGGCATGGCCTTGCTGCTGCTACTGGCCATGGTCTTGATCGCCTGGCTGGTTCCGGCTTGGGCACAGCCCGACCAGGGCCTGCATCCGGCTGCACCGAAGGCCGGCTATGCGGAGGTCTGGCGCCACCCCTATTTCCGCCGGATGGCGCCCGTGGGTTTCTTTTGCTATGGCGGTTTGATGGCGGTGCAGACCCTTTGGGCGGCGCCTTGGATGATCAAGGTGGCGGCTTATTCGCCGCTGCAGGCGGCCACCGGGCTCTTCTGGATCAACATCGTCATGCTGGCAAGCTTCTGGGCCTGGGGGCTGGCGAGTTCATGGCTCACCCGACGCGGGCTACACGCTGACCGTCTGATTGAAACCGGCTTGCCTTTGAGCTTTGTGCTGCTGGTGCTGGTGATCACCTCACCCGCGTTCTGGCCCGAAGGAGCCGGCCCCTTGCTGGCGCTGTACTGCGTGGCCTGCAGCTTTGTCACCCCATCGCAACCGGCGATCGGCATGGCCTTCGGTCCCGAGGCGGCTGGGAGAGCCCTGTCTGCCTACAACCTGGTGATCTTCCTGGGCATCTTCGTCATCCAGTGGGGCATCGGTTTGCTGATCGACGGGTTGCTGATGCTCGGCTTCGGTCAGACCCCGTCATTTCAGCTCGCCTTCGCAGCCTATTTGCTGTGCTGCATTGGCGCCTACCTGCATTTCCTGCGCGGCGCGGGACATAAAGCACAGGACTAGGCATCGATCAATCGCCTTCAGAAAAATCCCACTTCCTGACATAGCGATAGCATCCTGCAGACAGAGTCGGTCAGGCTTTGGGCTCTGTCAGATCTCCGTGTAGGGGGGCATAATTTTTCGAATTAATAGTAAACTCGAAACACTAAACGAAAACCAGGCCGAAAGATGCATCCCACACTTGAAAAAAAGACGCGCCAGAGTTCGCCGTCAAGCAGGGTGGATATGCTCGGCCAAGTGGCGGAACTGCTCGCCGAAAATATCCCCGCGGGCGAGGCGGTGGACAAGCTTGCGTTGACCAAGGCCCTGCACGACGTGCTCGACGCTCGCGATGACCGCGGGCGTGCCGCCAGAAGACAAATCCAGATGCACATCTTGGAGGTCAACGAGCGTCTCGCGTATGGGAACATATCCGAGCCGCAGGACCGCCTGCTGTCCACGGAGGAGGCTGCTCAGATGATGAAGAAGAGCCGCCCGCATGTCGCGATGCTCATTGATGCGGGAGAGCTCGAAGGCAGTTCGACGACGCCCAAGGGCCATCGGCGAGTGCCCGAGTCCTCCGTTCGAGCGTGGTTGAGCAAGCGTGAAAAGGCCGCCCAGCCTGGCTCGGCTGACTACAAGGGAGCTGCAAGCGTTGCGGGTATGTACGCGATCGCGGAAGGGGCGTATATCAAAGCCGGCGCGTCGGGCCGCGACCGTGACTGACCACCCGCTGTCTCCCGGAGGGTCCACCTACGCAATCTTGGACGCGAACGCTCTTCTGCCGCCCAGACTCTCTGACGTTTTGTTCGATCTTCGCAGCCTGTATCTACCCCGCTGGACGGTCGACATCGAAAAGGAGTTTTTGCGAAATTGGGCAAAGGTGGTTAAAAAACTCATAGGCGACGAACTGAGCGCTTACAAGGCAGCCTCCCCGCACCCAGCTGACGAGCGCAAGGCTGAAGACAGATTGAACGCCTACCGCAATGCCGTGGGTGACGAATACAGACTAGCCGGTTACGGCGCCCCGCACATTGCCCTACAAGTTCCGTCTGCAGTGAACAAGGGCGACATCCACGTCGCCCAAGCGGCGATATTGATGCGCCATCTCCTGGTTTCCGAGGGCGTCACTTCCGATAAAGTCTTTCTGGTTTCTAGCAACGTCAAACACCTGGCGGTTGCAGACATGGGACAGTTGGGCATCGAAGTCATCAGCCCCGGCGCCTTTCTCGATCTGCTGGTGCAAGCAGCCCCGGTTAGGCTCACCGCGGCTTTAGATAAAACCGTTTCCGACTTGGCCAAACCGCCCTACACCAAGAGCAACCTGTTGGGCGCTTTGACCCTGCATGGAGCCAGGTCCACCGCCGCGCATTTGCGCAAGGCGTGGGATGTTCAACCACCCCGCAAGGATCGGCAGTCGTAGGGAGCCAAAGGGGCCGACTCGGGTCGTACTTGTGCGGGGAGTCGCCGTTGCGAAATCTTGTTCGCCAGCAGATTGATGACGATTCGGTTGTTGTGGGTCTCGCATTGGCGGCTGATGGATGTCAAGCTGACGACGCTGGCCAGCAATTTATTAACAACAACCGATCATCCTAGTCGGCCGAGCCCCGGGCAGCCGCTTCGAAATTTTCGAATTCACGGTAACGATGCTACGCTATTGCCATGGCCACCGACAAGACAGCCTTCAAAGCATCCACACGCAAGCCCAGGCAGATGGGTGAGATCGCGCCCAGGCTTGGCGGCCCGACTGCCGGTGGCACATTGGAAAGCACTGTGCTTGCCATGCTCAGTAGCGCTCGAGCCGCCACCCCACTCCAAACGGCACCGGCCATTTCGCGAAGCCGGCCCAAATCACCGCCTGCCAAGTCCACAGCGCCGAAAGCGTTTGCCGAGCTTGGCCCAACCATGCCCCCCGAAGGCATCGACCCGGCAAAGCTGGCGACCTTGCAGTCGTACAGCCGCAAGCTGAACGAAGGCCTTTACAAGCAAGGCTGGATGCAGGTAAGGACGTTGCGGTTCCGACCAAAGGGCGAGAACATCGACCGGAAGTTTGTGGTCGAGTCATCGCTCGATCCGATGGACAGCTCGGCAGTGATCCTGCGTGTGCGTCCAGCAACCGGCGCCGAACTTCCCGAGGCCGGGCCGAAGTACCTGACGACGCAGCAGGCGGCAAAAATCCTGAACGTCTCCCGGCCCTATGTCATTGGCCTTGCCGATGACGGCACGCTCAAGGGCGTCATGCGCACGGGCGCCAACCATCGCCGGATTCCCGAGACCGAGGTACTCCGCCTGCATGAGGTGATGCACCAGCAGATGCGCCTTGGCATTCAGGAGATCGAGGAGCTCAACGGTGATCTGCGGCAGCGCGAACTCGACGCGGCCAAACAAGCTGTGACCCGTCGCTGGGTGGCCAAGGCGCCTTAAGCGGCACGAAAAAATCTGCACCGGCCAAGATGGCAAGGACAAGAATCCCGGCAAGCTCGACCACCACGACCACGCCTTTGGTGGAGCGGGGTGTTGGGAGTGCAGTCAGCTTTTGATGTCCAGCACACCACGCCGGATCTGGTCGCGTTCGAGTGACTCGAACAGCGTTGCCAAAGCCCAAACGGCATCGGGATGCCTAGGGCAATCCTTATTGACATGGCTCCTTTATTTGTCTCAAATGGTCACCAGCCGCACATCATGTGCGTCTGGCGAACATATTTGAGGCGCTTATGACTACTGTTGACACCGACTACTGGAAAGACGCAGACAAGCGAAAGACATGGGACGATCTCGTTGCCGGTGAAACGCGACCGAGCTTGCCTTACGAGTTGACACTCGAGGCCATCCAGCGTTACTGCCGATCCGTAGGTGACAACAACCCGCTGTATTTTGATGAAGAGTACGCACGCAAAAGCCGTTGGGGCGGGCTGATTGCGCCGCCTTACATCCACACGCTGCTACTGCTGGCCTGCACACCGATGACCGACATGATGCGCACGCCTGGCACCATCAACGCCAGCCAGTTCTGGAGCTACAACCTCCCTGCACGGCCCGGCGACATCATCACGCTCGAGGCACGCGCGCTCGACAAGTTCATCAAGGGCGATCGCTTGTTCGCAGTTCACGACAACGTGTTTTACAACCAGAAGCGCGAAGTCATCTGTGCCGGACGCGGCTGGACCGTGCGCCCTGCCTGACTCGAAAGAAACCCATGACACAGCTTTCACAATTCGACAACACCGCCATCGGTAGCAAAGTAACCGGCCCGGCTTTTTACGTCACTGCCGAGACGATCAAAGAATTCGCCCATGCCACGCTTGATTTCAACCCGCTGCACTTGGACGACAAGTTCATGCAAGGCAACTTTGGCAAGACGAATTTCGATGGGGTGATCATGCATGGCATGACCAACTTCGCGCTCATCACACGCACCATCGTCGATTGGGCCGAGCCCATAGGCGGAATTACCCGCAGGCTGGAGACTCGCTGGCGTATGCCGGTCAAGCCCGGCGACACGATACAGCCGACGGTCACGGTAAAAAGCAAGAAAACCACGGTGAAAAGTCACTGGTTGACCCTGGATGTAGAAGTCAAAAACCAGCGCGGTGACGTCGTGGCGACAGGCGACGCGATGGTAGAAATGCCCGCCTGAAACCTGACCGGGGGGAGGCAATGGGCACTTTCAGTCTGACCTGGAGACAAATCATGAATCGAGTTGCTGGAGTTTTCACCGCCTTGGCTTGCGCGTTCGGCGCACTTACGGCTACGCCGGCTGTGGGGCAGGCCTATCCCTCAAAACCCATCCGCATCGTTGTACCTTTCCCGCCTGGCGGGACGGTCGACATCATCGGCCGCATGATCGGCATGGAATTGGGTACGCGCTTGGGTGTCAATGTCGTCATCGATAACAAGGCGGGAGCCGGTGGCACTATCGGCACGCACGCGGTGGCGCTGGCCGCCGCGGATGGCTATACCTTCCTGATCACCGGCACCCACCAGGTCATCAACCCAAAGTTGATGAAGAACCTGCCCTATGACGGCATCGCTGACTTCACGCCGATCGGCATGATCGTATCGGCGCCTTCAGTACTTGCGGTGGGCGAGGCCACCGGGTTCCTGTCAGTCGCCGATGTAGTTCGCAGGGGCAAGGAAAAAGACGCCCGTCTGGTGTTTGGTTCCACCGGCATCGGCGGCGTCAATCACCTGACCGGCGAACTCTTCAAGTACCGGACCAAGATCGACCTGACCCATGTGCCTTACAAAGGAGCCGCACCGGCCATGACGGACCTGCTCGGCGGTCACATTCCAATGATGTTCGACTCGCCACCCACAGTGGTTCCACATGTGCTGACCGGCAAGCTCAGGGCGCTGGCCATCAGCGGCACCGAGCGATCACCGATGCTGCCCGACGTGCCTACCTTCAAAGAGGCAGGCATCGCTGGCATGGAAGCGCTCGGCTTCGTCGGCATGTTCGGCCCTGCCAAACTGCCAGCCCATGTGGTTGCCGCCGTGTCTGCCGCCTTGAATGGCACAATGCAAAGCCCCTCTGTGCAGAAAAAAGTAGCCGAAGCTGGGCTCGGCAAACCTACCGTTGCGCCGGCAGACTTCAGCAAATGGGTGAGATCCGAGGCTGCCGCCTGGGGCGAGGTCATTGACGCAGCAGGCATTACCGTCAACTAGCTTGTCCATCTATGGAAAACTCCTTGGCGTTCAAGGGCGTGAATGGCGGTGCATTGAGCGGCATGCGCGTTTACGACGCCAGCCAGGGGATCGCCGGCCCGCACGCGACGATGTTGCTGGCACTCAACGGCGCCGACGTCATCAAGGTTGAGCCCGGCAGCGGGGATTGGTGCCGGACTCTGGGCAAAGCGGTCGGGCAGGAGACCACGAGTTTCCTGGCGTTCAATCGCGGCAAACGGTCCCTGGCTTGCGACCTCAAGAGTGCTGCTGGCATGGCCATATCGCGCAAGCTGATGTCGACCTGCGACATCGTCGTGGAAAGCTTTCGACCTGGCGTGGCCGCCAAGCTGGGTATCGGTTACGAACAGGTACGCGAACACAACCCAACGGTCATCTACACATCGGTCTCGGGCTTTGGACAATCAGGGCCTTTGGCCATGCGCCCGGCTGTGGACGGGGTCATTCAAGCCTATTCGGGAATGATGGAAATGAATCGTTTCGGACCCGGCCAGCCGCACCGCATCGGGATGGTCGCGGTCGACGTGGTGACAGGCCTTTATGCATACCAGGCCACAGTTGCCGCCGTGATACGACGCCTGCGCTTCGGTGAGGGCGCTTACCTTGACGTGAACATGGCGCAATCAGCAGCGGCATTTCAGGCCACCAAGGTCATGGAGTACTGGGAGTCCGGCGGCTCACCGGAGCCGCTGTACGCACCGGCTGGCGTGTTCGCCACCTCTGACGGCTCGGTCTACGTGAGCGGAATGCGGGCTGAACATTTCGGCGCGTTATGCGGTGTGCTGGGTCGGCCCGATCTTGCGGCAGACCCCCGTTGGCAGACGCAGGGTGCGCGCGCTCGGCATGCTGACGCCATTCATGCCGAACTGCGCAAGGAATTCGTCAAGCGCAGCACGGCCGAATGGTTGCAAATGCTGCACCCCGCAGGCGTGCTCGCAGAGACTGTTTGCTCGTACGGCGAATGGCTGAAACAGGAGCATTCGCTTCACACTCGAGCTTTTTCCTGGGCTGGCTCACAAGAGTTCGGGCAACTGCCCGTACCCCGCGTCCCTGGGATCATGCCGGTGGAAGACGACCCTGCCTCCTGCAGCAGCGCACCATTGATCGGCGAACATTCACGGGCTATTCTGGAAGAGCTGGGGTTTGACGCTGCATGGGTCGATGCGCAAGTCGCGACCGGCTCAGTCAAGGCCTGCGTCCGCTAGCGCCATCCGGCCGCAGGACAGGCATGGTGAAATACGGTTTGCAGATTTTCAGACACCCGTTACAACCACACCTTGCCAGCCAGTCAAGCCCCTGAAAGCCCCATGACGCCAAGTGAAAACGATTCGTTCGTCCGTGCATTTTCCCGAGGGCTGGATGTCGTGCAGGAACTGGGCGCTGGCCCTTCTAAGCGGACCATGGCTTCGATCGCCGAGGCTATAGGTATTTCACGTTCGGCGGTGCGGCGATTGTTGATCACCTTGACCGAACGCGGCTTCGTGAGCACTGATGGCAAGACGTTCTCGCTGACGCCGCGCATGCTGAATTTTGGCCTGTCATACCTGCAGACTCTACCCTTCTGGCCTTATTCCCAACCCGCGTTGGAGGCCTTGCGGGCGGCTACCGAAGAGTCCTGCGGAATGGCCGTACTGGACGGCAGCGACATCGTTTATGTCTTGAGGATTCCATCGCGACGCATCCTTGCCATGAACGCCAACATCGGTACTCGCCTGCCCGCTCATTATGTTTCGCTGGGCCAGGTGCTGCTATCCGGGCTGGACCCAGCCGGGCTGAAGAGCTATGGCGACTCGGTCTTGTTCGAACGGCGCACAGCGCAGTCAATCACTTCGATGAGCTTGCTGGAAACAACGCTCGAGAACGTGCGTGAAAAAGGTTACGCCTGGGTAGATGGCGAACTTGATTCAGCGATATGCGGGCTTGCCGTTCCGCTCCGCAAACGCAATGGCCAAATCATCGCGGCCATCAATATCAGCCTGATTTCCGGCGCATGGAGCGAAGCCCGGGCGATAGCCAGTCTGCTCACCCCTTTGCGTGAAGCAGCGGAGCAGATACGTGCCGCGATGCCCGCCCAGTTGTAGCGCGGCCATGGCAGGGTCAAACTAAGGTAGTTCACGCCGCCAAACCAGGCTGTGGTGTCGCTTCACCGTCGTCCCTGGCACCAGATCAGACGCCGACAGAGTCAGGCCACCGTCCGCTGAAAAAGTCATCTTGCGCACTTGCCTGGTTCCCACAAAATTCGGGTTCAAGGAATGGGTGACCGAATGAACAACCTGTTGTTGCCCGTCCAAAACTTGAATTTCATAGCGCCCGCCGTATTGAAAAAAACTTTCAAATGCGGCCAGGCGCTCCGACTCTGGCGCGCTGCGCACACTATCACTGCTCAGCCGCGGACGCTGAGCACGGGCGATACAAGCGTTCATCCAGCCGTCGTTGCTGTAGACGATCAAGCCGGTTGCATCAGCACCATAAGGCATGGTCGACCTGCGGCCGTCTGAATAGGTCACTTCCCACTGCACAAGGTGCCAGGAGCCAAGCAGCTGGTTTGTCATTTTTTTCCTTTTGACGAACCACTATTTTCAGCTAACTACATGGCTAAGAAACTTCCAGCACACCGCGGCGGATCTGGTCGCGTTCGAGTGACTCGAACAAGGCCTTGAAGTTGCCCTCACCGAAGCCCTCGTCGGCCTTGCGCTGGATGAATTCGAAAAACACCGGGCCGAGCCTCTGGTAACGAAAGTCATTCGGCGCGGCCATCAAGGGCATGCCGGCATCTGCAAGCTGTTGACGCTGGCCAGCAGATCAGCGGTAAACAACCCGCTGGCTGCATGGATACGCACGGACGGCCCCATTCATAGCGAAGTGCGCAGGGTCCAGATCTCGGGGAACAGCACCACGTCGAGCATCTTGCGCAAGTAGCTCACGCCGCCGGTACCCCCGGTGCCGCGCTTGAAGCCGATGACGCGCTCCACGGTGGTGACATGGCGGAAACGCCAGAGCCGGAAGGTGTCTTCGAGGTCGGTGAGCTCTTCGCCCAACTGGTACAGGTCCCAATGCTGTGCAGGGTCGCGGTACACCTGCAACCAAGCCTGCTCCACATCGTTGCTGGCCACATAGGGCTGGGTCCAATCGCGCGTAATGTGGCTGACCGGAACGGGGATGCCACGGCGCGCCAACAGGCGCAGGGCTTGGTCGTATAGCGATGGCGCTTCAAAGGCCGCCTGGACCTGGGCCAGCAGGTCCGGACGGTGCATATGCGGCTTCAGCATGGCGGCGTTCTTGTTGCCCAGAGTGAACTCGATGCAACGGTACTGATAGCTCTGGAAGCCGCTGGAATTGGATAAATAGGGCCGGATGGCGCTGTACTCGGGCGGCGTCATCGTGGCCAGCACGTCCCAGGCATGAACCAATTGCTCCATGATCTTGCTCACGCGAGCCAACATCTTGAAGGCAGCGCCGAGTTCATCAGCGGCGATGGCCGCGACGGCTGCAGTCAACTCGTGGCGCATGAGTTTCATCCACAACTCGCTGGTCTGGTGCTGAATGATGAACAGCATCTCGTTGTGATCTGGCGAGAGTGGCTTCTGCGCATTCAGGACTGCATCAAGTTGCAGATAGTCGCCATAGCTCATCGACTGGCTGAAGTCGAGTTGAGGTTTTTCTTCGATCACGATTTGCTCGCTGTGCTTTGGATTCATGGCTTGCCCTTCAGGTGACGGCCTGCGCTTGATTGAATTCGGGCTGCTGCCATTCGCCGCTGTCGAGCACCTGGCCGAGTTGTTCCACGGCCTGCCAGACCTCCTCGAAGCCGATGTACAGCGGCGGGAAACCAAAGCGCAGGATGTCGCGATGTTGCCGCCCGTCGCCGGCGCGGAAATCACCGATGACCCCGCGCGCAATCAGTGCCTGCATGATGGCATAGGCGCCAGATCTGCCATCGGCGTCGTACTCCCGGGTCAAGCAGACCTGCGAGCCGCGCTGCTCATGGACCAGCGGCGTTGCCAAGCCCAGGCCATGGCCTTGACAGCGCTGCCCCACCAGTTCGATGAACAGATCGCTGAGCGCCAGCGACTTGGCACGCAGCGCGGTCATGCCGCCCAGCGCCTGTGCCTGCTCGAACACGGCCAGGCCGCATTCCAGCGCGGTCAGGCTGATGATGGGCTGCGTGCCGCAAAGATAGCGCTTGATGCCTGGCGCGGGCCGGTAGTCGGGGCTGAATTCAAACGGCGCGGCATGGCCCCACCAGCCGGCCAACGGCTGCCAGAAGCGCTCGGCGTGCAGCGGATTCACCCAGACAAAGGCCGGGGCGCCAGGGCCGCCATTGAGGTATTTGTAACCGCAGCCGATCGCGAAATCAGCCCGCGCCTCCAACAGCGCCACGGGCACGGCGCCAGCGCTATGCGCCAGGTCCCAGACCGTGAGCGCGCCCGCTGCCTGCGCCGCGGCGGTGAGGGCAGCCATGTCGTGCATGGCGCCGGTGCGATAGTTCACATGGGTGAGCATCAGCACCGCCAGATCGTCGCCCAGCCTGCCGGCAATCTCTTCGGCTTCGACGAGCTCCAAGGTAAAGCCACGCTCCCGGCACAGGGCCTGGGCAATGTAGAGGTCGGTAGGGAAGTTGCTGCGTTCGCTCAGTACCCGCTGACGCGCCGGGGCGTCTTGTTGGGCGATGGACATGGCCGCGCTCAGCACCTTGTACAGATTGATCGAGGTGCTGTCGGTGGCCACGACCTGGCCAGGGCCGGCACCCACCATGGCGGCGATCTGGTCGCCCAGGCGCTGCGGCAGGTCGACCCAGCCTGCGCCGTTCCAGGATCGGATCAGGCCCTGACCCCATTCCTGCGCCACCACTTCAGCAACACGCGCCGCCGTGGCTTTGGGCAGCATGCCCAGCGAGTTGCCATCGAGGTAGATCAAGCCCGCTGGAATCACGAATTGATCGCGCAATTCGCGCAGCGGGTCTTGCAAGTCGAGTTGCTGACAGTCATGGCGTGTATTCATGCGCTCATCCTTCAATCCGGCAGCACGGCCGTCACTTCGATCTCGACCTTGGCGCGCATTTCCATCAGACCCGC
>CAIJIT010000068.1 GCA_903820745.1 uncultured Burkholderiales bacterium
AGGCCATTGCGCTCATCGACTGGAGTCAGTATCCTGCGGACTCCGTCTGTACGGTTTGCGCTGGGGCGGCACAGAGGTAATACCAGCCGCGATCGTCTTGACCAAAGTCAAAAACACGAACGGTATTGATATGTTTCAAGCTGGCAGTGGCACGAGCTTCGGCAAAAAAGCGGCGAACGGCGCTGTGTTCGCCTTCTTGGTCATCGCTGTCGCCGATCGCGAGAATTTTGAGCGCGCATTGTTGGCCGGTGCCGGTGTGCGTGACGCGGAACACGGCACCAAAACCGCCGCGGCCAAGCAGACTTTCGACGCGATAGCGCCCGGCGACGACATCGCCTTCAACCGGCAGACCGATCTTTGATCGCGTGTTGGGCTTGACGGTCGCCATGCCGTCAACGGGGCAGAGCAAACCTGGCGTAGTTGTGCTGCACAGCGGACAAATTCGCATAATTAACCGGGCGTTATGGGCGCCTGAACACGGGCTGATGCGAGGATTTTGGCCGATCAGCCCCGATCGCCGCCACCCGCGCGCGCGCGCGCTGAAGGTACGCCCGCAGCTGCGTGATGTCAAGCGAGGAAGTGCAATCGAATCCGCGATCCGCTGTTCAATACCACTGATTTATTTGATTTTATTGACCCGCAGCGATCGCATAGCGTTTCGCCTCAATCTTCGTCGGCGGCTAAAACCTCGTCCAACAGACGTTCGGAATCCCGACCGATGTAACTCTTGAATTCCGCAAGAACCTCCGCGGGCCTGCCGCGCAAGCGTGCGAACCATTCGCGTTTCCGTTCAGCCGTCACGCCGTTGTACAGATCATAAAGCTGAATAGCATTCTGGGCTTGCGCGGTCAATGCCAACAGCACGCCCCAAGTGGCCCCGCGAGGACGCGCGCGCAACACCGATGGCAAGATATCCAGATGTTCCATTGGATTGGCGACGAACAGCGCGGCGAGACGGTCCATGACGCTGTCTGAAAACTCAATGAAGAGTCCATTGCCAATCGTGCTGCCAAGGCGCTGTTCCGGCTTGGCGAGATAGGCCTCCGCTAGGCCGTCAGCGACTTCAAGCGGCATACCCCTGGCACCCCAAAAACTAAGAGATATCGCACGTTCTCCTGCCTCGCCGTGCTCAAACAACGCCCAAAGCGAGGCATTCAACTTGGCCTTCTCTGGCTCAGCCATGTCTTCGTAAGCGTCACAAAGGGCCGAAATGCCATTCGATTCGCGTGTTTCTGGAATGCGGGCCTGAACTTCGCGGATGAACGCGCGGGCCTCAGTCACTGACATCTTTTGCATTTCTATTCCCACATTCAAGCGAGTCAAGCCGCCGATGTACGGCATCCCGGCACGACTCCGCTACATCCCGACGTTGCGCTTGATGACGCAAGCCGAAAAAGCGGTAGGCGCAACAACGACTTCGGCCGTTCCACCACTGGTTACGCCAAAGGACTGCGCTGGATCTTCCACAGCTTTGAACTGATCAAACTGCAAGCCGTCCCACACAGTCGGTCGGCGCACACTATTCTGCAGCGCGTCATTCGAAGGCAACTCCACGGCGCGTAGGATCTGCAAACGCCATCCGCCACCATCCGCCCCGCCAGTCCGTGCCATTTTCCGCCCAAATCCGCCGCCGACCGTCGGCTGCAGACCAATCCTGCACCCGGCTCAAGCCCGAGTCAAGCGAGAT
>CAIJIT010000069.1 GCA_903820745.1 uncultured Burkholderiales bacterium
CTATGCCTTTTCCGATTTCGGTCCGGCCTGGGTCGGCACGATCGCGAGCAACCTGTACGCACCGGTCAATCGGGCGCAACTGCCGGCGACCGCGCTGATCGGCAAAAGCGTGTCGGATACCAAGACCTCCAGCGTCGCAATTGCCGATTCGATGGGATTGCTGAACGACGACCTGCTGATCACCCTCGGCGCTCGCCGCCAGACCATCAAGGACGGTGGCTACGAAGCCAGCCGCGTCACTCCGGTCGCCGGCATTGTCTACAAGTTCGGCAAGCGCGTTTCGGTCTATGCCTCTTACGTCGAGGGGCTGGTCAAGGGCGATACGGCACCGGCTACAAGCGGCACTAAACCCATCGTCAATGCCGGCGAGGTGTTCTCGCCCTACCAGACCAAGCAGTCCGAGGTCGGCGTCAAGCTCGACACCGGCAGCTTCGGCGGAACGTTCAGCGTGTTCCAGTCGAACAAGCCGATCTATTCGGTGAACTCCACGACCTTCCGCTTCACTCAGACCGACCGCCAGCACAACCAAGGCGCGGAGTTGTCGTTTTTCGGCGAAGTGATGTCTGGCTTGAGACTGCTGGGTGGCGCAAGCATTCTGTCGGCCGAGGTCGCCGGCAAGGACGCGATCGGCGCACCGCAGACGCAACTCAATGTCGGCGCCGACTGGACGGTTCCAAGGCTGCCAGGTCTGTCGCTTAACGCTCGCGTGGTGCAAACCGCCTTACAGTTCGCCGATGCTGCGAACACCCAGCAGGTGCCCGCCTGGTCGCGCCTGGACATCGGCGCAGCCTATGAGATCGAACTCGGTGCACAGATGCTGATCGTCCGCGCCCGAATCGACAATGTCGCCAACCGCAACTACTGGGCATCGGCCGGAGGCTATCCCGGCGCCGGCTATCTGACGCTGGGCGTCCCGCGCAGCATCTCGGTGTCGGGAACCCTGAACTTCTAAAGGACCACTCGCTACAATATGCTGAGCAAACAGACGCTCAGGACATGGGCCTGGCTGCACAAATGGTCCAGCATCGTCAGCACGGTGTTCATGCTGCTCTTGTGCATCACCGGGCTGCCGCTGGTCTTTCAACACGAGATCGGCCATTGGTTGGGCACGGCAGTCAAGGCGCCAGCAATACTCTTCACTAGCGCCGAGGCGCCACGCGTCAGCCTTGACGAGGTAATGCAGGTCGCCAGACAGCGCTTCCCGACCAAGGGCGGTATGTTCGTGTCCCAGGAGCCCGGTGACGACAAGATCTGGTTCGTCACGATGTCCGACACGCCGACCTCGGAAAACGATCTGAAGCAGGTCGCCGTCGACGCGCGCAGCGGTGCAGCGCTGGCCGAACCCAAGCTCGACCGAGGGTTTATGTACGTGATCCGCACCCTACACATCGAACTCTTCGCCGGCTTGGCCGGCAAGCTTTTCCTAGGCTTCATGGGCTTGCTGATGCTAGCGGCGCTCGTCTCCGGCGTGGTGCTTTATGCGCCCTTCATGCGCAGGCTGCGCTTCGGCGAGGTACGGCGCGAGAAGTCGACCCGCATCAAATGGCTGGACCTGCACAACCTGCTGGGCATCGTGACGGTGACCTGGGTATTTGTTGTCAGCGCGACCGGCATGATCAACACATGGGCCGACTTGGCCGTGAAGTACTGGCAGAGCGACCAGATGGCCGAGATGGTGGCGCCTTACAAGGGTTTGCCACCGCTGAAGGGTCAGCTGGGTTCGCTGGAGAAGGCGGTCGCCGCAGCACGGGCCATGGAGCCGGACATGAAGATCGGTTTCATCGCATTCCCCGGTACGGTGTTTAGCAGCGAGCACCATTACGGCGTATTCATGCGCGGCAAGACGCCGCTGACCGAAAAGCTTTTCAAGCCGGTGCTGGTCGACGCCTTGACGGGTGAGATCACCGCGAGTCGTGAGCTGCCCTGGTACCTGAGCGCCTTGCTGCTTTCGCAGCCGCTGCATTTCGGTGACTATGGAGGCGCGCCGATGCAGTGGCTGTGGGCCCTGCTGGACAGCGTGACTATCGTCGTGCTCGGCAGCGGCCTGTACCTCTGGCTGGCCAAGAAGGCACCTGCCCACCAGACCCGGCCACAAACCCAGGCTGCCAAGGCTGTCGCTGCGAAACAGCTTGTTCTCGACAGAAGGCCGCTGTCACCCGCTTTTGCGCAATTTCTTTCCCTGTGGGGCTGGCCCATTCTGCTGGCCCTGCTCAGCACCATAGGACTTGTCGGTGCGCTTGTGGGCGGCGACTCCTGGCATTGGCTGAGTTGGATAGGTCTGGGCATGCCGGGTGCTGCGGCCGTTTGGTGTGGCCTTCGCGGCCGCTCGCCACGGCGCTAAAGACTCTTCGCTCGCTCAGTCTATCCGCAAGGCTTGCAGCAAATAGATGGTTTCCAGTGCGCGTTGCTCGGCTTGGTGCTGCAGCGACGCCAGGCTCTCATGGCCGCCCTCATTGGATTCGTAGAACAGCACCGGGTTGCCAACATTTCTCAG
>CAIJIT010000070.1 GCA_903820745.1 uncultured Burkholderiales bacterium
CCCACGGCAACCTGTGCCGAGGTCTCAATGGTCCTGGCTGCCAAGGCGGCAGGCGTGCCCAGGGCATCCATCCAGGGCTTCAATCTCGCACCCAATCTGCTGCTTACCGCGCTGAAGAGCAACCAGATCGACAGTGCTTTCATCTGGGGCCCGTGGAACCTACTCTTTCGTGACGCTGGCTACAAAATCGTCTCCTGGGACAAGGACTATCAGATCAATGGCGGCGTCTGCGCCACCACGGTGGCGGTACGCCCCAGCTTTTTGGAGGCCAACCCCAGCGTTGGCTGCAAACTGGTCAAGGCACATGCGCTGTCCTTGCAGGCCGGGCGCAAAGACCCCGCGCATGCCATTCGCACCATGCAAGAAGCCTTCAATATTTCTCCGGCGCTGGCCAAGGAGACCTTCGACACGCTGCTAATCCCCACCATTGAGTCGCAGTTGGACCCCAAGTCAGCCTGGTCGCTGGTCAACAAGGACGGCGGTTTGGCCGAAAAACTCTTTGTTGCTGGTGAAGCTTTGTACGAAGCCAAGGCATTCACCAAGCCCTTGACCAAGGAACAAATCGCCCAGTCGGTGGACCCCAGCCACATTCGCCGGTATCTAGATACTGACTGCAACTGAGGCTGTGGATGTGCTGCGCGACGAGAGTCACGACTTCATCATCATCGGCGCCGGCGCATCGGGCAGCGTGTTGGCGCGGCGTTTAAGTGAAAGGAAGGCCGGGCGCGTGCTTCTGCTGGAGGCTGGCAGCGCGCGTCAGCGCGACTTCTGGGTCCGGGTGCCCATCGGGATAGCCCGACTGGTCGGTGACGTACGCTATGTCTGGCCGCACCGCACCGAGGTACAGCAGTACCTCAATGGGCAGACACTGTACTGGCCGCGCGGCCGTATGCTGGGCGGTAGCAGTGGCGTGAACGGTGTGATCTATGTCCGCGGCGAGGCGGCCGAGTTTGACCATTGGCGCTCACTTGGCAATGCTGGTTGGGGTTACGACGACTTGCTGCCCTACTTCAAGCGACTGGAAAACACTGCGATCGGAACCGATGCGCTGCGCGGGCGGGACGGTCCAGTGCATGTCGACTCGCTCGCGCAGTCGCCCGACCCCTTGTCGGATGCCTTCCTTGCTGCATGTGTTGCCGCTGGAATCTCGGCCAACGACGACTACAACGGGCAACGTTATGAGGGTGTGGGGTACCTGCAACTGAACACCCAAAGCGGCCGCCGCTGTGATGCAGCGACGGCCTACCTGGGCGGCATTCTTCCGGAAAATTTGACCATCCGCACAGAAGCCCTGGCCACGCGCATTCTGTTCGATGGGCAACGTGCCATCGGCGTCGAGTACGAGCAAAACGGCCAGCGCCGCCGCGCCAGCGCCGTGCGTGAGGTGATCGTGGCCGGTGGGCCAGTCAAGTCACCCCAGTTGCTGGAGCTTTCGGGGATCGGAGATGGTGATCGCCTGCGCCAACTGGGAATCCCGGTGGTGCACCACCTTCCGGGCGTGGGAGAAAACTTGGTCGATCATCTGCAGTCGCGAATGGGCTTCGAGAGCACAGGGGTCTTCAGTTTGAATCAGATCGTCGGCAAGCGCTGGCGCGAGGCTTGGATGGGCCTGCGCTACCTTGCCAGCGGACGGGGCCTGATGGCTACACCGTCCTTTACCATTCATGCCCTTGCATGCACACCACTTGACCGAACTCGGCCAAGCGTAAAGATCCAACTCGGGCACCTCAGTGGCAAGGACCGCTTCGAGATGACTGCAGGCGCCCAAGCTGGCAGCACGCTCGACATGTTTCCTGGCTTCTCTATAGGCTTCTTTCAACTGCGCCCTGACTCCCGCGGCCATGTTCATGTGCGCAGCGCTGACCCACACGATGACCCGCTGATCAATCCTCGCTATCTCAGCGACCCTCGCGACTGCGCGGTCATGGTGCAA
>CAIJIT010000071.1 GCA_903820745.1 uncultured Burkholderiales bacterium
AGGACGCGCTTTGCATCCTGTGTATTCATTGACTTTCGTCATCCATCCCGAATCAAGCGGGTGTGTAGAAATCCTGCCCAGAATGACCCAAACCAAGCTGCACTTGGCGTTAGGTCACTGGCTCACAATGGATCAAAAGGCGGGCGAAGGGTACTTCAGCGGCCCTTCAAAAAACTTACCTGCCCAATGCAAGGCGGCATTGATGCTCGCTGCGATGAGCCAGGAATTCATCTTAAATCCCGCTCGATGCGCTGACTGTTCATTCATCGGAGGCCTATTGTAGCGCTCAGAGCTGTGATCGCTGCAAGTTTGGCTCAGGCAAGTCAAGCAAGGCCCAGGCCGCAGCCAGATCTTGTGGCAAAGGCGCATCGAATTGCAGCGCCTGCCCGGTGATCGGATGGGCAAAACTCAGTCGACTCGCATGTAGCGCCTGCCGAGTCAAACCCAGCGCCGGAGCGCCGCCGTAAAGCGCATCAGCCACCAGCGGGTGCCCCTTGAAAGCCAGATGGACCCGGATCTGATGCGTGCGTCCGCTGTGCAAGACACAGTGAACCGCGCTGATGCTGCGCCGGTCCTCCTCGCCCTGCCCAAGCAAATAGACATCGGTACGAGACGGCTTGCCGGTCGCAAGCACCGCCATCTTGATGCGCGAAATCAGATCGCGCCGCAGCGGCACATCGACGACCATTTCCTCAGGCACCCGGCCATAGGCCAGCGCCACATATTCCCGGTGCACCTCGCGCGCAGCGATCATGCGCCCCAGCGAAGTCACCGCTTCGAGCGTCTTTCCGACGACCATCACGCCGGTCGTGTCCTTGTCCAGGCGGTGAACGATGCCAGCACGCGGCAAGGTGGCAGCCGCAGGATGGTGGGCCAGCAAACCATTCATCACCGTGCCCGACCAATTACCCGAAGCCGGATGGACGACCATCCCCGCCGCTTTGTTAAGCACCAGCAGATGGGCATCTTCATAGATGATATTCAGCGGCAGCCTTTCAGCACGGAAAGCCTGACTTTCCTGCGTCGGCAGCAACTCGATTCGGACCACCTGGCCTGCCAGCAATTTTCGCGATGCGCTGCTGGCCGCCTGCCCGTCGATACTGACACAACCGCGCTCGATCAGCGTTTGCAGATGATTGCGTGAAAACTCCGGTGCCAATTGCACCAGCCAGCGGTCGAGGCGCTGGCCATGCCAGTCCGCTTCGACCTGAGCGCCGCGGACATCAGGCAATTCGGCCATATCGCTGGCCGCGTCCTCAAGCACGCCGCTCCATTCTTCATCAATCGTCGCAAGGGAGATGTCTTGTCCTGCAGGCTTTGCCTGAACCATATAATGAAAGCTCCGTCTTCAGCTGCGGGCCGGTGTGAGCACCGCCCGATTGGGATCATGATAGAAAATTGCGTGAAATGCCATCCGGCGAAGGCTATTTTGGCCTCGGAGTCGAACCGTCCCGAAAAGCCGACTGCAGAATATTCGTTGGGGCGGTTTGGTTGGCGTTCGGGCGCGACTTGCCTGCTTGCCTTGGTGCTTGGCGCTTGCTCGTCGACCGCCAAAGATGACCCGAATTCGCAGGCCAGCGTTGACAAATTGTACGCAGAGGCGAAAGACGACCTGGCTTCAGGCAGTTATGACCGCGCCATCAAGAGCCTTGAGCGCGTTGAAGGGCGCGCTGCAGGCACCTTGATGGCTCAACAGGCGCAACTCGATCTGGCCTGGGCTTACCATCGCAGCGGCGAGCGCGCACAGGCCGTCACTGCGCTTGATCGCTTCATCAAGCTCAACCCCTCCAGCCCGGCGCTGGACTATGCGATGTACATGAAAGGCCTGGTCAATTTCAATGAAGATCTGGGCCTGTTCGGCAGATTGGCATCACAGGACATTTCAGAACGCGATCAGCAGGCTTCGCGCGATGCCTTGCTGGCATTCAGGCAGGTCGTCGAACAATTCCCCGAGTCCTCCTACGCGCTCGACGCAGGCTTGAGGATTGACTACATCACCAACACCTTGGCCATCTACGAAGTGCATGTAGCGCGCTACTACTTCAACCGCGGGGCCTTCCTGGCTGCCGCGAACCGCGCACAGCAGACAGCACAGGAATTCCAGCGCGCACCAGCAATCGAAGAAGCCTTGTTCATCCTCGCACAAAGTTATGACAAGCTCGGCCTGCAAGCGCTGCGTGACGACACCCAGCGCGTGCTGAAACAGACCTTCCCGAAAAGTGCCTACTTGGACGGGAACTACGCTGCCGCCAAGAAAGCCTGGTGGAAGATCTGGTGAGCCAACGGGCTCAGACCCGATCCTGAGCCAGTTCTGCCAGCCAATCGAGCGCCTGCCGCGTTTCAGCCAGCCTCGTCATTGGCGGCAGGGCTTCACGCAGACGGCGCCCATAACTCATGCTGGCCATGCGCGGGTCACAAACGATCAACAAGCCACGGTCCTGTTCGGTACGGATCAAACGACCGCCGCCCTGTTTCAAGGCAATCGCTGCTTCCGCGATGAAGTAATGCGCAAAGGCATTGCGTCCGGCAGCCTCCAGGCGCTGCACCCTTGCCTCGACCAGCGGGTCGTTGGGCGGCGGGAAAGGCAACTTGTCAATCAATACACATTGCAAGCTGTCACCAGGCACATCGATGCCCTCCCAAAAGCTCGCTGATCCAACCAGCACGGCCCGCGGGTCGGTGATGAATTGCTGCAGCAACACGCGCTTTGGCGCTGCACCCTGCTGCAGCACGGTCAGCGCATCGCCGCCGGACTCGAACTCACTGCGTAACGCGTCGCCGATGCTTTGCAGCGCACGCAAGGTCGTGGTCAGCACAAAAGTGCGTCCACCCAGAGCCCTTGCGCAATCTGCCGCCAAGACCGCCACGGCCAGTGGGTGGCCGGGCTCATTCGGCTTGGGAAATTCGCGCGGAATGTAAAGCCTGGCGTTTTCTGCATAGTTGAACGGACTGCCAACGCGCAAAACGATTGCATCGTCGAGGCCGGCGGGTTCGGTGAACCAACTCAGCTTGGCGTCATCCCCCAATGTCGCCGAGGTGAAAATCCAGGCCTTTGGCGCAGCGGCAAGCTGTTCCTGCATGGCGGCGCGAATATCCAGCGGCGACTCGACCAGCCTGGCCTGATTCGGACTCAGGTCGATCCAGCGCACATCGGCGGGCTCGGGTTCCTGGGCAAAGAGGTCGGCGAGTTGCTTCAATTCGACTGCACGCTCATGCAAGCGCAAAAAATCCGGTGAAGTTTCAATCACGGTTGTGAGCATCTCGATGGCTGAAGCCGCTGCCTCGGCAACTGCCGCCAGTCCGGTCATGAACTCGGGCCGACCAGCACGCTCCTTCCAGGCGAGCTTAACGATGCCGCGTGGATCGCGCCCGCCGCTGACAGTCGACCCAGCGCAAACCAGCCGCAACTCGCGTGCGGCGCGTTCAATCTGCGCTTGCAAGCCTTGCCAATCCTGCAGTCCGCGCGCCTGGGCCAGCCCCAGGCCCAGCACATCACGACCGAAATCGAGCAACTGCGAAGTTCCGAGCATCGTGCCGAGAAACTGCACGCCGGCCTCGGCCAGCTGGTGTGCCTCGTCGAACACCGCGATCTCGACGCTGGGCAGCAGTTCGGCCACGCCGCTGTCGCGCAAGCTCATGTCGGCAAAGAAAAGATGGTGGTTGACCACCACCACATCGGCATCCATCGCATCGCGACGCGCCTTGACCACATGGCAAGCCCTGTACTCCGGGCATTCGGCGCCCAGGCAGTTATCGCGGGTTGAGCTGACCAGCGCAAGCACCGGCGAGCGCTCGTCAAGCCCGTCGATCTCGGCAAGGTCGCCGGTCTGCGTTTGCAGCGCCCAGCGCTCGATGCGCGACAAGGCCAGCACAGCGCGGCGATCCGGCAACTCGGCGCTATGTCGAGCCTGATCCAACCGGTGCAGACAGAGATAGCTGCTGCGGCCTTTCAGCAATGCGATCCGCACCGGCACCTGCAAAGCCTGGCAAAGCCGGGGCAGGTCGCGCATGAAGAGCTGGTCCTGCAGGTTCTTGGTCGCGGTACTGATCAAGGCGCGTCCGCCGGACAGCAGCGCCGGCACCAGATAGGCAAAGGTCTTGCCGACACCGGTGCCCGCTTCGACGACCAAAGTCTCGCGTCGCGCGATCGCCTTGGCCACCGCCTGGCTCATCGCCAATTGCTGCTCGCGTGGTTTGTAGCCCGCATCGCTGCGCGCCAGCGGCCCGCCAACGTCAAAGGCCGCAGCGACCCATTGCTCCAGCTCACTCGGGCCTTCAGGCAAGGCTTCAGGCTGCCATTGCAGCGCTTGGTCATTCGACAATCCGGAGTCGATCAAGGGGTTTGCTCTTTCATCTGCCTGCGCCAGCATGCATGGCAATTCAGCACGATCGCTGACAACTTCGATGCGGGGGCAGGACTGGACTGATTATAGTTTTCAGCGAAGGCCTGGCGCTGCGCTGGCCGCCGCGGCGATGTCCGCCGGGTCGGGCAAAGGCAAAGGCGCCGCAGCCGATTTCCCTTCCCGCCGCCGCTGTTCACCGCGCTGTCTGGCAGCGCTCTGCTGCTCTTCAAGCTGATGTTGGCGAAGATTGAGCTGTTCCTTGCTGCGCAGCGCCTGCTGCTCCTGCTTGGCCGCCTTGGCATGCTGCTCCTGCCAGATCTGTTCAGCTGAACGAGGCAACTGCGGCGCCCTGGGGGCAGCCACCGGCGTTTGCATCGCGCTGCGGCGCGAGTCGACAGCAGTCAGTTCGCCTTTACGAACGGATGAACGATCGCGCTGCGCTTGCGCGCGAGTCTGGCGCAACTCATCGTCAAGCGCCTGAACGCGGACCTGCAAAGGCTTGATCCTGGCTTTGCGTCTGGCGCGCGCTTCCGCCAGGCAGGTGTTGACATCAAACCTGCTGGCGCAGACGAGGTTTTCGCTGGCAAAGTCAGCCTCGACCTGGCCGATCTGGCCGGCGATCTGACGGCGCAGATCCTGTGCCGGTTCGAGTTGCTGAGCAGCCAGCAAAGCAGGCAGCAACACGCAACAGGCAGTCAACAGGCTACGCATCGTCAAGTCAGCGACGTATCGACATCACGACGCGAAAGCGCCAGGTATTCGCTCGATTGCATTTCAGCCAGGCGCGAGACAGTCCGCTGGAACTCATGCGCCAGCGGCCCTTCGGTATAGAGCATGACTGCCGGCACTTCAGCCGAAAGCATCAGCTTGACGCGCCGGTCATACAGCACATCGATCAGCCAGGTAAAGCGTCTGGCCTGGCTGGCCAGTCTTGGCGGCATGGCGGGCACACCGGACAGCAGCAAGGTATGAAATCGCGCAGCCAGTTCAAGGTAATCGTTTTGCGAGCGCGGGCCGCCACAGAGTGCCGCAAAGTCGAACCAGACCACACCGCCGGCACGTCTCCTGGCAAGGATTTCACGGTGTTCGATATGCAGCACAGGATCTTCATCGCGTGCCTCGGCCAACGAATCAAAAGCCGCAGTCAGCGCCAGTTCAGCTGCACCGCCGAGTGGTTGGTGGTAGAGCAACACCTGGTCCAAGGTCCGGCTTCGATAGTCAAAGCCGTTGTCGACATTGATCACTTGCAGCTTGTCTTTGAGCAGCTCGATAGCCGGCAGGACGCGGTCCCGGTGCAGCCCGTTCGGGTAAAGCCCATCGGGGTGGAAGTTCGAGGTCGTGACGATCGAGACCCGGTGCCTGAACATCGAGTCGAGCAGCCGGTGCAGGATCATCGCGTCGGTGACGTCAGAGACATGGAACTCGTCAAAGCAGATCAGTCGGAAGCGCTTGGCAATGCGCTTGCCGAGTTCCTCGAGCGGATCGACGATGCCCCTGAGGTCCTGCAATTCGCGGTGCACTTCGCGCATGAACTCGTGGAAATGCAAGCGGGTCTTGCGAGTCAAAGGGACCGCCTGGAAGAAACAGTCCATCAAGAAGCTCTTGCCTCGGCCAACCCCGCCGAACATATAAACGCCGCGCGGCAGCGCTGGCCGGCGCAACAACTTGGTCACCGCATTGCTGCGCCGCGCCTTGTAGTCCGCCCATTCGTCCTGGCAACGCTGCAAGGCAGCGACCGCCTGCAGTTGCGCCGGGTCTGCCTTGTAGCCGCGCTCGGCGAGCGTTTGCTGATACAACTCGGTGACTGAAGTCATAGGCACTGCCCTGACAAGCAGGAGTTTTCGCTGGCCATCAACAAGATTCAGAAGTTCAGCGTGCGCTTGTCGACCGCCAAAGCGGCTTCCTTGGTCGCTTCACTCAGGCTCGGGTGGGCATGGCAGATGCGCGCGATGTCCTCGGCCGAGGCCCTGAACTCCATCGCCACCACCGCCTCCGCGATCAGCTCCGAAGCCGAAGGTCCGATGATGTGAACGCCGAGGATTTCGTCGGTCTTGGCATCGGCCAGGAACTTGACGAAACCACTGGTATCACCCAGCGCGCGCGCGCGCCCGTTCGCCAGGAACGGGAACTGCCCGGCCTTGTAAGCCACGCCGTCGGCCTTCAGTTGCTGCTCGGTGCGGCCGACCCAGGCAATCTCAGGGCTGGTGTAGATGACCCAGGGAATGGTATTGAAGTTGACATGGCCATGTTGCCCTGCAATACGCTCGGCAACCGCAACGCCCTCCTCTTCGGCCTTGTGCGCCAGCATCGGTCCGCGCACCACATCGCCGACCGCCCAGACATTGGGCAGGTTGGTTTTGCAATCAGCGTCGACTTCAATCGCACCGCGTTCATCAAGTTTGAGTCCGACCGCAGCACCATTCAAACCGCTGGTGTTGGCGACCCGGCCGATCGAGATGATCAGCTTGTCCACCGCTAAAGTCTGTGCTTCGCCCTTGGCGTCGGTATAGGCCACGCTGACGCCGTTCTTGCCCGACTTGACGCCGCCGATCTTCACGCCGAGCTCGATCTTCAGGCCCTGCTTCTTGAACAGCTTCAACGCTTCCTTGGCCACCGATTCATCCACGGCACCGAGGAAAGTCGGCAGACCTTCGAGCACCGTGACTTCGGCACCGAGGCGGCGCCAGACCGAGCCCATTTCCAGGCCGATCACGCCCGAGCCGATCACGCCGAGCGTTTTCGGCACCGCGCCTATGCGCAGCGCGCCGTCGTTGGACAGGATCATGTCCTCGTCGAATGCCGCGCCGGGCAATTCGCGCGCCACCGAACCGGTAGCCAGGATCACATGCTTGGCGACGAGCAGTTCTTCACCGACCTGGATCTCGTAGCCGCCGTCCTTGGCAGCGGCAAAGGAACCCCGGCCGTGGAAAAATGCCACCTTGTTCTTCTTGAACAGGTAGAGGATGCCCTCGTTGTTCTGTTTGACCACATTGTCCTTGCGGCCGAGCATCCTGGCCACGTCGATCGTGACCTCGCCGGTGCTGATGCCATGCTCGGAAAAATGCTGCCTGGCATGGTCGAAATGCTCGCTCGACTGCAGCAAAGCCTTCGAAGGGATGCAGCCGACATTGGTGCAAGTGCCACCCGGCGCCGGGCCGCCCACAGCGTTCTTCCACTCGTCGATGCAGGCCACCGTGAAACCCAGTTGCGCCGCGCGGATCGCCGCGATATAGCCGCCAGGGCCACCGCCGATGACGATGACGTCGAATTGTTTGGAGCTCATGATTTTCCTAAATTGTTTTCAAAGCTCGCCCTGAGCGCAGCGAACGGCCAGATGGACCCAGCGTGCGGCCGACCCACCGGAGCGTCGACTCGCCACGCGAGCGTCTTTCAGCGGCCAATTAAATGTCGAACAGCAAGCGCGATGGATCTTCCAGTGCTTCCTTCATCGTCACCAAGCCCAGTACCGCCTCGCGCCCGTCGATGATCCGGTGGTCATAGGACATTGCCAGATAGTTGATCGGTCGCACGACGACCTGGCCGTTTTCAACCACAGCGCGGTCCTTGGTCGCATGCACGCCGAGGATGGCCGACTGCGGCGGGTTGATGATCGGCGTCGACAGCATCGAACCGAAGGTGCCGCCGTTGGAGATCGAGAACGTGCCGCCGGTCAGATCGTCGAGCGAGATCTTGCCTTCCTTGGCTTTCTGGCCGAACTCGGCGATCTTCTTTTCGATCTCGGCAAAGCTCATCTGGTCGGCGTTACGGATGACCGGAACGACCAGGCCACGTGGACTGCCGACGGCAATGCCGATGTCGAAATAGCCGTGATAGACGATGTCATTGCCATCGACCGAAGCGTTCAACACCGGGAATTTCTTCAATGCAGCGACTGCGGCCTTGACGAAAAAGCTCATGAAACCGAGCTTGACGCCATGCTCCTTCTCGAACTTGTCCTGGAACCTTTTACGCATTTCCATCAACGGCGCCATATTGACCTCGTTGAAGGTCGTCAGGATGGCGTTGGTCGACTGCGATTGCAGCAGGCGCTCGGCGACGCGAGCCCGCAAGCGGCTCATCGGCACGCGTTGCTCAGGACGATCGCCCAGGTCCTGCTGCACCGGTGCGGCCACTGCAGCCAACGCGCGAGCTGGTGCGGGCGCCGCTTTGACAGCCGGTGCAGGCTTGGCAGCCACCGCAGCCAGCACATCGCCCTTGGTGACGCGACCGTCCTTGCCGGTGCCGGCCACAGCGCCGGCACTGAGCTGGTTCTCGACCAGCATTTTGGCCGCTGCCGGCATCGCAATGTCGCCCTTGTTTGTCGAGGCAGCAGGTGCGGCGACAGCGGCAACGGCCGGCGCCGTAGCCGCAGCAGCGGCAGCCTTGCCTTCGGTGTCGATGCGGGCGATGACTTCTTCGCTGAGCACGCTCTCGCCGTCCTGTTTGACGATCTGCGCCATCACGCCGGCTGCCGGCGCGGGCACTTCCAGCACCACCTTGTCGGTTTCGATTTCAACCAGGATTTCGTCGATGGCGACGGCATCGCCAGGCTTCTTTTTCCATGTCAACAGGGTGCCGTCGGCGACTGACTCGGACAGCTGGGGAACTTTGACTTCTACGATTGCCATGATCTGAATACTTTCTCTTTGAACCAAGGCATGGCACGAGCCATGCATGTCAGTGAACTTATTTGGTGAGGACGAAGCCCTTGAGCTTGCCGAAAGCCTGGTCGAGCAGCGACTTCAGCTGCTCCTGATGCAGGTGCGCATAACCACAAGCTGGCGAGGCTGAAGCCGGGCGCCCGGCATAGCCGAGCTTCTGGCCTTCAGCCATGTTCTCTTGCACATAGTGCTGGACGAAGAACCAGGCGCCCTGGTTCTGCGGCTCGTCCTGGCACCAGACGATTTCGCCGAGATTGGGGTACTTCTTCATCTCGGTAGCGAAAGCCTTGTGCGGGAAGGGATAGAGCTGCTCGACCCGGAGGATAGCGACATCGCCGGCCTTCTTCTCGGTGCGCGCTTTGACCAGGTCGTAATAGACCTTGCCCGAGCAAGCCACGATGCGCTTGACTTTGGCCGCGTCGATCGTGGCATCGCGTTCACCAATGACGGTGCGGAACTCGCCCTTGGTGAATTCGCTCAGTGGCGACGTGGCGTCCTTGTTGCGCAGCAGGGACTTGGGCGTCATGATGATCAGCGGCTTGCGGAACATGCGCAGCTGCTGGCGCCGCAAGAGGTGGAAGATCTGCGAGGCCGAAGTCGGCTGCACCACCTGCATATTGTTGTCAGCGGCGAGCTGCATGAAGCGCTCAAGGCGGGCCGATGAATGCTCAGGGCCCTGACCTTCATAGCCATGCGGCAACATCAGCGTCAGGCCGTTCGAGCGGCCCCATTTCACTTCACCCGAAGCGATGAATTGGTCAATCACCACCTGCGCGCCATTGACGAAGTCGCCGAACTGGGCTTCCCAGATCGTCAAGGTCACCGGGTCGGCTGAGGCATAGCCATATTCGAAACCAAGCACGGCTTCTTCGGACAACAACGAATCGATGACGACAAATGGAGCCTGGCCGTCGGCGACGTTTTGCAGCGGCACATAGGTTCCGGTGTCCCATTTCTCGCGGTTCTGGTCATGCAGCACCGCGTGCCGGTGGACAAAGGTGCCGCGTCCGCAGTCTTCGCCCGACAGCCGAACCGGATAGCCACTCGCCACCAGCGAGGCGAAAGCCATATGTTCGCCCATACCCCAGTCGACATTGACCTCACCGCGACCCATCGCAGCGCGATCGGCAAGCACTTTTTCAACCAGCGAATGGACCTTGAAATTGCTTGGCACGGTCGTGATGCGTTGCGCCAAACGCTTGAATTCGGCCAGTGGCAAGGCGGTGTCACAGCTGTCGGTCCACTTCTTGCCCAGGTAGGGCGCCCAGTCGGTCGCGTACTTGCTCTTGAAGTTGGTCAGCACCGGATCGACCGTATGGCGACCTTCGTCCATCGCCGCGCGGAAGGCCTTGAACATCAGGTCCGGGCCATCTGCGGGCAGCACGCCCTGAGCGACCAGCTTGTCGCCGTAGAGCTTGCGCGTGCCTGGATGCTGGGCGATTTTTTTGTACATCAGCGGCTGGGTCAGCGCCGGTGTGTCCTGCTCGTTGTGGCCGAGCTTGCGGAAACAGATGATGTCGACGACGACATCCTTCTTGAACTGCTGCCGATACTCGAGCGCCAACTGCGTGCACAGCACGACCGCTTCAGGATCATCACCGTTCACATGCAGCACCGGCGCTTCGATCATCTTGACCACGTCGGTGCAGTACAAGGTCGAGCGGGTATCGCGCGGGTCTGACGTGGTAAAGCCGATCTGGTTGTTGATGACCAGATGCACCGTGCCACCGGTGTAATAGCCGCGGGTCTGGGCCAGCGCCAGCGTCTCCATCACCACACCCTGGCCGGCAAAGGCTGCATCGCCGTGCACTAGCACCGGCAGCACTTGCGCGCCGTCCTTGTCGCCGCGGCGATCCATGCGTGCCTTGACCGAACCTTCGACGACCGGGTTGACGATCTCCAGGTGCGACGGATTGAAGGCCAGGCTCAAGTGCACCGGGCCGCCTGGGCTGGTGACATCGCTAGAAAACCCCTGGTGGTACTTGACGTCGCCAGCCGGCAGATCTTCCGGGCCCTTGTGCTCAAACTCGTTGAACAGGTCTTTGGGCATCTTGCCCAGCGTGTTGACCAGCACATTGAGGCGTCCGCGGTGGGCCATGCCGATGATGATTTCTTGCACGCCGGTCTCGCCGCCGCGCTGCACCAACTCGTCCATCGAGGCGATGAAGCTCTCGCCACCCTCCAGCGAGAAGCGTTTCTGCCCGACATATTTCGTGTGCAGATAGCGCTCGAGACCTTCGGACGCAGTCAGGCGGTCGAGGATATGGATCTTCTTTTCAGCCGAGAAGTTCGGCTTCGAGCGGATCGCCTCCAGGCGCTCCTGCCACCAACGCTTTTCGCTCGGATCGGTGATGTGCATGTATTCGGCACCGACACTGCCGCAATAGGTTTCACGCAAGGCCTGCACGATCTGCCGCAGAGTCATATGCTCGGCAGTCGAGAAATAGGTGTTGGCCGAGCTGAACGAGATGTCCATGTCGGACTCGGTCAGGTCGTAGAACGCCGGTTCGAGCTCGGGGATTTTCGGTCGCTCGGTCCGCTGCAGTGGGTCGAGGTCGGCCCAGCGCGAACCGAGGAAGCGGTAGGCGGCAATCAATGACTGCACATGCACCTGCTTGCGTGCGACAGCCAAATCCGCGCCCGATGCCTTGTTGCCGAATGCGTTCGCCTTGGCGCGCTGGGCAAAAGATTCGATCACCGGCGCATGGGCCACGTCGCGTGCGTCGCTGCCGTCGGTTGCCGGCACATGCTGCAGTGCGTCGAAATAGGCGCGCCAGCTTTCAGCCACCGAGGCGGGGTTGTCGAGGTAAGCCTCGTACATATCTTCCACATAAGGGGCATTGCCCCCGAACAGGTATGAGCTGGCCCTGTATTGCTGCATCATTTCGCTGACCTCTAACCCCGGCTTCCAGGGCGTTGGTTGGTTGACAAACCTTCCGCGACACGGCTCGACCGATTGGCGGATTGCGGACCTCCTTGACTGTTGCCAGCCAAAGGGACGGGAAGGACAAAATTCGGAAAACCCGCCACTGTAGCATCCGATCCTTGCGGGGGCTTACAAGCCAATTGCAATTCAGGCTGCGCAAAACGCCCTAGACTCTGCGCCTTCAAGAGCTTTGTCTCAGCTTGGAAGAGGTCACCTATGCAAGTTACCGTTGTTGACTACCGCGCGCCGGACGCGGCCGAAAAATTCACGCAGTCGCTGCACGAAACCGGCTTCGGCGTGCTCGTCAACCATCCCGTCAGCCAGGACCTGGTCGAGCGGATCTACGCTGAATGGCTGGCCTATTTCGCCAGCGACGACAAGCACGCATTCGCTTTCTCCAAAGTGACCCAGGACGGCTATTTTTCGACCGCAATTTCCGAGACCGCCAAGGGGGCGATGGAGCGCGACATCAAGGAGTATTTCCACATCTACCCCTGGGGCCGCATTCCACCGACATTGAAAGCCGATGCGCTGCAGTATTACGACGAAGCGCGGCTGCTGGCGCAGGAGTTGCTTTCCTGGGTTGAACGCTACACACCGACACAGATTGCCGTGCATTACCGCGAACCGCTTTCGAACATGATCAAGGATAGCCAGCAGACCCTGCTGCGCGTGCTGCGCTACCCGCCGTTGACTGGCCAGGAGCCGGTCGGTGCGCTCAGGGCTGCGGCGCATGGCGACATCAATCTGCTCACTATCCTGCCTGCCGCCAATGAGCCCGGTTTGCAAGTCCAAGGTCGCGATGGCAACTGGTTCGATGTTCCCTGCGACTTCGGCATGCTGATCATCAATATCGGCGACATGCTGCAGGAAGCCTCGGATAGCTATTACCCATCGACCCAGCACCGGGTCGTCAATCCGGCCGGCGAAAGCGCAAAGCGCAGCCGGATCTCGCTGCCGCTGTTCCTGCATCCACGCGCTGATGTCGTTCTCTCGGACAGGTATACCGCGCATGCTTACCTACAAGAACGACTGCGTGAGCTCGGTGTCAGTAGCTGATTACAGCAACGCCGACCTGCGAGGAAACAAAAAAACCAACCCCCAGCCTGACGTTGCGGCTAGCATGCACGATCATTTTTACTTGTGAAACGGGATAGCGATGAAGCACAAACTCTCCTCGATACTGCTCAGTTCAGCCGTTCTGGCGATCAGTCTGTTCGCCGCATCAGCGCAAGCCGCAGCGCTGCGCTGGGGTGCGCAGAACGACATCATGACGCTCGACCCCCATTCGCAGAACCATGCAACCACCAATGCGATCCTGATGCATGCCTACGAAGGGCTGACCCGCTATAGCGACAAATATCAGGTCGAACCGGCGCTGGCAACCAAATGGACCTTCATCACCCCAACGCAAGTGCGTTTCGAGTTGCGCCGCGGTGTCAAGTTCCAGGACGGCTCGCCCTTCACCGCCGATGACGTGTTGTTCACCTTCGACCGGATCCGCCAACCCCAGGGTACGATGCAGATCTACGTCACCGGCATCAAGGACATCAAGAAGATCGATAACTACACGGTCGAGATGATGCTCGACGGACCCAGTCCGATCCTGCTGCGCAACATCATCGACTTCCGGATCATGAGTCGGGCCTGGGCCGAGAAGAACAAGGCCACCAACACGCAGGACTACAAGGCCAAGGAAGACAGCTATGCCTCGCGCAATGCGATGGGTACCGGTCCATACAAAATCACCAGTTGGCAGCCTGACCAGAAAGTCACGATGGTGATCAACAAGGAATGGTGGGACGAGCGCAAGAACAATGTCACCGAAGTCACCTACCTGCCGATCAAGTCGGACCCGACCCGCGTGGCCGCCCTGCTTTCGGGAGACATCGATCTGCTCACCGATCTGCCGACACAGGACGTTGCCAAGCTGAAGGCAGACCCAAAACTGAAGGTCGTCGAAGGTCCCGAAGTCAGGACGATCTTCTTTGCCATGGACCAGGGCAGCGATGAACTTCGAGGCGCCAGCGTCAAGGGCAAGAACCCGTTCAAGGACAAGCGAGTACGCGAGGCCTTGAACCTGGCAATCGACCGCGAGGCCATCAAGCGCACGATCATGCGCGGCCTGTCGATCCCAGCCGGCATCATGGTGGCGCCCGGTGTCAATGGGAACACCGCTGACATCGACGTGCCGCTCAAGCCCGACCTCGACAAAGCGCGCAAACTGCTCGCCGAAGCGGGTTATCCCGATGGTTTTGAAGTGCCGATGAATTGCCCGAACAACCGCTACGTGAACGACGAAGCCGTCTGCCAGGCTGTCGTCGCGATGTGGGCCAAGATCGGCATGAAAGCACGCTTGGTCGCTTTGCCGATGGCGCAGCATAGTCAGATCTTCCAGCGTTTCGAAGCGCCGCTCTACATGCTCGGCTGGGGCATCGCCACCTACGATGCGCAGTATTTCCTGCAGGCTGTAGCGCGCACCAAGACCACCGGCGCGGACGGTAACTTCAACTTCGCCAAGGTCAGCGACGCCAAGGTCGACCAACTGGTCGATGCGATCAAGGGTGAAACCGATGTCGCCAAGCGCAACGCGATGTTGCGCGAAGCCCTGTTGCGGGTGCGTGATGAATCACTCTTCATCCCGCTGCACCATCAGATGCGGCCCTGGGCAATGCGCAGCAATGTCGAAACCGTGCACCGCTCGGACGACCGACCCGAAGCCCGCTTTGCCAACGTGAAGTAGTTGCCGATCAACGGCCGGCGCGCACAGCCGGCCGGGTTCTGATCAGGCCAGCGCCAGACGGTGGCGCGCCGCCAGATATTCATCCGCCAGTCGCTTGACCAACGCAGCAGCCGGCAGCACCTGATGCACCGCCCCGATGCCCTGGCCGCTGCCCCAGATGTCCTTCCATGCCTTGGCCAAGCCGCTGCTGAAATTCATCTTGCTCGGATCGCTTTCGGGCAGATGCTCCGGATCCATGCCGGCATTGACGATCGAACCCCGCAGGTAATTGCCGTGAACGCCGGTGAACAGGTTGCTGTAGACGATGTCGTCTGAATTGCTGTCGACGATCATCTGCTTGTAAGCGTCTTCAGCACGCGCCTCCTCGGTCGCGATAAACGCCGAGCCGATATAGGCGAAATCAGCCCCCATGGCCAGAGCCGCCAGCACCGCATCACCGCTGGCAATCGCGCCGGAGAGCGCCACCGGACCGTCGAACCAAGCCCGAATTTCCTGCATCAACGCAAACGGGCTCTTCACGCCGGCATGCCCGCCTGCACCAGCGGCCACCGCGATCAGGCCGTCAGCGCCCTTCTCGATAGCCTTGCGCGCAAACTTGTTGTTGATGATGTCGTGCAGCACGATGCCGCCCCAGGCATGCACCGCTTGGTTGAGATCCTCGCGCGCGCCCAGCGAAGTGATGATGATCGGCACTTTGTACTTGGCGCATACGGCCAGGTCATGCTCGAGCCGATCATTGCTCTTGTGCACGATCTGGTTGATCGCGAACGGCGCCGCCGGGCGGTCCGGATGGGCTAGATCATGGGCGGCCAGCGCTTCGGTGATTTCAGCCAGCCAATCGTCAAGCTGTGCGGCCGGGCGCGCGTTCAGCGCCGGCATCGAACCGATCACGCCGGCCTTGCATTGGGCAATCACCAGCTTGGGCGTGCTGATGATGAAGAGTGGCGAACCGATGATCGGCAGCGGCAGGTTCTGCAGCGCTATGGGCAGCCTATGGGGCAATGACATCCAGGACTCCAGAGAGGTTTGTAATCAGAAAGCGTCGAGCGCCAGGGCCATGACGCTGTCAGCGCCCTCGACGATCGCGTCGCGCAAGCCACTGCTGCGCGGCAGCAGATGTTCGGCATAAAACCGCGCGGTGGCGATCTTGGCCTTCATGAACGACTCATCCTGGCCTGCAGCGAGCAAGTCTTCGGCCGCAATCATTGCGCGCGCCATCTGCCAGCCCGCTACCAGATTGCCGGCCAGCATCAGATAAGGCACCGAACCCGCATAAGCGGCATTCGGGCTGCTCCTGGCATTGGCGACGATAAAGGTCAATACATCCAGAAAGGCCAACCTTGCTGCGCTCAGACGCTTCAGCACGGCCTTGGCTGCCAAGCTGTCGCGGCCAGCCAGCAGCGCTTCGGTCGACTCGATCTGCGCAGCGATGGCACGCGCCAGTTGACCGCCGTCGCGGCTCGACTTACGTCCGACCAGGTCATTGGCCTGGATCGCCGTTGTGCCCTCATAGATGGTCAGAATCTTGGCATCGCGATAATGCTGTGCAGCGCCGGTCTCTTCGATGAAGCCCATACCACCATGCACTTGCACGCCCAGGTTGGTCACCTCCAGGCTCATCTCTGTGCTGTAGCCCTTGACCAGCGGCACCATGAACTCGTAGAAAGCCTGATTCTGCTTGCGCGTCTCGGCATCCGGATGGTGATGGGCGGCATCAAAGGCCGCCGCAGCAACGCTCGACATCGCACGGCAACCCTCGGTCAACGCGCGCATCGTCATCAACATCCGGCGCACATCCGGGTGATGGATGATCGCGGCGCTGCCGGCCACCGAACCGTCGACCGGACGCGACTGCACCCGGTCCTGTGCAAATGCAGCAGCCTTCTGGTAAGCCCGTTCGGCCACCGCGATGCCCTGCACGCCAACGCCAAAACGCGCTGCATTCATCATGATGAACATGTACTCGAGACCGCGGTTTTCCTCGCCGATCAACTGACCCACAGCGCCGCCCTTGTCACCGAACTGCAGCACCGCAGTCGGGCTCGCCTTGATGCCCATCTTGTGTTCGATCGAGACGCAATGCACATCGTTGCGCGCACCATTGCTGCCATCGGCGTTGACATGAAACTTCGGCACCAGGAACAGGCTGATGCCCTTCACGCCCTCGGGCGCTCCGACCACGCGCGCCAGCACCAGGTGGACGATGTTGTCAGCCATGTCGTGCTCGCCATAGGTGATGTAAATCTTCGTGCCGAAGATCCTGAAGCTGCCATCAGCCTGCGGCTCGGCACGCGTGCGCACCTGGGCCAGATCGGACCCCGCCTGCGGCTCGGTCAGATTCATCGTGCCGGTGCAACTGCCGTCGATCAGCTTGGGCAGATAGATTTGTTTTTGCTCATCGCTACCCGCCGTCAGCAAAGCCTCGATCGCACCATCGGTCAACAGAGGACAAAGCGCAAAGCTGATGCTGGCACTGTTGATCATCTCGCCGCAGGCAGCACCTATCGTCTTGGGCAGGCCCTGCCCGCCGAACTCGACCGGATGCTGCAAACCCTGCCAGCCGCCGTCTACAAACTGCCTGAAAGCATCCTTGAAGCCGGGGGTGGTGAAGACCTCCCCGTCCTTGAAGGAGGAAGGATTCTTGTCGCCCTCCCAGTTCAGCGGCGCGACCACAGCCTCATTGAACTTGGCGCATTCCTCCAGCACCGCCTGCGCCGTCTCGAGGTCATAGTCGGCAAATTCGGGAATCTCGTTCAGGCTGGACAGGCCGGCGAGTTCCTGCATATTGAACAGCATGTCTTTGACGGGGGCACGGTAAGGCATGGAAGCTCCAAAAAAAAGGCGCCACAACTGCGAAGTCAGGCGCCCAGGTTTATGCGAATAAAGCCTAGAGGCTGTTCACCAGCTCGGGTACGGCCGCGAACAGATCGGCTTCAAGCCCGTAGTCGGCGACCGAAAAGATCGGCGCTTCAGCGTCCTTGTTGATCGCGACGATCACCTTGGAATCCTTCATGCCGGCCAGATGCTGGATCGCACCGCTGATACCGCAAGCGATATAGAGCTGGGGCGCGACGATCTTGCCGGTCTGGCCGACCTGCCAGTCGTTCGGTGCGTAACCAGCGTCGACTGCGGCGCGGCTGGCGCCCAGTGCAGCATTGAGCTTGTCGGCCAGCGGAGTCAAAACCGCCATGAATTTTTCGCTCGAGCCGAGAGCGCGGCCTCCCGACACGATGATTTTCGCTGCGGTCAGCTCGGGTCGGTCGTTCTTGGTGACTTCACGGCCATTGAAGCTCGACTTGCCGCTGTCAGCCACGCCCGTCAGAACTTCCACGCTGGCGCTGCCACCAATCGCTGCTGCGGCGTCGAAACCGGTCGTGCGGATGGTCAACACCTTGATCGCATCGCTGCTCTGTACCGTGGCAATCGCATTGCCAGCATAAATCGGGCGCTCGAAGGTATCGGCGCTGATGACCCGCGTGACGTCGGACAGTTGCGCCACATCGAGCAGCGCTGCCACTCGCGGCGCTACATTCTTGCCACTGGCGGTGGCGGGAAACAGCACATGGCTGTAGCCGCCCGATTGCACGATGGCCAGCACCTGGGCGGCCATGTTTTCAGCCAAACCCTCGGCCAGCTGGGCTGCATCGACATGCAGCACCTTGGCCAGGCCGGTGATCTGCGTGGCAGCTGCAACTGCGGCGCCGGCGTTGTGGCCTGCGACCAGCAGATGCACGGGGCCACCCAGGGCCAGCGCTGCGCTGACTGTATTCAGGGTTGCGCCTTTGATGGAGGCGTTGTCATGTTCGGCAATTACGATCGTTGTCATTGTTGAATTCTCAGGAATCATGCGCGCGGCTAGCGGCCGCAGCTGAGGGTCAATCGGGGACAGAACTAGCGGCTTCTCCGCTGCGTCTGCCGCGTCAAGATCAGATAACCTTGGCTTCGTTTTTCAGTTTATCCACCAGGGCGGCGACATCGGCCACCTTGACGCCAGCGCTGCGCTTGGGCGGCTCTTCAACCTTCAGCGTCTTGATCCGCGGCGTCACGTCAACGCCCAGATCGGCTGGCTTGAAGACATCCATCTGCTTCTTCTTGGCCTTCATGATGTTGGGCAGCGTCACATAGCGCGGCTCGTTCAAACGCAGGTCGGTCGTGATCACGGCTGGCAGGCTCAGCGTCAGCGTTTCGGCACCGCCGTCGATCTCACGCGTCACACGCACATGACCGTCGACCAGTTCCACCTTGCTGGCAAAAGTACCCTGTGGCATCTGCGCCAGCGCAGCCAGCATCTGGCCGGTCTGGTTGCAATCGTCGTCGATCGCCTGCTTGCCCAGGATCACCAAGCCAGGTTGCTCCTTGTCGACCAAAGCCTTCAGCAACTTGGCCACTGCCAAGGGCTGCAACTCGGCATCGGTCTCGACCAGGATCGCCCGGTCGGCTCCGATCGCCATCGCCGTGCGCAGCGTTTCCTGGCATTGCAGCACGCCGCAGGACACTGCGATCACCTCGGTGACGACGCCCTTTTCCCGCAGACGGACAGCCTCTTCGATCGCAATCTCATCGAAGGGATTCATCGACATCTTGACGTTGGCGATGTCAACGCCGCTGCCGTCGCTCTTGACGCGCACCTTGACGTTGTAGTCGACCACTCGTTTGACAGGAACCAGGACTTTCATCGATTACTCCAGCTCTAATTGACGTTTACGTTAACCGCATTCTAAAGGCGCCGATCACATCGGCTTCAAGCCAAGCCGAATAAAAAAGCACGATCGTGCTATTTAAACCACGCTACAGGTGCGCTGCTGTCAATTGTGCGGCGCAGTCGGCGTGATAACGGCAGCCCCGACGCCAAAGTCGGGCATCAATTCACGCTCAGCTCTTGGGGAGTCTGCTCGGCAGTGCCAGCAAGTCTCAGGCATAAAAAAAGCTCCCTTGTCCTTGTTCGACCTGGAAGCTTCGTGACTGACTTTGACTTGGTGCCCAGGACGGGACTTGAACCCGTACGACCGCAAGGTCGGCGGATTTTAAGTCCGCTGCGTCTACCAATTTCACCACCCGGGCAAGGCTTTAATAACCATCCATTATCACTGCGGGCTTTTGAATTTGGAGCGGGAAACGAGATTCGAACTCGCGACCTCAACCTTGGCAAGGTTGCGCTCTACCAGCTGAGCTATTCCCGCATTGCCTGCCCTCTTCCGTGAAGAAATGCACCGGACTTGGTGTTTTTTCCAGATTACGCTGGAGCGGGAAACGAGATTCGAACTCGCGACCTCAACCTTGGCAAGGTTGCGCTCTACCAGCTGAGCTATTCCCGCATTTTCTTCCACTTTCAACTTGAAGCTCTCGCCTCAGTCAAGCCCGTGATCATAGCATGGCCTGCTGCCGGACTGAATCTTGGACTGGCCCAAGACGCTCATGTCAAGTGACGAAACTCAATCGCCATGATGTGGCTGATCCGAAACTGATTGGACTCTTCGATTGATCAGCGAAAGAGTTGATGATGAAGTATCACTACGTTCGAAGCATCCGTCGATTCGTCGCCCCTTGGCTGCTCGCGATGTCAGCCTCCATCCTGAGCCAGCCCGCAGTGGCGCAAGCAGAACATCGGCGCGCACCGCCTCATCCACAATGGCGGGGCGACATTTCGCGCTTTCACGAACATGACCTGAGTGTCTGGCGCGGCGGTCGCTGGACCCAAGGTCGCCACGATGGGCGGCTGGGCTGGTGGTGGGTCGTAGGTAATGCCTGGTATTTCTATCCGATGCCGGTCTATCCTTATCCGAACCCGTGGGAACCAACGCCAGCCATGTTGCCAACGCCTCAACTGCCGCCACCGCGGTATTGGTATTTCTGCGAAGCGGCCCAGGCCTATTACCCCTACATATCAACCTGCCCAGGAGGTTGGAGGCAAGTACCCGCAACACCCGGCGACTCGCCAGATCAAAGCAAGTAGGAGCAGCCCATCATGAACAATCATTTCTATTTCCGCCTCTCAACAGTCGCATTGTTCTGGACCGGAGCGATGTGTCTGTCGGGCTGTGCCGAAATGCCCATCGGACCAACTGCGGCGGTGATGCCGGGCCCGAACAAGCCATTCGAGGTTTTTGTCCAGGAAGACCAACTATGCCGAGCTTGGGCAGGTCAGTCGGTCGGCAGCGGCGATGCAGCATCGCAACGCATGCTCGCCTCAACCGTAACCGGCACCGTCATCGGCGCAGTTGCCGGTGCCGTGCTTGGTGGCGATAGCAATTCCGCAGGAGCCGGGGCTGCGATGGGTACCCTGGTAGGCGCCGGTGCAGGCGCCAATCAGAGCGCAATGACCGTCTGGAGCGCCCAGCGCCGCTATGACATCGCCTACCAGCAATGCATGTATTCGAAGGGCAATCTGGTGCAGGCTTTTACCGACGGCTCGCGTCGCATTCCGGGCCCGGCCTTGCCAGCCCTGCCACCGCCACCAGCACCCCACTGAAGCCTGCTTAGCCCTGTCTTTTTAACCCTTGTCAGCAGGCACAGACTGTGGGTGTAACTCCTGGGTTAGTTCATTCAGGGCTGCCTCGTCCAGCGTTTCTTTTTCCAACAGCGCCCCTGCGGTACGTTCGAGCAAGGCGCGATGGCGGTGGAGCAAAGCGGTGGCCCGGTCAAAGCCGGCCATTACCAAGGTCAGCACTGCGGCATCAATGCGCGCCTGTGTTCCTGGCGCCAGTATCGGTGCACCAGAGACCCAGTCATGCGGTACTCCGGGCGCGGTCGGGCGGGGTGGCTCGTAGGCCATGCAGCCCAATCCTTCGTCCATACCGTAGCGGGTCACCATGTCGCGAGCGATATCAGTAGCACGTGCCAAATCGTCAGCGGCCCCTGTGGAGACGTCATTGAAGACAAGTTTCTCGGCTGCACGGCCAGCCAGCAGTACGCTGATTTTCTGCTCAAGCTCATGCTTGGTCATCAGGTAGCGGTCCTCAGTCGGACGTTGAATGGTGTAGCCGAGCGAGCCGATACCGCGCGGGATGATCGACACCTTGTGCACCACATCCATACCCGGCAGCGCCAAGGCGACCAGCGCATGGCCCATTTCGTGAAAGGCCACAGCCTCGCGCTCTTTCGGGTTCAGCAGGCGGTTCTTTTTCTCGAGCCCGGCGACGATGCGTTCGACCGCCGCTGTGAAGTCGGCCAGCGTGACTTGCTCGGCCCGGCGCCTTGTCGCCAACAAGGTAGCTTCGTTGACCAGATTGGCCAGATCAGCACCGCTGAAACCCGGCGTCAGAGCTGCAACTTCGTCAAGCGACACCTGCGGCGCCAGTGTGACCTTGCGCACATGCACTTGCAGAATTTGCACCCTGCCGATGCGATCGGGCTTGTCCACCAAGACTTGCCGGTCGAAACGTCCGGCTCTCAGCAAGGCCGGATCGAGAATTTCGGGCCGGTTGGTCGCAGACAATATGATCAGCCCGACCGAAGGATCGAAGCCGTCCATTTCAACCAGCAACTGGTTCAACGTCTGCTCTTTTTCGTCATGCCCGCCCAGGCCTGGAAAAGCGCCGCGCGCCCGGCCCAGCGCGTCGAGTTCATCGATGAAAATAATGGCCGGGGCATGTGCCCTCGCCTGCTCAAACAGGTCGCGCACCCGAGCGGCGCCGACACCAACAAACATTTCGACAAACTCGCTGCCCGAAATGGAAAAGAAAGCCACACCCGCCTCGCCCGCCACCGCGCGCGCCAGCAACGTCTTGCCGGTCCCCGGCGGGCCGACCAGCAGCACCCCCTTGGGGATATGCGCACCCAGCCGCCCATAGTCCTGTGGGTGTTTAAGAAAATCGACAATCTCCTCGAGCTCCCCCTTGGCTTCATCAACGCCTGCGACATCGGCAAAGCTGACACCCGTCGCGGTTTCAACGTAAACCTTGGCGCGACTCTTGCCAATCGACATGAAACTGCCCAGACCGCCCGAAGATTCGGTCATGCGGCGGATCAGGAAATACCAGAGCCCGAAGAAGACAGCGGCAGGCAGGATCCAGGAGAGGATTTCGCGCAGGAAGTTGCTTTCGACGACGCGCCGGTAAGGCACCCTGTAGGGGTCCAACCGGCTCGCCAGATCGGATTCGACACGTACGGCCACCAGGGTTGTCTTGGGACCATCGGGCGACTTCAAACGTCCGCTGATACTCCGATCGAAGACGGTGATCTCGGCGATCCGACCTTCAGCCAACGCCTGTTCGAACTCGCTGTAGGACACCGTGGCAACTTCGCTGGCGCTACGCCAGACATCCTGCAGCAGCAGCATCAACAGCAAGGCAAGCAACCAATAGCCGATATTCCAGGCCTGCTTTTTATTCACGCCACCGACTGGCTCAGCCATGGAAGCCTGCGCACCTTAGAGGCCCTTGGATCGGGGGCGTCATGCTCGCCGCATCAGCGAGACGTTGGATCCTGGATACCTGGTGCTTGTCATGGGACTCCATCACTTCTGCCTTCGTCAACAGATTCTCCAAGCCGCTGAATCGCGCACTGAAACAAGCGAGTCGGCCTGAAGCCTTGCCCACCTGGATCAGCGAGTGCAACCCGGTGACAAGTCCTGAGCCCGATCTTGGCCGGGGCGGAATCCGATTGGATTGACCGATATCAAGCCGAGCAATCGGACGGGGGCGACACTCAGTTTTCTGTCCTTTTTTCCCGAGATCATCACCATGTATCAACGTATCCTTGTCCCCGTCGACGGCAGTTCGACTTCTAACGCGGGTCTGGCCGAGGCGGTGAAACTGGCCAAGTTGACCGGCGCCAGGCTGCTTTTGCTGCATGTCGTCGACGACTTGCCGATACTGGTGAGTGCCGAAGGGATGAGTGCCATGTCGGGCGATATTTTTGCGTTGCTGAAGGAAGGCGGCGAAAAGGTTCTTGAACAAGCCCGGGCCAGCGTTGCTTCACAAGGGCTTGCTGTCGACATAAAGCTACTTGAAAGCCTGAACGGGCGGCTTTGCGACCATGTCAATCAGCAAGTCACCGCGTGGAAGGCCGATCTGATCGTGCTGGGCACGCATGGCCGTCGCGGCGCAAGCCGCTGGCTGCTGGGCAGCGATGCCGAGCAGGTGCTGCGCAGCGCTGCAGTGCCAGTGCTGCTGGTGCGCTCTGACGCCAGCCAGTGAACGGCCGCGACGAGAAGAGATCAGGGCAAGTCGCCACCGCGCGCAGTCACGTAGAGGCGGTACCAGGCTTCACGGCTCAAATGTACTTTGGCAGCAGCAGCACAAGCGCGGATCCGAACAGGATCTGATGTGCCGATGACTGGCTGTATTCCTGCGGGATGCTTCATCAACCAGGCCAGCACGACGCTTTCGCGCGCGACTTGGTGGAGATCGGCGAGCTCCTGCACCAGGGCGGCCGTCTGTCGCTCAGCCGGCGCAGCGCCAACGGGCAAGGCGCCGCTGAACCAGCCTTTGGCCAATGATCCCCAGGCCTGGATTTGAACCTTGTGCTGCTGGCAATGATCAAGCGTGCCAGCCCAATCTGTACCAACAGCTAGGCCTTGCGAGTCATTGAAACAGGTGCCGGAGTCCAGCCAATCGAGCTTGCGCAAGCTCATCTCAAGCTGATTGACGACCAGCGGCTCGCCGCCCAAGGCATGAGACAGGCTGCGCATATGCCCGGCATGCATATTGGAAACGCCCAGATGCCGCGCCTTGCCCGAGGATTTCAAGCGCGACCAGGCCTCGGCGACTTCATCCGCCTGCATGAGCGGATCTGGCCGATGCAGGAGCAGCAGATCGAGATAGTCGGTGTTCAGCCGCCGCAGACTGGCTTCGACGCTTCCGATGATATGTGCTGCAGACAAGTCATAGCGCTTGGGACCCTGTGCGTCAGCAAAGCGAATGCCACATTTGGACTGCAGCAGCATACGCTCGCGCAAACCAGGCTGCTGCCTGAAAAGAGCGCCAAAACATTGCTCAGCCTTGCCCAGCGTATAGATGTCGGCATGGTCAAACAAGGTAATGCCGATCTCGAGCGCTGCCTCAACAGCAGCCTGCGCCCGGGAGATGTCCTGCCCGGAAATCTCCTGGGCATTCCACCCGCCGCCCAAGCCCATACAACCGAAGACCAGCCGGCTCGCCTGCGGCAGACTGTCGTTGATGGCAATGCCCGATGACCCAGGCGCGACCGGAACTTGGCGGTTCGGCAAAATCATCCTGACAAAAAAAATGCGCTACCGTTCGAAACAGCAACGCAAGTCTAGGGTTTTTGGAGGCGCGATCCAGAGTCGAACTGGACTAACCGGATTTGCAATCCGGGGCATAACCGCTTTGCTATCGCGCCGTTTGAAGACTCCACCCGGAATTGGCGGAACTCTGACAAAAAAGGGAAGCCTGAGCTTCCCTTCAAAACTGGAGCGGGAAACGAGATTCGAACTCGCGACCTCAACCTTGGCAAGGTTGCGCTCTACCAGCTGAGCTATTCCCGCATTGCCTCGATTTTTTTGCTAATTCGTTTGAATCGGCACAAACATCGAAGGGCAGATTCTACACTGGACCGACTGTTGAACGCAAGCTCGAACGAACAAACCCGGTCTGACTCGCCCCGTTTTCAATGCGTGGCTATGGGCGTGACCGCTGCCACCGGTTCGGGCTTTGCCACCGCCACCGGCTCATCATCTGGCAATGCGACTGGCATTGATTCGAGCGCCACTTCAAGCACCCGGTCAATCCAGCGAACCGGCACGATTTCAAGATGGCTCTTGACGTTTTCCGGGATGTCCTGCAAGTCCTTGACGTTGTCCTCGGGAATCATCACGATCTTGATCCCGCCGCGATGCGCAGCCAGCAGCTTTTCCTTCAAACCGCCGATGGCTGTGACTTCACCGCGAAGGGTGATTTCACCAGTCATTGCCACATCAGCACGCACCGGAATACCCGTCAAAGCCGAGACAAATGCTGTGGTCATGGCAGCACCAGCGCTCGGACCATCCTTGGGCGTCGCACCGTCGGGCACATGGATATGCACGTCGCGCTTCTCGAACATTTCGTCCTTGATGCCCAGGCGCCTTGCTCGCGAACGCACCACGGTGCGCGCGGCTTCGACCGATTCCTTCATCACATCGCCGAGCGAACCAGTGCGGATGATATTGCCCTTGCCAGGCACCACCATCGCTTCGATCGTCAGCAGATCGCCACCGACCTCGGTCCAGGCAAGGCCCACAACCTGCCCCACCTGGTTCATCTTCTCGGCGCGACCGAAGTCATACTTGCGCACGCCCAGGAAATCATTCAGGTTGTCTTCCGTCACGATGGCCTGGCTCTCAAGCGTCTTCAATGCCGCGCCCTTGACCACCTTGCGGCAGATCTTGGACAACTCGCGCTCGAGCGCACGCACACCGGCTTCACGCGTGAAGTACCGGATGATGCCGCGGATCGCTGACTCGGTGACGTCGAGCTCTTCGTCCTTGACGCCGTTGTTCTTGCGCTGCTTGGGTAGCAAGTAACGCTGGGCGATATTGACCTTCTCGTCCTCGGTGTACCCCGACAACCGGATGACTTCCATCCGATCCAGCAGAGCCGGTGGAATATTCATCGAATTCGATGTCGCCACGAACATCACATCCGACAAGTCGAAATCAACCTCGACGTAATGATCCCCAAAAGTGTGGTTCTGTTCAGGATCAAGCACTTCGAGCAAGGCCGACGAAGGGTCGCCGCGGAAATCCGTCCCAAGCTTGTCGATCTCATCGAGCAGGAAGAGCGGATTGCGCGTCCCGATCTTGGTCAGGCTCTGCAACACCTTGCCCGGCATCGAGCCAATATAGGTGCGGCGGTGGCCACGAATCTCAGCCTCATCACGCACACCACCCAGGGCCATGCGAACGAACTTGCGACCTGTCGCCCTGGCAACCGACTGACCTAGCGAGGTCTTGCCCACACCCGGAGGGCCGACCAGGCAAAGAATCGGTGCCTTGAGTTTGTCCACGCGTTGCTGGACTGCGAGGTACTCGAGGATTCGATCCTTGACCTTGTCCAACCCGTAATGGTCCTCGTTCAGGACGCTTTCGGCGCTGGCCAGGTCGTACTTGATTTTGGTCTTCTTGCTCCAGGGCAAATTGACCAGGGTGTCGATGTAATTCCGCACCACGGTCGCCTCAGCCGACATCGGCGACATCAGCTTGAGCTTCTTGAGCTCACTATCGGCTTTCTTGCGGGCTTCCTTGGGCATGCGCGCAGCCTGGATTTTCTTGTCCAGGTCATCCAGATCAGCACCTTCTTCCCCGTCGCCGAGTTCCTTCTGGATCGCCTTGACCTGTTCGTTCAGGTAATACTCGCGCTGGCTCTTTTCCATCTGGCGTTTGACGCGGCCACGGATGCGTTTTTCGACCTGCAAGATGTCGACCTCATGCTCGAGCAGATCGAGCAGCTTTTCGAGTCGTTTGCCGACTTCTGCCAGGTCCAGCACCGACTGCTTGGCATCGAGCTTCAACGGCAAATGTGCGGCGATGGTGTCAGCCAGACGACCGGCTTCGTCGATGCCGCTGATTGAAGCCAGAATCTCTGGCGGGATCTTCTTGTTCAGCTTGACATATTGGTCGAACTGCTGCGTCACCGCTCGGCGCAAGGCCTCAACCTCAGGTTTCGTATCCTGCTCGGGTGGAATCGGCACGACTTCGGCAACGAAATGCTCGGCGTTCTCGGTGATCGACTTCGTGCTTGCGCGCTGCAGGCCTTCAACCAGCACCTTGACCGTGCCATCGGGCAGCTTGAGCATTTGCAGGATGCTAGACACGCAGCCGACTTCAAACATGTCGTCGGACTGCGGTTCATCCTTGCCGGCCGCTTTTTGCGCGACCAGCATGATCTGCCGACCAGCTTCCATCGCGGCTTCCAGCGCTTTGATGGACTTCGGACGGCCGACAAACAAGGGAATCACCATGTGCGGAAACACAACCACGTCGCGCAATGGCAACAATGGCAAAGTGATCAGCTCGGCAGGCAAAACGGGATGACCAGACATGAGGAACCTCTCTTTCTCAGACCCATCTGCGGCCTGAGCTCTTAAATGCAAGACGAAAAATGAATCAATCAGCTGACCGTGCCAGCCGATCGAAGCAAATCAAGCGCTGGCCTTGGCCGGTTCCCGGTACACCAACAGCGGTTTGGCACCGTCATTGATATTGTTCTCATCGAGCACCACTTTGGCTACGCCATCCAGCGCCGGCAGTTCGAACATCGTATCGATCAGCGACAGTTCCATGATCGAACGCAGTCCACGAGCGCCGATCTTGCGCGCCAGGGCCTTGCGCGCGATCGCCACCAAGGCTGACGGCCGCACCTCCAGTTCAACACCATCCATGGCGAACAACTGCTGATATTGCTTCAGCAAGGCGTTCTTTGGCTCGGTGAGGATCTGCACCAGGGCGTCTTCACTCAATTCGCCCAGGGTGGCGACAACGGGCAGACGCCCAACCAGTTCAGGAATCAGCCCGAACTTGATCAAGTCATCGGGTTCGACTTCCCTGAACACCTCGGAAACGCGCTTTTCGCTCTTGCTCTTGACCGTCGCGCCAAAACCAATACCTGACTTCTCTGAACGGTTCTGGATGACTTTTTCAAGGCCGTCAAAGGCGCCGCCACAGATGAACAGGATGTTGGTCGTGTCAATCTGGAGGAAATCCTGATTCGGATGCTTGCGGCCGCCCTGGGGCGGCACCGAAGCCATCGTGCCCTCAACCAACTTCAGCAGGGCTTGCTGCACGCCCTCGCCCGACACATCGCGGGTGATCGAGGGGTTGTCAGCCTTGCGCGAAATCTTGTCGATCTCGTCGATATAAACAATACCGCGCTGGGCGCGCTCGACATCGTAATTGCAGTTCTGCAGCAACTTCTGGATGATGTTCTCGACGTCTTCCCCCACATAACCGGCTTCAGTCAAGGTGGTGGCGTCGGCAATCACGAAGGGCACATTGAGCAGGCGCGCCAGCGTTTGGGCCAGCAAGGTCTTGCCCGACCCGGTCGGCCCGATCAAGAGGATATTGCTCTTGGACAGTTCAACCGAATCCTTGTTGCCCGCCATATGGCGCAGCCGCTTGTAATGGTTGTAAACAGCGACGGCCAAAGTGCGCTTGGCCACGTCCTGTCCGATCACATATTGATCAAGACTGGCCTTGATCTCGCTCGGCACGGGCAGATCGGACTTGCTGGCACGCGACTGTGGCGTGTCAGCGGGGACTTCATCGCGGACGATGTCATTGCAAAGCTCGATGCATTCATCACAAATGAACACCGACGGGCCAGCAATCAACTTCTTCACCTCATGCTGGCTTTTGCCGCAGAAGGAGCAGTAGAGGACTTTCTCGCTGGAGTTGCCTTTTTTCTCGGCCATGGATCTGCTTGTTGGTTCAGGCGTTACTGCCTGATGGGATGATAGTTCAAACGCACCCTAGGCCTTCTGGCCTAGAAAGCCTCGGTTCGCCGTGCCTGGCGGAAAAACTCAGGGGCGATGTTCCAGCACCTGGTCGATCAGCCCATAGGTCTGCGCCTCGGCGGCTGACATGTAATAGTCGCGCTCGGTATCAGTCTGGATTTTCTCCAGGCTCTGCCCACACCGGTCAGCCAGGATCCGGTTCAGCGACTCCCGGGTCTTGAGGATTTCGCGGGCATTGATCTCAATGTCTGTCGCCTGGCCCTGGGTACCACCCGAGGGCTGGTGAATCATGATCTTCGAGTTGGGCAGCGAAAACCTCTTGCCCTTGGCCCCTGCCGCCATCAAGAACGCCCCCATGCTTGCGGCCATGCCCAGGCACAAAGTTGAAACTTCAGGCTTGATGAACTGCATCGTGTCGAACACCGACATGCCGGCTGAAACACTGCCGCCAGGTGAGTTGATATAGAGGGAAATGTCCTTGTCAGGATTTTCGCTCTCGAGAAACAGCAACTGCGCCACCACCACATTGGCAACGGCGTCATTGACCGGTCCGACGAGAAAAATGATGCGCTCGCGCAAGAGGCGACTGTAGATGTCATAGGCGCGCTCACCACGGCCCGACTGTTCGATAACGATAGGCACCATGCCCAGATTGCTAATTTCAAGCGCGCTCATGTGATCCTCAAGGTCTTTACAAGACTAAATTATGTAGCGTAAGCAAAAAGACTGCCTTAAACGACAAAGGCGCCAGCCTTCCGGCACGGCGCCCTTGGCATCCAGCAGTATTGGACTATCAGTTGGCCGTGGCCATCAATTCATCGAAAGGCAGGGACTTGTCGCTGATCCTGGCCTGGGCCAGCACAAAATCGGTGACGTTGTTCTCGATCACAACGGCTTCGACTTCGGACATGCGCTGACGGTCGCCAAGGTACCAGCGCATCACGTCGGCAGGCTTTTCATAGCTCTGTGCCATTTCTTCGATGTGGGCTTGCAATTGCTCGGGTTTGGCTTGCAGATTGTTGGATCGGACCAACTCAGCCACCACCAAGCCCAGGCGCACACGGCGCTCAGCCTGCGGCTTGAAGATGTCGGCCGGAATTGGCGCCTTGTCAGCGTCCTTGATTCCGCGTTTCTTCATGTCCTCGCGGGCATTGGCGATCATGCGCTCTGACTCGTTTTCAACCAGAGAGTTCGGCACATCAAGCTCGGCTGATGCGACCAGAGCGTCCATCACGGCGCCCTTGTTGCGGGCCAGCACGCGGAATTTGACTTCACGCTCAAGATTTTTCTTGATGTCGGCGCGAAGCGCTTCCACCGAGGCATTGGCGATGCCCAGCGATTTGGCAAAAGCTTCGTTGACATCCGGCAGATGCTGAGCTTCGATTTTCTTGACCGTCACCAGGAAGTCAGCTTCCTTGCCTGCCACGTCCTTGCCGTGATAGCTGTCGGGGAAAGCCAGTGGGAAGGTCTTGGACTCGCCCGCCTTCATACCGCGCACGGCTTTTTCGAAAGCTTCGAGCATCTGCCCTTCACCGATGAGGAACTGGAAGGCCTCAGCCTTGCCGCCCTCGAACGGTTCGCCATCGATCTTGCCTTCGAAATCGATCGTCACACGGTCGCCTTCGGCAGCCACATCCGCAGCAGCCCGTTGAGCGAAATTACGACGCTGCTTACGTAGAATTTCTACGGTCTTGTCGATCGCCTCGTCAGTCACCTCACTGGAGATACGCTCGACCTCGGCCGCAGTCAGATCGCCGAGCTTGATTTCAGGATAAACCTCGAAAACAGCCTCGAACGCCATTTGTCCCGCAGGAGACTCGTCTTTCTGGGAAATCCGGGGTGCTCCGGCAACGCGCAATTGAGCTTCGTTAGCAGCGCTCGAAAAGGCTTCGCCCAGTTTGTCGTTCATCACGTCGTACTGGACCGAATTGCCATAGCGCTGGGCCACAACGCTCATCGGCACCTTGCCAGGCCGAAAGCCATCAGCCTTGACGGTTTTGGACAGCTTCTTGAGTCGGTTTTCGACTTCGCTGTTGATTTCAGTTGCCGCCAGCATCAGCGTGATGCGGCGTTCAAGTTTTTCGAGAGTTTCGACGTTAACGGCCATGTTTGACTCAATACAAAGTTATCTGGTGCGCGGGGCCGGACTCGAACCGGCACGCCGGTGAAGGCGTCAGGACCTAAACCTGGTGCGTCTACCAATTTCGCCACCCGCGCTGATGAGCCAGCCCCACCCGCTTGCGCTTTCGATCAAAAATCGGGCGAGAAGACTGTGGCTATCCGGCAAACCGAAGATTGTAGCGGCTTGTCTTCCCAAAAAAGCGGCAAGCCGAATTCGAGGCCGCTCGGTCTCGTGCCGAATTCATCAGGCGGCCTCTTCGACTGGCCTTTGCACGCGGAACCAGGCTGCATACATGGCGGGCAAAGCCAGCAAGGTCAGCGCGGTGGCAACGATCAAGCCGCCCATGATGGCGACCGCCATCGGTCCCCAGAATAGGCTGCGCGACAAGGGCACCATTGCCAGAACAGCCGCCGCAGCCGTCAGTACGATCGGCCGGAAACGTCTCACCGCGGCCTCGACGATGGCGGACCAGGCAGGCACACCGCGCAGGCGATCCTGCTCGATCTGATCAATCAGAATGACCGAATTCCTCATGATCATCCCCATCAAGGCAATCACGCCGAGCAGCGCGACAAAGCCGAAGGGCTTGCCGAACAGCAGTAGCGCGGCTGCCACGCCGGCAATCCCCAGGGGGCCGGTCAAGAACACCAGCATGGCACGCGAAAAACTCTGTAATTGCAGCATCAGCAGCGTGAACGTAATGAACAGCATGACCGGCACACCGGCTGCGATCGAGCCTTGCCCCTTGCTGCTTTCCTCTACTGCGCCGGCGATCTCGATACGGTAACCGGGCGGCATCTTTGCCTGCATGGCGCGGACTTCAGGCCAAACCTGTGCCGTCACGGTCGCGCCCTGTAGCCCTTCGACCACATCGCCCTGCACGGTCATCGCATAGCTGCGACCTTCACGCCAGATCACGCCAGGTTCCCAATCGAAGCGAATTCTGGCGACTTGCGTCAATGGAATCGAACGTCCGCTGTTGGTCGGCAGATAGGCATTGCCGATGTCGGAAATAACATTGCGCTCGTCCAGCGGTTGACGCAGGACGATGTCGATCAGCTTGTCAGCCTCGCGATATTGGCCGACGGAACTGCCCGACAGCAGCGTCCGCGAAGCTTGCGCCAAACTCTGACTGCTCACGCCCAGCGCGCGCGCCTTGTCCTGATCGACATCGAGCTTGATGACCTTGATCTGCTCGTTCCAGTTGTCGTTGACGCCGCGCATATTCGGGTTGGTGCGCAGGATCTCCTTGGCCTGATCACCCCAGCGACGGACCTCATCGGCGCGCTCGCCAACGATCCGGAACTGCACCGGATAGGCCACCGGCGGCCCATTCGGCAAGAGCTTGATGCGGGTGCGCAATTCCGGAAACTCAGCGGCCAAGATTGCGGGCAGGCGTCGCAGCAAGGCTTCGCGCTCCTCCATGCTCTTGCTCAGCAAAATCGCCTGGCTGACATTCGACTGGGCAAATATCTGCTCCAGTGGCAGGTAAAAATGCGGGACTCCGCTGCCGATCCAGGTACTGACCGTGGCGACACCGCCCTCCTTGAGCATGCGAGCCTCGAACCGTTTGGCAGACTGCAGGCTCTGCTCAATCGTCGAGCCTTCAGGCAACCAAAGGTCGACCATGATCTCAGGCCGACTGGAATCAGGAAAGAACTGCTGCTGCACCTTACCCATGCCTACCAATCCAAGGCAAAAAAGCAGCAAGGTAGCGCCTATCGTCTTCCAGCGATTTTCCACACACCAGTTCACCAGAGCTCGGAAGCGGATATAGAACGCGGTGTCGAAAAGTTCATGAGCCTCCCCGTCGTTGGCGGCATGGGTGCGCAGCAGCAGCGAGCCCAGGTAGGGTACGAAAAAGACCGACACCACCCACGAAATCATCAAGGCGGCAGCGGTGACAGCAAAAATCGCGAATGTGTATTCGCCGGTCACCGACTTGGCCATGCCGATCGGCAAAAATCCGACCGCCGTGATCAGCGTACCGGTCAACATCGGCATCGCGGTCGCGTCATAGGCAAAGGTGGCCGCGTGCATCAGGTCGTAGCCCTCCTCCAGCTTTCGCACCATCATCTCAACCGAAATAATCGCGTCGTCGACCAGCAGTCCCAAGGCAATGATCAAGGAGCCCAGAGAGATCTTGTGCAGCCCCACCCCCCAGTAAAACATCGCGATGAAGGTGACGCCCAAGACCAACGGAATCGTGATCGCAACGACCAACCCGGGCCAGACGTCAATCCGCAGCGGCCGGGAGTGCAGACCCAAGGCGATGAAACTGACGGCCAGCACGATCGCCACAGCCTCGATCAAGACATGGACAAATTCATTGACCGAGCGTGCCACCGACTCAGGTTGATTCTGGATCTGCACCAGTTCGATGCCGGCCGGCAGATTCGCCCTGATCTGCGTCGCCGCCTTCTGTAATGAGCGCCCCAGGGCAATGATTTCGCCACCTTTGGACATCGAAACACCCAGCGCAATCACCGACTTGCCCTGATGGCGGACCATTACAGATGGAGGATCGAGATAGCCCCGCTTGATCTCGGCAATATCAGACAAGCGCAGGTTGCTCGCCTGCCCTGTTACAGGGTTGACGGCACGGATGGAAAAATCCTTCAAGGCTTGAACCGAATTGAACTGCCCTTGCACCCGCACCTGCAGGTTGCCGCTGTCGGTCTTCAATACGCCCGCGCCCTCGACGGCATTCTGTGCGCCAAGCTGGTTGATGACCTGGCCGAAATCAAGCCCAAGGCTTGCCAGCCGTTTTTGGGAAATTTCTATGAAGATCTTCTCTGCCTGCGCGCCAAAGACCTCGACCTTGGCCACATCCGGCACGGTCAGCAGCCTTGAACGCACGCGTTCCGCATGCTCGCGCAGTTCCTCAGCACTGAATCCATCCGCTGACAGCGCAAAGATCGAGCCGTAGACATCGCCGAAATCATCGTTGAAGAACGGACCGACCGTGCCTTGCGGCAAGTTTCCACGCTGGTCGCTGACGCGTTTACGCACCTGGTACCAGACATCGGCAACTTCCTTGGCCGGAGTGCTGTCCTTAACCTGGAAAAACGTCAACGACTCACCCGGCTTGGTATAGCTGCGAATCTTGTCGGCATAGGGAACTTCCTGCAGGGTACGCTCGATCTTGTCGGTCACCTGCTCGGCCATTTGCTGGGCGGTGGCGCCCGGCCAAAAGGCTTGCACGACCATCGCCCGGAAAGTGAACGGCGGATCTTCATCCTGAGCCAACTGGAAATAGGTCGCGAAACCGACCACCATCAGCACGATCATCAGGTAGCGGGTCAATGCCGGGTGCTCCAGCGCCCAACGCGAGATATTGAAGCGGCTTTGCATATCGACGTTCATGGTTGTACGCGATTCAATTTGTTGCCGCCACGGCGGGCGCTTGGTAGCGCTTGACCTTTTGGCCCGTGGTCAATGTGTGCACGCCAGCCACCACCAGTTCCTGGCCCGGCAACAAGCCAGCAGCGATCACCACTTCGTTGCCGTCAGCTGCACCGACCTGAACGACCTGCTGCTTCACGGTCATCGACGCGGGATCCAGCAGCCACACCAAGGTCTGACCTTTTTGTTGCATCAACGCTGTCAAAGGCAATTTGATCAAGGAATCAATGTCTGGCAATCGCAAGATCACCGTCGCCGATTGCCCCAACTTGACATCAGCGCGACCGACATCGGCCTTGACAAGAAAGGTGCGGGTGACAGGGTCTGCTGCAGCAGAAACTTCGCGCAAGGTCACCCTGCGCGCTGTCTGAGCAGGTGGATCGTTCCAGAGTTTGAGCTGCATGCCCTCCGGCCGGTTGGTCGCGGCGCGCAAGACGGGCAGCTGATCCTCGGGCACAGAGAACACCACGTCGCGAGATCCATCCTGAGCCAATCGCACAATGCTCGCGCCAGCCGGCACCACCATGCCGGGTTCGGCATCGACACCGGTCACCAGGCCCGCCACATCGGCCAGCAAACGCGCATAGCCGGTCTGGTTAGCCTGTGCGCTGGCCTGCGCCTGCGCCTGGTCAAGTTGCGCCTGGGCTGCCTTCAATGCGACATCTCGCCGCTCGAGCTCGGCCGCGCTGATGAAACCTTGTTCACGCAGTTCGACATAGCGCTTGTAATCGGCCCGCAGCAGGTCGCGGTTGATCGTTGCGGCCTGCAATCCAGCTCGCGCAGCGTCCTGAGCCAACAATAGATCCTGTGCGTCGAGCCGGGCCAGAAGCTGTCCTGCCTGGACCTGATCGCCGAGGCTGACCTTGCGCTCTAGCAGTTTGCCTGGGACCCGGAAGGACAAGCGTGACTCGATCCTGGCGCGAATCTCCGCTGCATATTCCCGACTCGAACCGGCGGATTCTGCTTTTACCACCAGGGTACGTACGGCCCGTTCGGGTTCAGGTCCCGCAGCCTGCTGACTGCAACCATTGAACAAAAGCAGCGATGCAATCAATGGCAAGATTTTGGGGGAGAGTTGAGACATGAGGAACCTCGACAAGGACAGCCTGGATCAGAGCATCCAAACTCGATTTGGACCAAGGACCGAAGGACCGAGGGTGTAAAAAGGATTACTACTGACCGAAGGGTCATTAATATACGCAAACCCTCGTCAATTGTCAAATGAAGACTGTCACCGCAGCAGACCTAAAACACCCACAATCCTGCCCGTGAGCCAACAACATTACGAAAATTTCCCGGTAGCCTCCTGGCTTTGCCCAAAGGCCCTGCGTCCTGCCGTGGCAGCCATCTATCAATTTGCCCGCACGGCCGATGACTTGGCCGACGAAGGCGAGGCCAGTCCGGCGCAACGCAGCGCCGATTTGCGAGCCTACCGGTGCGATCTGCAGGCAGTTGCACAGGCCCTGGAGCCCTCAGCCCGCTGGGCATCAAACGTGTTCCGTCCGTTGGCTGAAGTACGGCAGCAATTTCGCTTGCCGTTGCCCTTGCTGCATGACCTGCTCAACGCATTCGAACAGGATCTATACAAGTCTGCATATATCGACCGCAACGATCTGCTGGGCTATTGCCGCCTCTCGGCCAATCCGGTCGGGCGTCTGTTGCTGCACCTTTATGGCGTCAGCGATGCCGCAGCGCTCAAGCGCTCGGATGCGATTTGCAGCAGCCTGCAGTTGATCAACTTCTGGCAGGATTTCAGCCGTGATGGTCCTCAAGGTCGTGTCTACGCCCCCCAGACCGATCTGGACCGACATGGCCTCAGCCGCGGTGATCTACTGGCTTGCCGCGACAGTCCGGCAGCCCGTGCAATGACCCGGGAGCTCTGCGAATGGGCCAGGCAACTGATGCTGGAGGGCGCGCCTTTGGTTCATCAGATCAAGGGACGTGCAGGCTGGGAGTTGCGACTGGTCGTACAAGGCGGTCTGCGAATTCTTGAGAAAATCAAGGCCATGCACTACGCCAGTCTGACTCAACGCCCTGTGCTGACCGCAATGGATGCCCCCACAATGCTGTGGCAAGCCATGCGGATGCGCGCACCGATCAACCCCGAGGAGGTTTCTTGACGCCCGAGCAATATGTGCAGGAGAAGACTGCCAAGAGCGGTTCGAGCTTCTATTACGCCTTCCTGTTTCTGCCACCGGCCCGCCGCGCAGGCATCACTGCCTTCTATGCCTTTTGCCGCGAAATCGATGATGTCGTCGATGAGACACAGGATGCCGGTATTGCCGCCACCAAGCTGGCCTGGTGGCGCAAGGAAACTGCCAACTCATTTGCAGGAGCACCCCAGCACCCGGTCATGCGCGCGCTGTTGCCGCATTGCGCCAGGTACGACATCAGGCTCGAGCATCTGCATGCGGTCATCGAAGGTTGCCAGATGGATCTGGACCAAAACCGCTTTCTGGACTACGCAGGCCTGCAGCGCTATTGCCATCTGGTAGCCGGCGTTGTCGGCGAAGTCGCAGCTGGCATTTTTGGCAGCACCGAGGCAGGAACCAAAGCCTATGCCCACAAGCTCGGCCTGGCCATGCAACTGACCAACATCATCCGCGACGTTGGCGACGATGCCAGGCGCGGCCGAATCTACCTGCCCATTTCTGAGCTCCAGCAATTTGACGTCAAGGCCCATGAAATTCTGCAGCGCAGCAGCCCCTGGGGATACAGCGAGCGCTTCACCGCCTTGATGCATTTCCAGGCCAGCCGTGCGCATCAACTTTATGACGAAGCTTTCGCTTTGCTGCCCAAGGCTGATCGCCGCGCGCAAAAGCCCGGGTTGATGATGGCAAACATCTACCGGACCTTGTTGCGAGAAATTGAACTCGAGAACTTCCAGATCCTGCAGCAGCGCATTTCGCTGACGCCGCTGCGCAAGGTCTGGATCGCAGTTCGCACCAACTTGTACGGCCGTTGATGCCAAATCGAGCCTCGCCCGCGCGACGCGTGGCAGTGATCGGCGGCGGTTGGGCCGGCATTTCAGCGGCAGTGCATGCATGCCAACGAGGGCAAGCGGTCACGCTGTTTGAGATGACCCTGCGGCTGGGCGGCAGAGCGCGCAGCCTGCACGACACCACAGCGGTTCCGTCGGATCTTGACGAAGCGCCGCTGGACAACGGCCAGCATATTTTGATCGGCGCTTATCGGCATTGCCTGGAGTTGCTGGCAACCGTTGGCGTCGATCATTCTGAGGCCCTTCTGCGGCTGCCACTGCGTCTGCGCTACCCTCGCCATGAAGGCTTGAGCCTGCCCCCGGGCCGGCCATTGCCGAGCTTTGTGAGAGGCATCCTCGCCTATCAAGCCTGGCCGCTGGCAGCGCGGGCGCGTCTGCTGATGACGGCAGCCGGATGGTTGCTGCGGCGTTTCACATGTGCGGCCGAGCTGACCGTCGACCAACTCTGCGCTGATTTGCCCGCCATCGTCAAGCAAGAACTGATCGCTCCGCTGTGCATTGCGGCCATGAACACGCCCTCCGGTCAAGCCAGCGCAAGGGTGTTCCTGCGCGTCTTGCAAGATTCGCTATTTGGCGGAAGTGGCAGTTCCGACCTGCTGCTGCCGCGAGTCCCACTCTCGGGCCTGCTGGCCGACCCGGCCCAAACCTGGCTTCAGGTCCAAGGGACCGACCTGCGCCTGGGGCAGCGTCTGCAAAGCCTGGCGCAGCAAGGAAATCAATGGCTGGCCGACGGCGAACCGTTTGATGCCGTGATCCTCGCCTGCACCTCGGCAGAAGCAGCAAGGCTTTGCGATGACATTGCACCGGACTGGGCATTCAAAGCAAGGACGCTGCGATACGAGCCGATCATCACCGTCTATCTACAAAGCCCGGGCTCAGTCCTGCCTGCACCGATGCTTGCCTTGCAGGACGGCGCGCAAGAGCCAGCCCAATTTGCCTTCGATCTGGGTCAATTGGGTCACGCGCCTGGACGTTTTGCCCTCGTCATCAGTGGCGCGGCACCCTGGGTCGAACGCGGTTTGGTCAAAACAGGCCTGGCTGCGCTGAAACAGGCTGAACGTGAAATCACTTGGCACAGCCCGCCAAAGGTCCTCAAAGTCCTGGCGGAAAAGCGCGCAACTTTCTCCTGTACGCCGGGCTTGCAGCGCCCGCCAGCACAAATCAGCGATGGACTTTTCGCCGCCGGAGACTATGTTGCAGGACCCTATCCGGCCACTTTGGAGGGCGCGGTCAGGTCAGGGCGGACAGCGGCAATCAAAGCGGCAACCGGGCTTTGATAACAGCGTAAAAATTCAGCCGTCTTTCAGTTGACGTTATGAGTTCAGTGGGGTTTTGCGATACATATTTTCAACACTCAAGTACGGCAACCGTACTATCATTTTATGAAATCTACTTTCGTAATGCAAAAATTTGATTTCTCCCGCACAATCCAGGTATGAAAAACGATGAGGTCAAGTCACCCGCTATCCAGGTGCTGGAACGCACTTTTGCCTTGCTTGATGTGCTGGCAAGTCACCAAGATCCGGTCTCCTTGAAACAGATCAGCGCGACAACCGGCTTGCATCCATCGACTGCGCACCGGATTCTCAATGATCTGGCCTTGGGGAGATTCGTCGACCGTCCTGAGGCGGGAAGCTACCGACTCGGCATGCGGATGCTGGAACTCGGCAACCTAGTCAAAGCCAGGCTTGATGTCCGTGAGGCTGCCTTGGGACCGATGCGCGAGTTACACAAGTTCACCCACCAACCCGTCAATCTATCGGTACGCCAAGGCGATGAAATCGTCTACATCGAGCGCACCTACAGCGAACGATCGGGTATGCAAGTCGTACGTGCGATCGGCGGACGAGCACCACTGCACCTGACTTCGGTTGGAAAATTATTCCTGGCCAGTGACGAACCATTGAGAGTACGTAGCTACGCGACGCGTACCGGTCTGGCCGGGCATACCCACAACAGCATTACCGACGTCAATGCGCTGGAGCGCGAAATGGCTTTCGTACGCCAGCGTGGTGTCGCCCGTGATGACGAAGAACTGGAACTTGGCGTGCGTTGTATGGCTGCAGGCATTTACGATGACCAGTCCAAATTGATCGCCGGGCTGTCGATTTCGGCACCTGCTGATCGGCTCGAAGAATCCTGGTTGCTCAAGTTGAAGCAGACTGCTGCGGAAATTTCGTCGGCGCTGGGTTACCGTGGTTGAAAGCGTTCACGCATAAAAATGCGCTCAAATGAGCGCATTTTTATGCCGGGGAGCCATGTCAGATAGCGATCTTCGCTTCTTTCAATAATGCTGACGGATTGCTGTTGATCCACTTGCGAACGCGTTCCGCATCACCGATTCTGGTGTTCTTGCCGGTCGAGTCCAGGAAAACCATGATCAACTTGCGTCCAGCCATGCGGGCCTGCATCACCAAGCAACGTCCAGCCTCGTTGATGAAACCGGTCTTTTGCAAGCCAATGTCCCACGCCGGACTGCTGACAAGTCGATTGGTATTGTGGAACTGCAACTGTCTGCGTCCTAACGCCACCTGAAATTCACGGGAGGTCGAAAATTCGCGCAACAACGGGACTTCATGCGCGACCTTCACCAGAGCGGCCAGGTCCATGGCGGTCGATTGATTGCGACTCGACAATCCGCTCGGCTCGACATATTGAGTGCCGCTCATGCCAAGAGCTTGGGCCTTGTAATTCATCGCAGCCACGAATACCTGCAATCCCCCCGGATAGTTGCGCCCGAGCGCAGCTGCGGCCCTATTCTCGGATGCCATCAAAGCCAGATGCAACAGTTCTCCGCGCGACAAAGTAGTGCCGACAGGCAAACGCGAGCTTGAGCGTTTTTCGGTATTGATGTCCTCATCAGTGATGGTCAGCTTTTCGTCCAGGGACTGCCCGGCTTCCACGACGACGAGTGCTGTCATCAACTTGGTGATCGAAGCAATCGGCAAAACAGCTTGCGAATTTTTCGCAAACAGGACTTCATTGGTGTCCTGATCCAGCACCAGCGCCACGCCAGACTTCAAATCAAGTGCATCTCCGACCGAATGCAGGCCATGAAGCTGTCCGATCGAAGGCACCGCAACCGCAGCAACGCCGGCAATGACAGCGGTTTTGCGCAAGCGCAAGCCAGTCGACTTGGCAGGTTTGGCCTTGTGCAGATTTTTGACAACCTTGTCCGGTACGGGTGTTGACTCGTTTACTGCCGCATGGGCAGGCAGCGCCAATCCTGCCAACAGTACTGAAAAGCCCAGGGCCATGGCCGAGAAATTTGATGCGAACGACTTCAACCTGACTCCCAGTAACTTGCAATTGCCGACAGGTTATACGAAAAATGCCCTCAAGATCAAAAACTTGACGGCATTTCTTCAAGTTGGATATTGCCCTGGCTGACTTTAGACTCGACGATTGAGCCAAACCTGTCCGCAAGACGATCGAGAAACGGCAAGGTTTGGTCTCATTCGGCTCTCATCCCTGTGCAGAGACGCGTTCAATTTTGCTATGCAATTTGTTCAATGCACTCAAATAGGCCTTGGCTGAAGCCACGACGATGTCCGGATCGGCACCGACGCCGTTCACCACGCGACCGCCATGCTGCAACCGGACAGTCACTTCGCCTTGAGATTCAGTATTGCCGCTGGTGATCGCGTTGACCGAATAAAGAAGCAACTCTGCTCCGCTCTTGACGGTCGACTCAATCGCGCGAACGGTCGCGTCGACGGGTCCGTTGCCATCACTCTCGGCACGATGTTCGACCTGCCCGATAGAAAATACCACGCTGGCATGCGGCCGCTCGCCGGTTTCCGAGCGCTGCGAGAGTGCGACCAGCCGGTAATGCTCCTGTTCGGAGCTGACACCTTCGTCCATCACCAGCGCGATGATGTCCTCGTCAAAAATCTCGTTCTTGCGGTCAGCCAGATCCTTGAACCGGACGAAGGCATTGTTGATTTCCGCTTCGGACTCCAGCGCAATGCCAAGTTCATGCAGACGCTGCTTGAATGCATTGCGACCACTGAGTTTGCCCAGAACGATCTTGTTGGCAGACCAGCCAACATCCTCGGCCCGCATGATTTCATAGGTGTCGCGAGCTTTGAGTACGCCATCCTGATGGATACCTGAGGCATGTGCAAAGGCATTGGCCCCGACAACGGCCTTGTTCGGTTGAACGACAAACCCGGTCGTCTGCGATACCAAACGCGAGGCCGCGAGGATCTGCGACGCATCGACATTCAGGTCCAGTCCGAAATAATCGCGCCGGGTCTTGAGCGCCATCACGACCTCTTCGAGCGAGCAGTTTCCAGCCCGCTCGCCCAGGCCATTGATCGTGCACTCGATCTGCCTGGCACCACCGATTTGCACACCGGCTAGGGAATTGGCAACCGCCATGCCGAGGTCATTGTGGCAATGTACCGACCAGATTGCCTGATCCGAATTGGGCACACGTTCGCGAAGGGTCTTGATGAAGTTGCCATACAACTCAGGAATCGCATAACCAACCGTATCGGGAATATTGATAGTCCGCGCGCCTTCCTTGATGACAGCTTCAACCACTCGGCAGAGAAAGTCCATGTCGGAGCGGTAGCCGTCCTCAGGCGAAAACTCGACGTCGCCCGTCAGGTTGCGGGCAAAACGGACCGCCAACGTGGCTTGCTCGAGCACCTGCTCACGCGTCATACGAAGCTTTTTCTCCATATGGAGTTCGCTGGTGGCGATAAAGGTGTGGATGCGCGAGCGCTCGGCCCCTTGCAAGGCCTCAGCAGCCCGGGCAATATCGCGATCATTGGCTCGTGCCAGCGAACATATGATGCTCTCGCGCACCGCACCGGCAATCGCCTTGACAGCCTCGAAATCACCGTTCGATGAGGCGGCAAAGCCGGCCTCGATCACATCGACGCGCAAGCGTTCGAGTTGACGCGCAATGCGCAGTTTTTCGTCCTTGGTCATCGAAGCGCCGGGCGACTGCTCGCCATCGCGCAAAGTCGTATCGAAGATGATCAATTGATCTGCCATGAGGGTCTCCTGAAGCGCCAAATTGAAAAACAAAACGGCCCGCGAAGCTGCTGCTTGGCGGGCCGGGGATGCAAAGAAATCTTGTGACGTTTGCGATCAGCGTGCCCGAGGCCCGTTGGATAGCATTAGCAGCAGTGAATGCAAATTCGTCATACCATCAATATAGCACGGCCTCATTGGTGAAGGCCTTTTTCATCAGGCTCGTCCGTTGAAATCGCGATCAGACTGACCGGCCGGCCCTTCACACGCTTGTAGATATAGATCGCATAGCCCGATACACCATAGCCACAAAACAGGCTGAAAAGAACGATCGGGGGATCAATATTGATGACCGCTATGCCCAAGGCAATCGCCACAATCACGACAAACGGCACTGAGCGTTTGAAGCTGACATCCTTGAAACTGAAAAAGGGAATGTTGGTCACCATGGTCAAGCCAGCATAAAGCGTGAACGCGAACGCTACCCAGGCCAACGTCGGATTACTATGAATCGACTTGAATCCAGCATCATCCAAGGTCCAGACCAGGCCGGCGAGCAAGGCTGCAGCAGCCGGACTTGGCAGACCCTGGAAAAAGCGCTTGTCGACGACAGCCAAGTTGGTATTGAAGCGCGCAAGTCGCAGCGCGGCGGCGGCACAATAGATGAAAGAGGCGAGCCAACCCATCTTGCCCAGGCCCTGCAAGGCCCAGATATACATGATCAGCGCAGGGGCGGCGCCGAATGACACCATGTCTGAAAGACTGTCCATCTGCTCGCCAAATGTGCTTTGCGTATTGGTCATCCGAGCCACACGCCCATCCAGGCTATCCAGCACCATCGCACAAAAAATACCATAAGCCGATTGTTCGAAACGGCCATTCATCGCCATCACGATGGCGTAAAAGCCACCGAACAGGGCCGCCAGCGTAAACAGGTTGGGAAGAATGTAGATGCCCTTGCGGCGCGGCCGAACCGGTGCCACCAAGTCATCATCATCATTCAGTTCGGAAGGGTTCTTGGAATCAGTCATGGAGCCAGAGGATACAGCAGAGGAAACTTGACATCCTACCCGCCCTAAAAGGCGGGGATTCCCTCTGCAGGGGCTGCATGTCCGCAGCCGGCTCTGAACTTTGACAGGATATTGCGAGCAGCGTTCACATCACGATCATGCAAACCCTCACACCCCCAGCTGGTCCATGGCCTTATTGCAAGACCTTCGAGCCCTTTGGGTCCCCCGACCCAACCACAGTCGGAACAGGTCTGCGTGGAAAAATTCTCACTCACTTCTTCAAACCATGCGCC
>CAIJIT010000072.1 GCA_903820745.1 uncultured Burkholderiales bacterium
ACACCTCGAGCACCGCCCCGGTCACATAGCTGGCTTCGTCGCTGGCCAGGAAGGCGTAGACATTGGCGATTTCTTCCGGTCTGCCCAGGCGTTTCAGCGGCACATGGGCGCGCATCTCGTCGAGTACTTTTTCCGGGATGGTGGCGAGAATCGGCGTGTCGATGAAGCCGGGTGCCACCGCATTGACGCGGATTCCTTTGGGCCCGAGTTCGCGCGCCCAGGTCTTGGTAAAGCCGATCACGCCAAACTTGCTCGCGGCGTAATTGGTTTGGCCGAAGTTGCCGTAGATGCCGACGACCGAACTGGCGTTGAGGATCACTCCCGAGCCCTGCTCGATCATCTGACCGGTCACCGCCTGGGCGCAATGGAAGACGCCGCGCAGATTGACGTCGATGACGGCGTCGAACTGCTCCAGCGTCATCTTCTGCAGCCTGGCGTCCTTGGTGATGCCGGCGTTGTTGACCAGCACATCAATGCGGCCGAACTGCGCCTTGACGGCCGCCACCACCTGGTCGACCTGGTCTCGCTTTGTCACATCGAGCAACAAGCCCAGCGCCTGTGCCCCCAGCGCTTTGCAACTGGCAACCGCTCCATCGATCGCGGCCTGCTTGATGTCGCAGATGACGACGATGGCGCCTTCGGCGGCGAATTTTTCAGCGGTGGCCAGGCCGATGCCCTGCGCAGCGCCGGTGATGATGCATACCTTGTTGAGAAGTCTCATGCTTGTTATTGGTTGTAAATGCCTGGCAGTTTATTCGCTCGATGGGGATCTTCCCGTCTTGACGCCGATAGGGCGAGCCGGCACAGTGGGCGACTTTGTTTTGAATCAAATATTCAAGGGGTCCTGAATGTCAGTTTGTCTTGCTGGTCCGAATGTCCGTTTGTCTGCCATCGCTGCCGCGTTGGCCATGCTGGGTCATTGCGCCGCCGCTGCACCTGCTGCGCCTGCTGCACCGGCGCCTGCCGCCTCAGCCGCTGTCGCGCCCGCTGCTGCTGCTTCGGCCCCTGCGGCCGCAAAGCCACCCGCCGACCCGACTGCGCCCAAGCCCTTTGCCGATGTGATCAAGGAAGCCAAAGTCCAGCAGGGCCTGTTCCCGCTCTGGCGCAAGGACGAAAAAGTCTGGATCGAGATCCCCAAAGCGGCGCTGAACAAACCCTTCTTGTTCACCGTCAACATTGCCAACTCGGTCGGCGAGCGCGGGCTTTATGCCAGCCAGATGGGCATGGACCATCTGGTCGAATTCCGCCGCATCGGCAACCAGTTGCAGCTGATCGCGCTGAACACCAAATTCCGTGCGGTGGCCGACCAAGGTTCCAAGCGCGCGATCGACCAGGCTTTCTCGCCCAGCCTTTTGGGGTCGAGCGTGGTCGCCAGTGCCGAGCATCCCGAGCGCAAATCGGTGCTGGTCGATGCCGCCTTCTTGCTCGGCGATATTCCCGGCTATTCGACCCGGCTGGAAATGGCTTACCGCCTGCCCTTTGCACCGGATCGCGCCAACTCCTTCTTCGAGGCCGTGCGTACCGACGAGCGCCTGACGACATTGACCGCGAGGATGCATTTCGCCACGCCGCGCATCCCGGCGCCGCCCTTGATGCCGATGCCCAGCCCGGTGCCGACCCCGACGCCGCCGCAGGCCACACCCGATCCGCGCAGCCTCTTCGTCAGCTATGTGTATAACTTCGCGCAGCTGCCCGAGACCGAAATGGCCCCGCGTCTGGCCGACCCGCGCCTTGGTCATTTCACCGAATCATTCACCGACCTCGGTGGCGACCAGAAAGCCAATCCGCGCGTTCATTACCTGCACCGCTGGCGCCTCGAGAAGAAGGATCCCGCAGCCGTAATGTCGGAGCCGGTACAAGCCATCACCTACTGGATGGACAAGAACATCCCGGCCAAATACCGCCCGGCGGTTGAGGCCGGCATCCTGGAGTGGAACAAGGCTTTTGAAAAGCTCGGTTTCAAGGGCGCAGTCATCGCCCGCCAGCAACCCGATGATGCCGATTGGGACAATATGGACGCGGCCCATGCGTCGATCCGCTGGTTCGTCGGCGCCGACGTCGGCTTCGCGATCGGCCCCAGCCATACCGACCCGCGCAGTGGCGAAATCCTCGATGCCGACATCGGCATGAGCGATGTCTTTGTCCGGGGCGGGCGTGCCTTCATCAGCGAAGACGTTGGCAGGGCGGGCGCGCACAGCCATGCCTTGCACGGTGACGCCTTCTGCAACTATGCACATGAAGCCGCCGCCGAACTCGACTTCGCGCTCGACATGCTCGAAGCCCGCGGCGACCTCGAGTCCGGCAGCCCTGAGGCTGATGCCTTTATCCAGGCGCGGGTCAAGGACGTGATCATGCATGAGGTCGGCCATACGCTGGGCCTCAAGCACAACTTCAAGGCCTCGACGACGATCACCCAGGCGCAACTGAAGGACAAGGCCTATACCGATGCCTTTGGCATCTCAGGCTCGGTGATGGATTACAACGCCTACAACATCGCCGCCAAGGGCGAGCAGCAAGCCAGTTTCAACAACGCCACTCTCGGCGCTTACGACTATTGGGCGATCGAATACGCGTACAAGCCGATCGCTGCTGGCAGCGAGGCAGTCGAGTTGGGCAAGATCGCCGCGCGCAGCACCGAGCCTGCCCTGGCTTATGCCGATGATGCCGATGCTGGCGGCTTCGGCCCGAACGATGGCATGGATCCGCTGGCCAACCGCTTCGACCTCGGCGACGATCCGCTGGCTTATTACAAGAAACGGCTGAAGCTGTCGCAAGAGCTGTGGAGCCGGGTGCAGGATCGCAAGCCGCAGGCCGGTGACGATCCGCTGCGGCAGCGCCGTTCGATCCTGTCGGGCTTCAACCAGCTCTATCGCGCGGCTGAACTGGTCGGCAAATATGTTGGCGGCATGACCGCGCTGCGCGATCTGCCGGGCAGCACCGGCCGCGCCAGCTTCACGCCGGTCGACCCGGTCAAGCAGCGCGAGGCCTTGCAGTTCCTGGCCACCGGGCTGTTCAGCGTCGACAGCTTCCGCTTCCGCCCCGAGTTCTTGTCGACCTTGACCGTCGACTACAACGAATGGGACCGTGGCGGCCCGCTGAATCTGCCGGCCGCGGTGGCAAGGGTGCAACTGGTGGCGCTGGACCGCTTGCTCAACGCCAACACGGCAGCGCGCTTGCTCGACCTGTCGAGCTATGTGCCCGAGTCGCAGCGCCGCGGCCTGATCTCGCTCAGCGAGGTCTACGCCACGCTGCAGACTTCGATCTGGGCCGAGCTGAAGACCGGCGCCGAAGTTGAACGTCTGCGCCGTAATCTGCAGCGCGAATACCTGAAGCGCCTGCAAGCCGTGCTGACCCGTCCGCCCGCCAACCTGCCGCCCGACGCCCTTAGCCTGGCGCGCCTGCACGCGACCCAGTTGCAAGCCAATTTGCGCTTGGCCGTGGCCAAAGGCGGCCTGTCCGTCGAAAGCCGCGCCCATCTGGCCGATAGTCTGGGCTCGCTGACCGAGGCGCTAAGGGCGACGATGCAGAGGAGTTGAGGCGCGGTTTGGGAGTGGGGAGTGGGGAGTGGGCACTGCTGCTGGTCCCCGCATTTCTGCCTGCGGCAGCCATGGCGGGCTACCCAAGGGCAACCGGCTTCGTAGCCCGCCAAGTAGCGCAGCGGATTGCGGGTCCCCGGTGACCAACAATCCCGCGCCATTTACTTGTCTACAATACAAGGAAATATGAAAGTCGCTGTCCGGCAAAAAAGTCGGTCAGAAGCTCAATTCAGGCCAATTTGGCCGGTTCAACTGGTTTACTCAAACGCCTATGTCGAAGCTGTTTTGTTTGCGCGCCTGTCTGGTCATCCTGCCGCTGTTGTCCGCTGTCGGGATTCAAGCCCAGACAGCCCTCACGGTTGCCGGGCCTGCGGCCACAGCCATGGTCGCTGGCCCCGCTGCAATCGTCAACAGCGCCATGACCGGTCTTGGAAAAGGCGCTGCTACAGCACCTGTGGCTGAACTGCCTGCGGCCAAAGCCGATGCCGCAACCATGCTGAAGGGCTTGCAGATTGATGCCAAACCAGATGCCAAAGCAGATGCCAAGGCGCTGCCGAAGCCAGGCAAGACTGGAATCGATGAGTCGAAGCAGCCAGCCGCTGAATCGGTCAAGGACAACGCCGCTGACGAAATTGAATTCCAGCGCTTCGTGCGCAGCGCCACAGGCCAGACCTTGCGCCTGTTCGGTTTCGAGTTGTTCGGCGCGGAATCGAA
>CAIJIT010000073.1 GCA_903820745.1 uncultured Burkholderiales bacterium
CGGCTCGCACAGGTAACGCAGCGCCTGGCGTGTGTCGTCCAACTGCGCCTTGCCTTCCACCAGCCAGTTCTTCAGTTCGACGTTGTTGCCGCCGCCGCTCATGTCGCCACCCTCGTCGACGTCCAATTCGTCGGAGTTGTACACCGCGATCGCCTGCTGCACTTCACCGAACAGTTCCTTGAAGTCGACGACATGGCCGTAGTCCTTGTCGTCGCCGTCCAGCCTGTTGGTGCGGCAGATGGCCTGGAACAAGTTGTGGTCGCGCAGCTCGTTGTCGAGGTAGATGTAGGTGCAGCTCGGCGCGTCGAAGCCGGTCAGCAGCTTGCTCACCACGATCAGCAGCTTCAGGTTGGCCGGCTCTTTGATGAAGCGGCGTTTGGCTTCGTCCTCGTAGGTCTTGGTCGCTTCGCCGCTCTTCAGCACATGTTTTGTGTAGGTGTCGAACTTGTAGCGCTCGTCGCTGTTGGCCGGTTCGCGCGAGATCGCGTTGTGGTTCGGCTCGTACGAAGTGATGAGGCCGCAATAGGGGCCGAACACCGTGTTCTGGAACAGCCGGAAGTAATGGCAGGCATCGTAGATCGAAGCCGCCACCAGGATGGCCGTGCCGCGGTTGTTGTTCAGCCGGGGCTTGAGGCTGAAGTCCTCGATGATGCTGGCGATGATGCGCTGCTTGCGCTCGCCCGCACTCATCAGCTTTTCCAGCGTGGCCCAGCGGCCGCGCAACACCGATTTTTGGTAGCGGTTCAGGTTCTTGGTCTTCTGCTCGAACCAGGCGTCGATCTTCTCCGGTGTCAGCAACTGCTGCGGCACGTCGCGCGCCTCGTACTTCAGGTCCAGCACCACCTTGTCGGCCACCGCCTGGTGGAACTTGTAGGTGTGGATGTAGCTGCCGAACAGGTCGCGCGTCATCTGCTTGTCGCGCTTCAGCAGCGGCGTGCCGGTGAAGCCGATGAACACCGCATCGGCCAGCCAGCGCTTCATCTGGCGGTTCATGTCGCCGCCCTGGGTGCGGTGGCATTCATCCACGAAGACGTAAAAGCGGCCCTGCACCGGCGGCGGCTCGCCCTTCAAATCTGCAGCGTCGAACTTATGGATCAGCGCGCACAGCAGCCGCGGCGTCGCCGCGCCAAGCTTCTCGACGAAATCAGCCCGCGAGGTGATGCGCGGCGACGGGGAATCGGCGCCAATGACTCCCGCGTTACGCATCACGCCGACGATCTGCTTGTCGAGTTCGTCGCGGTCGGTGATGACCAGGATGCGCGCTGCGGGGTCGTGTTCCAGCAGCCATTTGGCGATCAGCACCATCAGGATGCTCTTGCCGCTGCCCTGGGTGTGCCAGATCACGCCGCCCTCGCGGCGCTTCAAACGCTCCTGCGCCGCCTTGACGCCGAAGAACTGATGCGGCCGCGGCACCTTCTTGTGGCCGGCGTCGAAGATGATGAAGTTGCGGATCAGGTCGAGCAGCCGGGTCTTGTCGCACAGTTGCGCCAGCGGCTCGTCGAGCAAGGCGCCGGCCGCTTGCCCGGCTGCGGCGGGATGTTCATTTTTCCACTCGACGAAAAACTGCTCCGGCGTGCCGGTCGTGCCATAGCGCAGCCCCTGCGAATCGCTGCCCGCCAGCACCAGTTGCACGGTGCTGAAGAAACCCTTGTTGAAGATCTCTTCCTGGTTGGTGATGAGCTGGCGCACGCCGTCTGCCAGCTCCACCGAGCTGCGCTTGAGCTCGACCACCGCGATGGCCAGGCCGTTGAGATACAGCACGATGTCGGGCCGCCTCTGAAAGCCGCCCTTCAGCGTCACCTCCTCGGCCAGCGCGAAGTCGTTCTTCTCCGGGCTCGTCCAGTCGACCAGGTGCACCGTCTCGTGGGCCTGCCCGGCTGCGATCTGTACCGGCACGCCGTAGCGCAGCAACTGGTAGGTGCGCAGGTTGGCCTGGTAGAGGGTGATGCCGGTGGAATCGGCCGCGGTTTCCAGCTTCTGCAGCGCGGCGCCGATGTGGGCAGCCGAGTAGCCCCGGGCGGCGAGGTTGGCGCGCAGCAGCGCGGTCTCGATGCCGCGGTTGTTCTCGCGCTTGTTCCACTCGCCGAGGTAGCGGTAGCGCAGGTTGTCCGCCTGCGCCGGGTCGGTGAAGCGGGCGATCACGCGGTTCTGCGTCTTGCGCTCCGACCTGGGCTGTTCAGACATGGGGCTCTCCTGCGGGCGATGGGGGGCTGTCGGTCGATTTCCAGAAATCGCCTGTCGATCGTCGGTCGATTGCGTGGCCACCGCCCTGGCTTCGGCAGGTCGGTCGATTCTCGCAAACGGTCGGTCGATTCACGGTCGATTCGCGTCCGGCGGCTTGCCTGCGCTCAGCAAGTAGCGCACGGCACGACCCTGGCCCTGGCTCTGCAGCAGCCCCAGCTCGGTCAGCCCCTTGAGGTCGCGGCCTGCCGTGTCCCTGGCCACGCTGAACTCGGCCACGCACCAAGCGCGCGTCACCTTGCCGGCAGCCAGCACCTGGGTCAGGATGCGCCGCTGCCGATCGTTCAGCAGCGCTTCCAAGGCCGGCGTCACCGGGCCAGCCGCGGCAGTGGGCGTTTGGATGCGGTCGAAATCACCGGCCGGCCCGGGCAGGGTGACAACGAAGTAGCCGTCTTGCTGCGTGATGGCCGGCTCAGCCAACCCATGGTTCAGCATGGCCTCACGCATGCGGGCGAAGCCGCTGCCGCGCTGCTCCATCACCGCCAGCGTGGCCAAGGTCTGCGCGATGAGCGGGTTGCGCGAACAAGGCCGGTAGCTGCCGCGGCGCAGCTTGGCCAGCGTCAGCGGCCGCGGCGGGTACCCGGGGCTGGCAATTTCGATGCGGTCGCTGAACAGCCGCACCGCGATCTTGCGCGCCGCGTCGTCGTAGCTGCGGTGCGCCACCGCGTTGACCAATGCCTCGCGAAGCGCCGCCACCGGGTACTCATCCAGCCGCAGGTTGTTCAGCCCCACCACCCGGCGCGGGTGCAGCGTGTGCGCGTCGACGAAAGCCAGCACCGCCTGCAGCGCCTGCGGAATCGGCGCGTTGATGCCGGCCTGGCCTTTGGGTCGGCCGCCGATGCGCAGGCCGTCATGGGCATCGACCAGGATCTCGCACTGCGGGTAGCGGTCGGCCGGCCGCGGGCCGAACAGCAGCCAGGCCGCTGCCGTCACCTGCAAGCCGGGTCGTGTGGCACCGCGCACCGCCAGCCCGCGGGCATGCAGCGCATCGCCTGCCTGCGGAAACGGCGCCGGGCCGGCCAGCGCGCCGACCTTGCGGCTGTAGTCGTCCACCAGGATGGGGTCGAGTTGCGCCACGTCCACGTCGCCCAGCACGGTTGACTCGAAAGGCGAGGCGGCATCGATCAGGTGTTCGCCTTCGCTGAGCTCGGCGGCGCTGGCGCTGATGCCGAAAGCGTCGGCCAGCAGCCGTTGCAGGGCCTGCAGCATCAGCGGCTTCAGATCCTCGCGGTCGTGGAAACGCTTGTAGGTGTAGCCGTCCTGCTTGGCCTCGTCGATCAGGGCCCGCATTTCGGCTGAACGGCTGTCGTCCTGGCTGCCCTTCAGGAACACCAGGGTCGGCAGCTTCAGCGCCTGGGCGCGCCGGTATTCGTGGTGCGTGGCCGAGAGCTCACCGTCGCGGCGCCCGTATTCGTTGGCGATCATCAGCACGTACACCGCGCAGCCGCTCAGCGCGTCCAGATACGGCTGCTTCGCAGGGCGCGGTGGCGGCGGCTCGTTTTCAAACCGCACCGGCGTCGCATGCTGCAGCAAGAAGGGGTCGGTCGCGATCAAGCCGGCAACGGCCGCGCGCTCCAGTTCCAGCTCTTTCTGGACGCTGCTGATGAAGATGCGGATGGGCGGGCTCATACCAAGCGGGTTCTTCCGGTGAGCAGTTCTTGCATCATGGCTTGCTTGAGGGCACGGGTCTTGGCGCGGCGGGCTTCGAGGGCGGTGAGTTCGGTGTCCATGTCACCAAGTACGTCAGAGATTGCATCTTGCTCGGCGCTGGAGATCACTGGAAACGGAAGGCCCTTTAGCTCAGCGATCGAAATGCCTTTGACGGTACTGCCACTCCCAAGGTCGTCGATAACCTGCTCATTGAACTCAAACCAGCAGAACAGAAATCTGACGCTCGTACCTGGCTTTAGGAACACCGCCTTTAGATCCTGATTGATCGCCACATCGACCTCGTAGATCACAGCCTTACCGAGTGCCATTCGTGTCGACGTGATCAGCGTACCAGCTGAAATCAAGTGTGAGGCACTGTTCTCTAGACCGATACGTGTAATTGACTCCTGCGCCGTACGAGGGTTGAATGTGGCGAAGTCCTTCACCGTCACCCAGGGTACTTCGGCACCCCAGTAAGCCGGCTGACTTCGACTCGGAGTTCCACCTCCAACGAGCTTCTGAATTACATCCCCCAGCCGCTTCACCTCCCACTCACCCTGAAAACCCGGAAGCCGGGTCTGGCCGGTGAGGAGTTGCTGCATGGCGGCCTGCTTGAGGTCGCGCTTCTTGGCGATCAGGCGGTCCAGCCCGGCCAGTAGCGCGTCTACGTCGCTGAGCGCTGCCGCGATGGCACGCTGTTCGGGAATTGGTGGACTTGGGCAAACCAATCGCTCGATGTGGTTAAGAAACAAATTTGGCTGCGCGCCTTGATTTACGCTGGCCGCAATCTGCGACTGCAAGTTCGTGCTCTGCAATGCGTACTGTAGAAATACGCCGTCAGCTTGCTCCCGATCAGGCTTGGCAAGTGCTGCGCTGCGGACGAGGACGCACTCAAATCCCGCAGGAACAACCGCGACACGCCCGATCGTTCCTGAGCACGAGATTAGGACGTCGTTTTCTTCGGGGCCACACCGCCGCTTCATCCGCCGAAATTCATCGATCCCCACATAGTCGACATCAGAGACGTCAATCCGACCATTTAGGACATTTCTAGCGGACAGCAAATAGTAGCCCGATGACGTGCGATTCGGTGTTGCATGGTCGCCGTCAGTGATCTTCAGGCACAGATCCTTCAGTGGCCGCGCGTCCCAAGTCTCGGGAATCATTCCCACTTCGGTCTGCTTGTATCCAGGCTTCACTTCCATGACGCCCCCATCTTCTCCAGATGCCCTTCCACCCGGGCGGCCAGCGCCGCCACCTCACCGCCAAGCTGCACCAGCGACTGCCGCACCACCGCGTCAAAACAATCAACCGGCATGGTCGACCCCTGCGTCAAAATCAGCTTGCAGCTCGGATTCGATTTCTTCCACGCTGGGCAGGCTGGACTTGAACTCTTCGGGCAGGGTACGCTGGATTTGTTGCGCCCAGTTGGCGACACCCATGGGTTTGGTGTGGCCCGACAGGGCGTACTCCACCAGCATCTTGTCCTTGTCTTTCACCAGCAGCAGGCCAATGGTGGGTTTGTCATCGGGGTGGCGCAGCAAATCGTCAACGGCTTTCAGGTAGATGTTCAGTTGGCTGACATGCGCCGGCTCGAATTGTCCGGCTTTGAGTTCCACCACTACATAGCAGCGCAGTTGCAGATGGTAGAACAGCAGGTCGAGGTAGAAATCCCGGCTGCCCAATTCCAGATGCACCTGTTTGCCGACAAAGGCAAAACCCTGGCCCAGTTCCAGCAAGAATTGCTGGATGTGATCCACCAGTTTCTGTTCCAGTTCAGCTTCTCGGCGCAGCGGGGCCGTGCCCAAGAAGTCAAACAGGTAGGGGTCTTTGAAGACTTGCGCTGCCATGTCTGAATCGGTCGGAGGCAAGGCCACGGAGAAGTTGTGCGTGGCACTGCCCTGGCGCTCATGCCAGCGCGATTCAATCTGGACCGCCAGCATGTCCCTGCTCAAGCCTTGCTGGATGGCTTTGTCGGCATACCAAAGGCGTTGCTCGGGAGCGTCGAGCTTTTCAAGCAGCGTGAGGTTGCTGCGCCAGGGCAGTTGTGCAACGGTGCGTTGCACAACGATGCGGTCGGGCCAGGCACTGGCAAACAAGCGCATGTATTTCAGGTTGCGCGGAGAAAAGCCGCTCATCGCCGGGAAAGCCGTCTTCAGGTCATGCGAAAGCCGGTCAATGACGCGCGCGCCCCAGCCTTGCATCTGCTGCTTGGCCAGAATGGCTTGGCCGATGTCCCAGTACAGCAAGATCATGGTGGCGTTGGCAGACAAGACGGCCCGAACACGTTCTTGAGCGACACGCTGCTTGAGTTCGGATAGCCACTGTCCGTAATCGGCTGGCATGTCCGCCAGCGCGGCGGGTACAGGCATCGCTACCCCAGCTTTGGCGCGGCCCAGGTGTTTGCGGCGATCCTGGTCGGGCGGGTTCACAACATCACCCCCATCTTCGCGAGGTGCCCTTCCACCCGGGCCGCCAGCGCCGCCACCTCGTCGGTGAGCTGCGGCAGCGGCGTGGCGTAGCGCTCGGCCAGCTCGCGGATGCGGCCGGTCAGCGTCTGCGACACGCGGTCGAGTTCGCCCTGCACGCTGGCAGCCAGCCGTGCCATCCACTTGTCGTCGATCACCAGCGACTTGACATCGGCCTCGGTCAGCTTGGGGTACTGCTCGAAGGCCAGCTTGTCGAGTGCGGCGTCGGCATCCTTGACCTTCTTTTTCAGCGCACTGATTTGAGTGCCTAGATCGAACCATTGCTGCAGGGTCTTCAGCTCGTTGGGGTCGTCGGGCACGGTGCCAATCTCCCGGATGCGGCTCTTCACGGTAGATGCGCTGATGCCGTCATCGAAGCCGGCGAACACGCCGTCGTCACCACCTTGCTCTTCCTCCAGCTCGGTCTGGCTGGCCGATGCAGCGTCCAGCGCAGCTTGCAGCGCTTCGATGGCGGCCTGCTGCACGGCGAAGTAGCGGGCGACGATCAAGGGCCTGGGGATCAAGTCGCAGGTCCAGCCGCGGTCCTTGGTCTTGCCCTTCTTGTCGGTCTCCAGGATGCGGCTGGTCTTGGCCACCCAACCGTCGGCAGCGATCAGGTAGGCGTCGTCCTGCATCGTCTCGGCCGCGAAATCCATCAGGTGCTGGTACAGGTCGTAGGCGTCGAGCAGCGGCGCCTGGGCGAAGGCCGCCAGCAGTTCTTCGGCGATGGCCTCGATCAGCAGCTTGGGGTGGTCGCCGGGGCCGAAGGCGGTCATGCGGGGCGTGACGGCCGCGCGCCAATCGGTGAAGCGCCGGGTCGCAGCCTGGTTGAAGGCAGTGAACTCGGCGTGGCCGAGGATGGCGGGCTTGAGCTCAGGCAGCGGCAGCGTGAGGCGTGCGTATCCGGCGTGGCCGGCCGAGGCGAAGAAGCCGCTGCGCACACCGGGCAGCACCTGCCAGTAGGCCGCCAGCGGGCTTAGCGGGTCGTCCAGGTCGCGCTCTGGGATGCCGCCGCGCAGGTGGCCGGTGATGTCCTGCAGGTCCTCGGGCTCGCTGCTGTCGATGTAGCGCGGCAGGTTGAGGTTGAAATCGTTCTTGACGTCGGCAATCTCGGCCAGCGGCACCAGGCGCGCGTAGCGTGGCACATCCACCTGGCGGCTGAAGGTGTCAACGATGCGGTGCAGGTCTTGCTCGCGCAGGCGGTTTTTGTTGCCGTCCTTGATGAAGCCCTTGCTGGCGTCGATCATGAACACGCCATGGTTGCCGTTAGATCTGGCGGCCGCGTGCTCTTTGTCCAGTACCAGGATGCAGGCGGGGATGCCAGTGCCGTAAAACAGGTTGGCCGGCAGGCCGATGATGCCCTTGAGCGTGCCCGAGCGGACCAGCTGCTTGCGGATCAGGCCTTCAGCATTGCCGCGGAACAGCACGCCGTGCGGCAGGATGCAAGCGCCCTTGCCGGTGCCTTTCATGGAGCGGATGATGTGCAGCAGAAAAGCGTAGTCGCCCTGTTTGGCGGGCGGCTCGCCCCAGGCGAAGCGTTGGTAGGGGTCGTTGGCGGGGGTGAGGCCGGTGCTCCAGGTCTTGACCGAAAACGGCGGATTGGCCACGACGTAGTCGTAGGTGCGCAGTTGCTCGCCATCCTTGAACTTCGGGTCGGACAGCGTGTTGCCGGTCATGATGCTGGCCGTCGGGAAGTCGTGCAGGATCATGTTCATGCGCGCCAGGCCGGCGGTGGTCACGTCCATCTCCTGGCCCTCCAGCGTGATGTGCGTGCCGGCTTGCGCGGCCACTTTCAGCAGCAGCGAGCCCGAGCCGCAGGTCGGGTCGTAGGCAGTGGTCGATGCCTTGGCGTTGCCCGGCGCGATGCCGATGACCTTGGCGATGATGCGGCTGACCTCGGACGGCGTGTAGAACTGGCCCTTGCTCTTGCCACTCTCGGTGGCGAAGTGGCGCATCAGGTATTCGTAGGCGTCACCGAGGATGTCGTCGTTCTCGGCGCGGTTGCCCGAGAAGTCGAGCTCGGGCTTCTGGAAGATGCCGACCAGGTTGGTCAGGCGATCGACCATCGCCGAGCCCTCGCCCAGCTTGTTGGGGTCGTTGAAGTCGGGGAAGTCGCTGCGCGCCAGGCGGCTGTTGGCGTCGATCAGCGGCTGTATGACCTGGGTGTTGATCTTGTCGCCAATATCAAACTTGCCCTTCAGCGCCACCATGTCCTTGAAGCTGGCGCCCGGCGGGATGACCACCGGTGGGGCGAAGTCGTCGCTGTTGCCGTACTTGTCGCTGATGTACTTGATGAACAGCATGAACAGGACATAGTCCTTGTACTGGCTGGCATCCATGCCGCCGCGCAGTTCATCGCACGAGGCCCAGAGGGAGGAATAGAGGTCGGACTTCTTGATGGCCATCGGGCTGTTGTCTCGGCTGACGTTCTGTTTCGACCTCAGTACAGTCGACCCTGGATTCTGACCCGCGCCAGGAAATTCCATCCGCCGGCCCGGGTGTCTTGCAGCATACAAGCATCTGCGGGTCTGATGACCTTGCTGCTGGAAGCTGGTGCCGTCCAACAGTCCGCAGCGGCTGGTGATGCCTGGGGAGCGCAGCGCTTGTTTTTCCTCCCTGACAACCTGCGGCAATTGGCCGCTTCCTGCTCCCCGAGGCGGCCATTTTTTGGCCTCCGCTTGCTTTGATGCTATTTTTGATGTGAAATAGCATCAAACTTTATGCGGAGACTTCTGTATGCGCACCACCGTCACGATCGACGATGCACTGTTTGAAAAGGCCCTGGAAATGGCCGACCCCAATATGGACAAGGCGGATATTTTCCGAGAAGCCATCAAGACCTTCGTGCGTGTGCAAGCAGGCAAACGCCTAGCTGCCCTGGGCGGCACGATGCCAGAAATGCTGGATGTGCCGCGTCGGCGTGGGGAGCCGGCGTCGCAATGAGCGTGCTGATTGACACCTCGGTATGGGTAGACCATTTTCGCAAGGGCAATGATGTACTGGTGGATCTGATCGAACTGGACCTCGCACTCACTCATCCGATGGTCATCGTCGAAATTGCCTGCGGGACGCCACCAGCGCCGCGCATCCAGACGCTGAACAGCATTGGCTTGTTGCTGCCCTGCAAGCAAGCGAGTTTGTCCGAGGTCATGGAATTCATCGAACGCGAGAGGCTGTATGGGCTTGGGTGCGGATTGGTGGACATGTCGCTACTGGCTTCCACACTCATCACGCCCGGCGCTGAATTGTGGACACTCGACAAGCGTCTTGCCGAAATGGCGGAACGTTTTGGCGTAGCTCATCGGCCGGCGTTGCATTAGTTCCGCGACGAAATCAAAGTCGGCTCGCCCCTGGCTCAATACGCAGTCGTCCGCAGCGGTTGGTGAGATCTGGGGAACGCCTCGCGCTTGCAGTCGCTCACCGCCAACCCCGTCCGGCAATCCGCAGCTTTTGATGATGCCTGGGGAACGCCTCGCGCTTGCAAGCGCTCACCGCCACTTGCCTGGGGAACGCCTCGCGCTTGCAGGCGCTTACCGCCATTTCCCGTCCAACAGTCCGCAGCGGACTGTTGGCGCCTGGGGAAATGGTCTCCCCGACAGGAATCGAACCTGTATCCCACGCTTAGGAGGCATGTGCACTATCCGTTGTGCTACGGGGAGAGGGCTGAAAAGTCCCCTTCCAGAGGAGCGCGGATTGTCGCATGAGGCGGCGGATCAGCTGGCCTGAAACCCGTCACGCGGGCGCTTGAATGGCTGAAAAACGTGATGAATCGACAGGCCGCCGTCAGCGCTTCAGTCCCATTTCCACTGCCAGATGAGGTCCAGCGCATTGTCATCGCCTGACTGGCCGCGCAGGGTGAAGCGTTGTGCGATGCGGTAGATCAGCTGCCAGCTGCCGGTGGTGGCGTTGAGGCCGCGCTCGTAGCCGACATACCAGCGCTTTGACAGCTGCTTGCCCAGCCGCACGACGGTACCCTTGGCGTCGACACCACTGTCGCTGACCGTCAGGTCGTCGAGGCCCAGCGACTTGGTCAGCCGGCCTTTGCGGCTTTCGCCGTCGCCGCTAAGCAAGGCCATCGCAGCGCGCTGCAGCAGCGCGGTGTCGGCCCGGCCCAGCTCATCGGGCGCGCGGCCGAGCAGCAGCCAGGAGAGGGTTTCGTTGTCCGACATCAGCGGGTCTGAATACAGCTTGATGCGCGGCGCCATTGCGCTGCCAGTGACCGTCACGCCGGCGCGCACATCGTCGTTGCCCGGGCGCACGGCCAGCACGTCGATGCGCGGGTTGTCCAGCGGGCCGGTGAAGCTGAGCCGGCCGGTTTCGATCTCGAGCTTCTGGCCATAGGCGTCGAAGGTGCCGCCGGCGGTCAAGTTGTCACCAGTCAGCGCCAGCGCTGATTGAGCCTGTGTCAGTTGCAGA
>CAIJIT010000074.1 GCA_903820745.1 uncultured Burkholderiales bacterium
GTCATCGTCAAGGCCCATTTCCTTGACCAGGAAACGCAGCACGCGCAGATTGTTCAAGGGGTGGATTTCGCAAGCAATGTCCAGCGCCAACGCCCTCACCTGGGCGCGGCCGAATGGATCCGGCGGCAGCAGCGGTGGCTCTGGATGGATTTCATCCAGATATTCGATGATCGCCAGCGACTGGTTGATCGCCTGATCATCACCATCACGCAGCAGCGGGACCAGCCTGGAAAACGAAGCCGAGGCATAGGCATCGCCCAGCTGCTCATTCTTGGCCAGATGGACCGCGCGGTAGTCGTAATCCAGCCCCTTCAATGCCAGCGCAATGCGCACACGATAGGAGGCCGACGAGCGAAAGTAGCTGAACAATTCCATGGGCGCGATGATGCCATAGGCTAAGGCTACACTGCGCCGATGTGGATCAATCGTCGTTTCAAATTCTGTCCTTCCTGCGGCGCGGCGGTCACCTACTCGGTGCCCGCTGACGACAACCGCGAGCGTGCCACCTGTACGGTCTGCGCCACCATCCACTACGAGAACCCACTCAATGTGGTCGGTACGTTGCCGGTCTGGGGCGAACAGGTGCTGCTGTGCAAGCGGGCGATTTCGCCACGCCATGGTTTCTGGACGCTGCCGGCCGGTTTTCTCGAACTGGGCGAATCGGCAGCCGAGGGCGCGCAGCGCGAGACCGATGAAGAAGCCGGCGCGCAGATTGAACTGCAGCCGCTCTATTGCATGATGAACGTGGTCAGGGTCGGTCAGATCCATTTCTATTACCGGGCAAAACTGCTCTCGCCGGTGTTCAACCCGGGCCCCGAATCGCTCGAAGCCAAACTCTTCCATGAACATGAAATTCCATGGGAGGAACTGGCATTCCGGACCGTGCGCGAGACCTTGCAACGATTTTTCGAGGACAGGCGACTCGGCCGACCCTTCGACCTGCATTGCACCGACATCGTTTGATACGCGAAATCTTGCGGCCTGAAGCTGCGGCATGGCCGCGGACAGGTTTAGCGCGGACCCTCACCTGGCTGCTGGCGGCAATGCTCGTCCTGCTGGCGTTCCCAGCCATTGCAGGGCCGAACCAGCCAATTCGCTGGATCGTGCCCAGCGCTTCGGGCGGATCTGCCGCCGACTCGCTGGCGCGACAGCTCGCACCCGTCATCAGCCGCCAATTGGGTCAACCCCTCACGGTTGACAACCGCCCGGGGGCCGCGGGCAGTGTGGGCAGCAGTCTGGCCGCGAGGGCGGCCGCCGACGGCAACACGCTGCTGACCGGTGACGTCAGCACGATGGTGCTCAACGGCGCGCTCTACAAGAAGCAAGGCTACAAGGCAGCCGACTTCGCGCCGGTCGGCCTGATCGCGAGCTCACCGCTGCTGCTGGTTGTTCACAAGGACTCGGGGTTCAGCAGTGGCGCGCAATGGCTCGCTGAAGTGACCGGGCATCCGGGCAAATACAGCTATGCCTCGGCCGGAGTCGGCAGCCCGCAGCATCTGGCGATGGAACTGATCATGCAGCGATGCCGCTGCAGCCTGGTCCATGTACCCTACCGCGCCGAGTCTTTCGTGATTTCTGATCTGCTGGTGCATGCGCTGCCGATGGCCATCGTCGACCTCGCTGCAGCGCTGCCCGAGTTGCGCAAAGGCCGGCTGCAAGCGCTGGCCGTGCTCGGCAAGCAACGCCAGGCGTTGTTACCCGGCGTGCCAACCTTCGAGGAGCTCGGACTCAAAGGCGTCGAAGCCCAGGCCTGGCAAGGATTATTCGTCCCCAAAGGCACGCCTGAGGCGATCATCGCCCGGCTCAACGCCGAGCTGAACAAAACGCTCAGCGCGCCGGCGATCAAGTCACAACTGGAGGCCTCGGGCTTGACGGTCACCGCCGGCGACAGCGCCGCCATGACCCAGTTGCTGCAACAGCAGACCGCCTTCTGGCTGCTACTGATCAAGGACCGGAAGCTGGCCACCGACTAGACCTGCGGCCTGGCGCGTCACACCAGCACACGCTCGATACCGCCGTTGTTGGCCAGCCTCACATAGTCAGGCAGCCAGCCCTCACCGAGGATCTGCCGAGCCATCTCGACGACGATGTAATCGGCTTCGAGCAGACCGTTCTGCAGATCGTCACCAAAGCGGGTCAGCCCTTGCAGGCAGCTCGGGCACGAGGTGAGGATCTTCAGATTCTCGGCGGCGGCGACCTTGCCGCTGTCGCGCAGCTGGCTCTCGGTCTTGCGCAACTCCTCTTCCTTGCGGAAGCGGATCTGCGTCGAGATGTCGGGCCGGCTGACACCCAAGGTACCGCTCTCGCCGCAGCAGCGCTTGCTCTCGACCACGTTCTCGCCAACCAGGGCCCGGACCGTCTTCATCGGCTCCTGCAGCTTCATCGGCGTATGGCAAGGGTCGTGGTAAAGATAGCTCTTGCTCGAGCCCAGCGTGATGCCTTTTTCGAGCAGATATTCGTGGATGTCGATGATGCGGCAGCCAGGAAAAATGTCCTCGAACTTGTAGCCTTGCAACTGGTCATAGCAGGTGCCGCAGGACACCACGACGGTCTTGATGTCGAGGTAGTTCAGCGTATTGGCGACGCGGTGGAACAGCACCCGGTTGTCGGTGATGATCTTGTCAGCCTTGTCGAACTGACCCGAGCCGCGCTGCGGATAACCGCAGCATAAATAGCCCGGCGGCAACACCGTCTGTACGCCGGCATGCCAGAGCATCGCCTGCGTGGCCAGACCAACTTGCGAGAACAGCTTTTCCGAGCCGCAGCCAGGGAAATAAAACACCGCTTCGGTCTCGGCATTGGTCGAGACTGGATTGCGGATGATCGGGACATAGTCCTTGTCTTCGATGTCGAGCAGCGCCCGCGCGGTTTTCTTGGGCAGACCACCCGGGAGCTTCTTGTTGATGAAATGAATCACCTGCTCCTTGATCGGCGCGGGTCCAATCGTCGCGCGGGGTGCCGCAGTCTGTTTCTTGGCCACGCGTTTGAGCAGATCATGGGCCAGGCGCTGGGCCTTGAAGCCGATGCCGACCATCGCCGTGCGCGCCAGCTTGATGGTCTGTGGATTGGTCGCGTTGAGCATGAACATCGCCGCTGCATTGCCCGGCCTGAAGCTCTTTTGCCCCATCTTGCGCAGCAGATTGCGCATATTCATCGTCACTTCACCGAAGTCGATATTGACCGGGCAAGGACTCAGGCATTTATGGCAGACGGTGCAATGGTCGGCGACATCCTCGAACTCCTGCCAATGCTTGATCGCGATGCCGCGCCGGGTCTGCTCCTCGTACAGAAA
>CAIJIT010000075.1 GCA_903820745.1 uncultured Burkholderiales bacterium
CGATCTGGGCCAGGGCGAGGCGCTGATATTGCGCAACCATGGCGTGCTGACCGTCGGTCGCAGCATCGGCGAGGCCTTCAACTGGATGCACCGCGTCGAGCTGGCCTGTCATTCGCAGCTCGCCGCGATGGCTTGCAACACACCCCTGGTCAAGGTGCCGGCGCAGATTCTGGAAGAAACCTGGAACAACTACCAGCCCGGCACCCGCCGGCCGTACGGGCTGATGGAATGGCCCGCCTTGCTCAGAAAGCTCGACCGGGCTGATCCGAGCTACAAGACCTGAGTCGGGCCTTGATCAGGGCGACTTGCTCGAGCTGCCGGCAGGCTGGCTGCCGCAGGATATGCGCCGGCAGGTGCTGGTGGATAACCCTGCCAGACTCTACGGCTTCGGGGCTTGAGTAAGGCGCTATTGCCTGACCGCCTGAGCCAGCGCAGCCCAGGCCTTCAGCGTCATCGCATGGGTGAAGCCGGCGCCCGCGACCGGGTGCGAAGCGAGCTTGACGACGACCATCTCGGCTGCCGGGTTGACATGCAGCATCTGGCCATGGATGCCTGAAGCTTCATAAGCGCCATCGGCGTTGTGCAGCATCCACCATTGATTGCGGTAGCTGTAACCGGCGCGGAAAGCCATGCCGCCAGCCTTGAATTTTTCACGGTCACCGCCGGTGACGAAGATGTCGTCAAGAGCCGCTTTGGCAAAGATGCGTTGGCCGTTGAATTCGCCGCCGCGACGCAGCATCTCGCCAAAGCGTGCCAGGTCGCGTGCCGTGGCGTTCAGGCCGGCGCCTTGCAGCGGCGTGCCGACTGAATCGACCATCACATGGGCGTCTTCTTCCATGCCGAGTTTTTGCCAGATGTTCTCGCTCATCAACTCGGCCCAATGACGGCCGGTCACCCGCGTGACAATCCAGCCCAGCACTTCCGAATGGACCGTGCGGTAGACAAAGCCGGCGCCATGTTCGCCTTCTTTTTGCAGCGTTTTCAGGAAGTCATAGACATTCGTCTTGCCCTGGTAGCCGGCCGGACGCGGCAACAAGCCACTGGCAAAGCTGTAGCCGAAGATCTCGGTGCTCGGATCGGTGTAGACCTCGCGGAAACGCACGGCGCCGGTCATGTCCATGACATCACGCACCGCCATATCACCCCAGGCGCTGCCGGCCAGTTCAGGCACATAAGTTGTGACCAGCGCTTTCGGATCGAGCTTGCCTTCCTGCACCAGTTGCGCGGCCAGCAGGCCGGTGAAGGACTTGGTCACCGAGAACAGCAGATGCGGCGTGGACGGCTTCATCTGGTTGTCGTAGCGCTCGTAGACGATGCGGCCCTTGTGCAACACGACGATCGCGTCGCCGAAGCTGGCCTTGAACCATTCGTCGATCGTGGTCTTGTTGCCCTTGTCGTCATCAAAGACAAAGCTGCCGATCGGCTTGAGCGCGACGGGCAGGGCTGCCACCGGTGCGCTGCCATGGCGGATGTTGTGCGTCGGTGACAGCTCGCGCAGATGCTGCATGGCCCAGCGCAGTTGCGGGTATTTGTAGGAGTTGCTGAGGTCGACGCGCTGGCTGTCTGCGGGCGGAAAACTGCTCATCAGGCCCAGACGATCAAGCGAAACCTGGTCGGGGCTGGGCAGCGTCTGCGCCGGCGAGCCATGGCTCAGGCCAAGGGCCAGGATGGCGATGATCAGGGGGCGCAATGGACTCATCTTGTTTCCTTGAAATTCAGCAAATTGATGGCAATTTCCTGCTGATGACGATACCTGATTTGCCGACTTTCGCCAGTGGGGGAAACCAATGCTCAATCGGGTTTCATCCGGTATTGCGCAGCCCTGCGGCGATGCCGTTGATCGACAGATGGATGCCGCGCTGGATCCGCTCCATCGCCGGATCTGCCGCGCGTTGGTCGGCCGGCAAGGCCCGGTAGCGCCGCATCAGTTCGACCTGCAGATGGTTCAGCGGGTCGATGTAGGGGAAGCGGTGCTCGATCGAGCGGGCCAGCGAAGGGTTGCCGGCGAGCCGGTCGGCCTCACCGGTAATCAGCGTCAACGCCTGCTGGGTGCGGTCGAACTCGGCGCGCACTGCGGCAAAGATCTTCTTGCCCAGACGCTTGTTGTCGACCAGATCGACATAGCGCTGCGCGATGCCCAGATCGGTCTTGGCCAGCACCATGTCGAGGTTGGAAAGAAGCGTGCGGAAGAACGGCCATTGCTTGACCATGCGTTTGAGCAGGGCCAGCTTTTGCGGGTATGGCTCGGCGTCGGGTGCACCCAGGAAGGCCAGCACGCCCGAGCCGAAACCGCACCAGCCGGGCAGGGCGATGCGCGACTGGCCCCAGCTGAAGCCCCAGGGGATCGCGCGCAGGTCCTCGATCGCATGGCTCGGTTTGCGCGATGCCGGGCGTGAGCCGATGTTGAGCTCGGCGATCTCGCGGATCGGCGTTGAGGCAAAGAAATATTCAGCAAAGCCGGGGGTGTCGTAGACCAGGCCGCGGTAAGCGCTGAAGCTGGCATCCGACAAGGCTTGCGCGGCTTGCAAGAAGGCCTTCGGTGCGCTTTTGGTCGGGTGCAGCAAGCTCGCTTCGAGCGTGGCGGCGACCAGGGTCTCGAGGTTGCGCCGGCCGATCTCGGGGTTGGCATATTTCGATGCGATCACTTCACCCTGCTCGGTCAGACGGATCTGGCCGTTCACCGTTCCGGGTGGCTGCGCCAGGATTGCCTCGTAGCTGGGGCCGCCACCATGGCCGACGGTGCCGCCGCGGCCATGGAACAAGCGCAAGGTGATGCCCTGTGCCTGCGCCAGCGTGGCAAACATTTCGACCAGTGCGATCTCGGCGCGGTACAGCTCCCAGCTGCTGGTGAAGACGCCGCCGTCCTTGTTCGAGTCGGAGTAGCCGAGCATGATGTCCTGCTCGCCGCCGCTGCGTTTGACCAGTCCGGCAATGCCGGGCAAGGCGTAGAAGCCAGCCATGATGGCCGACGCCTCGCGCAGATCACCGATGGTTTCAAACAGCGGCGAGACGATCAGGTCGCAGACCGCGCCGTTGGCCGAGTCGTCATCGAGCGTGCCGCGCAGCAGACCGACTTCCTTCAGCAACAACAGCAATTCAAGCAGGTCGCTGACCGATTCTGTGTGCGAGATGATGTAGTGGCGCAGCGACTCGCGGCCATAGCGCTGCAGTGAAGACTTTGCCGCTTCGAAGATCGCCAGCTCGTTCAGGGCTTTTTCGCTGTAGGCCGCGCCATGGACGCGCAGCGGGCGGGCATCGCAGAGCTGCTGCAGCAGCAGCTCGCGCCGCTGTGCTTCGTCGAGTGACGCATAGTCAGGCTGAACGCGCGCGGTGCGCAGCAACTCGGCCACCACCGCTTCATGCTGATCCGAGCTCTGGCGCAAGTCGAGCGTGGCGAGGTGGAAACCGAAGACCTTGACGGCCCGCAGCAGCGGCTTCAGGCGTGGCGCGATCAAGGCCTGCGCATGGTGGCTGCGCAGCGACCCTTCGATCGTCTCCAGATCGGCGAGCAACTCGGCCGGGCTGGCATAGGCATCCTGCGGTGCGACCGCATGGCGCAAGGCCTCGGTACCGGTCAGCTGCAACAAGGTGGCAGCGGCACGCGCATACATGCCGGTCAAAGCTCGCCGGTAGGGTTCATCCAGGCGGTGTTCATTGCGGTCGGGGCTGCGCTCGGCAAGCCGCTGCATCGCCGGCGTGACCTGCGCCAGCCGGGCCGAAATCGACAGTTCGGCGCCGAGTTCATGCAGCTCGGTCAGGTAATGGCGCAGCGCCACTTCGCATTGCCGCGACAAGGCATGACGCAGCGTGTCAGCAGTGACATTCGGGTTGCCATCGCGGTCGCCGCCGATCCAATGCCCCATGCGCAGAAAACTGGTCAAGTCATGGCCGGGCAGCGCTTCTTCCAGCTCAGCATACAGCTTGGGAATCTGGCGCAAAAAGGTCGCCTGGTAATACGACAAGGCGTTCTCGACTTCGTCGGCCACGCTCAGTTTTGAGTAGCGCAGCATGCGGGTCTGCCAGAGCTGGGTCGTGCGGGCGCGCAGCAGGCTTTCGTTTTCGCGCAGCTCGCGCTCGGTCTGCAAGCTGTCGCGGGCGCCGACCAGGGCAGCGATCGCGCGCTCGGCGTCGAGAATGCTTTTGCGCTGCACTTCGGTCGGGTGCGCAGTCAGTACCGGCGAGATGAAGCCATGCTGCAAGGTCGCAGCGATTTGATGCGGGCGTACGCCCGCCTGGTGCAGGCGCTCGAGCGCAAAGGCCAGCGACCCTGGCTGCAGGCCGCCATTGCGCTCATGGATGTCGCGCCGCCGCACATGGTGGCGGTCTTCAGCGATATTGGCCAGGTGCGAGAAGTAGCTGAAGGCCCGGATCACCATCACCGCCTGCTCACCGCTGAGGCTTTTCAGCAGCTTGTCGAAGCTTCTGCCTGCCTGCGCATCGTGCTTGAGCCTGAACGCCACTGACAACTTGCGGATGCGCTCGACCAATTGGTAAGCTTCATGGCCTTCCTGTTCGCGGATGACTTCGCCCAGAATCCGACCGAGCAGGCGAATGTCATCGGTCAAGGGCTGGTTCTTCGCCTCGCTCTTGTCCTTGAGTGAGGTTTTCGATAAGGCGGCTTTGGCGGTCATGGCGGGCTCAGGAAAATCGGTTGATGTAACAAAATTACCTGACTATGACTCTATCAGTTTCTTGTGCGCATCGACCGGCTGCTAGCATTGGGGCATGAATCAATCCAAAGTCAAGCCAACAGTGATCATCGCCACGCGCGAGAGCCGACTGGCGCTGTGGCAGGCCGAGCATGTCAAGGCCCTGCTCGAACAGCAGCTCGGGCTGCAGGTGAGTCTGCTGGGCATGACCACCAAGGGTGACCAGATCCTCGACCGGGCGCTGTCCAAGGTCGGTGGCAAGGGGTTGTTCGTCAAGGAGCTGGAAACCGCCCTCGAAATGGGTCATGCGCATCTCGCCGTTCACTCCCTGAAAGACGTGCCGATGGAGCTGCCCGAGGGCTTCGAGCTTGCGGCGATCCTGGAACGCGAGGACCCCCGCGATGCCTTTGTTTCGAACCGTTTCGAGAACCTGGCGGCCTTGCCGCAAGGCGCTGTCGTTGGTACGTCGAGCCTGCGCCGCGTCGTGCAGTTGCTGGCCCTGCGACCTGATTTGAAGATCCTGCCCTTGCGCGGCAACCTCGACACCAGGCTGCGCAAACTCGACGATGGCGGCTATGACGCCATCGTGCTGGCCTCAGCCGGACTCAAACGCCTGGGGCTGTCGGAACGCATTCGCAGCGTCTTCAGCACCAGCGAGATGATTCCGTGTGCTGGCCAGGGCGCACTGGGTCTGGAATTGCGTACTGATGCGGTGCAGTTGCAAGCCGAGCTGGCGCAATTGGTTCACCGGCCGAGCTGGCTCGCCACCCAAGCCGAACGGGCGGTGTCGCGCAACCTCGGCGGCAGTTGCAGCATGCCGCTGGCTGCCCATGCCGAATGGGCCGGTGAGCAGTTGCATTTGACGGTGGCCCTGGGACATGCCGAAGATCCGCAGCGCGCCTTGTTGAAGGCCTCGCTCAGCGCGGCCGTGCAGACCGATGTTCAAGCGCTGGCGCTGGGCGGGCAGGCCGCGCAAGCCTTGCGCGATCTGGGTGCGCAGAGTTATTTGCTGCCGGTCTGATTGGTCCAGGTGCAGCTGCTGACGCTGGTACTGACAAGGCCGCGCCAACAGGCCTCGGCCTGGCTGCAGCGTTTGGCGGCCTTGGGCGTGCAGGCGCGAAGCCTGCCTTTGATCGCGATCGAGGCCGCCGCACCCGAGGCTGCGCAAGCGGCCTGGCAAGCGCTGCTGGCGCCGCCAGGTGCCGCACTGGCCACCTTTGTCAGCCCGAACGCGGTCGAGCATTTTTTTGCCGCAAAACCTGCCGGACAGGCCTGGCCGGCTGCGACCTTGGCGGCCTGCGTCGGCCCGGGCAGCGCGCAGGCTCTGCGCGAAGCGGGCGTGCCGGCCGATTTGATTGTGCAGCCCCCTGATGATGCGGCGAGCCTGGATTCTGAACACCTCTGGCCGCAGCTGAGTCAGCGCGACTGGACGGGCCGCCAGGTACTGATGCTGCGTGGCGATGGGGGCCGTGATTGGCTGGCCTTGCGGCTGCGCGAGCGGGGCGCGTGTTTGCAGTTGTTCAGCGTCTATCGGCGCCGCTGCCCCAGCCCCGGTTCGGCTGAGCAGGCCCTGCTGGCCGAGATCCTGGCAGCCCCCGGGCAGCATGTCTGGCTATTCAGCAGCGCCGAGGCGATCGGCCATCTGCAAACGCTGGCGCCGCTGCAACTCGACTGGTCTGCGGGGCAATGCATCGCGACGCATGAACGGATTGCCGAGCGCGCGCGCCGCTTGGGCTTCGGGCATGTGGTTTTGACGCGACCCGATGCAATTGCCGTTGCGCAAGCGCTCGATCGAATGCAGCCCGGCACCCTACAATCTCCGGCAACGTGAGTGAAACCCCAATTCCCCTGATCCAGAGCGGCCCGGCCGAGGTGCCTGACGCCGGCAACGCGAGCTCCGCATCCCCCGGCAAGCTGCCGCGCTGGTGGCCGATGGCGGCGCTGGCGCTGGCCGCGCTGGTCGGCATCGGCTTGGGTTGGCAGAGCCTCAGCCGGCAACAGGCGCTCGAGCAGGAACTGGTGCGGCGCTGGGAAACCGTCCAGCTCGACGCCCGAGAAGCTCGTGCCTCAGCCGCGTTGGCGCAGCAACTGACTCGCGACATTGCGGCCAAAGTGGCCTTGCTTGATGCCCGGCTGGCAGAAGTGGCGCTGCAGCGGGGCCAGTTGGAAGAATTGATCCAGTCGATGTCGCGCTCACGGGATGAGAACGTCATCGTCGACATCGAAGCTTCGATCCGCGTGGCGATGCAGCAGTCCGCGATCACCGGCAGTGCCGAGCCGCTGGTCTCTACATTGCGCCAGGCTGACGAGCGGCTATTGCGTTACAAGCAGCCGCGCATGGAAGGGGTGCGCCGCGCGGTGTTGCGCGATCTGGACCGGGTCAAAGCGATCAGCGGTGTCGATGTCGCCACCTTGACGATCAAGCTCGACGAAGTGGTCCGGCTGCTCGATGAATTGCCTTTGCTGGCCAGAGCTGACCTGCCAGGCGAAGTGCTGGCGCAGTCGCCGCCGCGCAAGGAAGCGCCCGCGTTGCGCCCCGGGGCCAGCCCGGATACGACTGTCGGCAAGCTCGAACAAGGATGGGCTCAGGTGCTGCACCGCTGGGACGGGCTGACAAGAATGGTCTGGGACGAAGCCAGAAACCTCTTGCGCGTCACCCGTATCGAACATCCCGAAGCGATGCTGCTGGCCCCTGACCAGAGTTATTTCCTGCGCGAAAACCTCAAGCTGCGGCTGCTCAATGCCCGACTGGCTTTGTTGAGCCGGCAGTTCGACACCGCTCAGGCCGACCTGCGTAATGTGCAGGACAACCTGAGCCGCTATTTCGATTCGCGTTCGCGCAAGGTTGTCGCTGCGACCGAGTTGCTACGCCAAGTGACGGGCCAAGCCCGCCAGGTCAATCTGGTACGTCCGGATGACACGCTGGCCGCCTTGCTTGCAGCGGCGGCTGGTCGCTGACACATCACCATGCGAGCGGTGATCTGGTTGGTCTTGCTGTTCGCTGTCGCGGTGGTGGCAGCACTGGCGCTGGGAAGCAACGATGGGCTGGCGAGCTTTTACTGGAACGGTTGGCGTCTCGATGTTTCGCTGAACCTGTTTTTGTTGGTGCTGGTCGGCTCCTGTTTTGCGCTGGTGACTGTGATCCAGACCCTGAGTTCCCTGATCAGCTTGCCGCGGCGCGCCCATGAATGGCGGGTGCTGCAGCGCGAACGCAGCGCGCAAGCAGCCTTGCGCGAGTCCTTGTCGGAGTTTTTCAGCGCTCGTTACAGCCGGGCCCAGAAAGAAGCGCAAAAGGCCTTGAGCATCCAGGCCCAGACGCCAGAACTGGTGGACGACCATGGCTTCATGGCGCTGGGCCACCTGCTTGCTGCCAACAGCGCCCACCGTTTGCAGGACAAGCGCCGGCGTGACGAACAACTGCAGTTGGCGCTGGAGCTTTCCAGCAGGGCCAAGCTGGGCCGGGCCCAGGAAGAGGGCGCACGTTTGCTGGCTGCCGAGTGGGCGCTTGACGACCGTGATGCCGAGAAGGCCTTGCACCTGCTGGCCGAGTTGAACCCGGGTGTGGCCAGGCGCACCCAAGCCTTGCGCTTGAAACTGCAGGCAACAAGGCTTGCGCGTCAACCGCTTGAGGCCCTCAGCACGGCGCGCTTGCTGGCCAAACATCAGGGCTTTTCCAAGGTGGCGGCACAAGGACTGCTGCGCTCGCTGGCGTTCGAGGCCCTGGATAGCGCGCGTGACATCGAGCAGTTACGCAGCGTCTGGCACCAGCTCGACAGCACCGATCGGCACGATGTCATCGTCGCCGTGCGCGCCGCAACCTGTGCGGCGGCCTTGAGTTCAGCTGAAGATGGACGCAGTTGGTTGCGGCCGTTCTGGGACGACATCGCCGATTTGCAGACCGAAGAGCGCGGTGCGCTCGGTGAAGCGCTGGTGCCGGTCGTCATCGGCATCGGCCCTGAATGGTTGGCGCGACTGGAGTCGGCGGTGAAGCGTTTCCCGCGCGACAAGCCATTGGTCTACGCGCTCGGGCATGTGCTGGTCGAGCGCCAGTTGTGGGGCAGGGCGAGGCTGATGCTCGAGCAAGTCCGCGATGATCGCAGCCTGTCTTTGGTGGCGCGCCGACGCAGTTGGTTGACCCTGGCGCGACTGGCTGAGCAGGACGGCGACCTCGAGCGACGCGCGAGTTGCCACAGGGCTGCGGCCATGCTGCAGTGAGCGTCCGGCAAGGGTGGCCATGCTAAACTGCACAACGTTGCGGCTGTAGCTCAGCTGGATAGAGTACTTGGCTACGAACCAAGGGGTCGTGGGTTCGATTCCTGCCAGCCGCACCAATCAACCGTTTTTTAACGTGTCATGACACCTCAAAACCCGCATGTTCATTGGCATGGCGGGTTTTCATTTGTCTCATCGGATTTCAGGCGGTAACATGACATACCGTCAAAAAAGCAGTAGATTTGACGGTATCTGAAGAGCCGAAAACCCACATACCGTCAAAATAGATCCAATGGCGCTGACCAACATCTTTATCAAGAACGTTAAACACACTGGAGCAACGTCTGGGGTAAATATTCGGTAAACCCATCTTGCTATTTGCACAGCAGTGTGGAGAAGTTTTTGCGCAGGGGGTAAAGCCAGATGTCCTTGGCCGGGATGAGGGGCTTGTGGCTCGTGGATTTCTTGCCCCTACCCGTAGTACGCCCGA
>CAIJIT010000076.1 GCA_903820745.1 uncultured Burkholderiales bacterium
GCTGGTCACCCAAGGCTTGGGGCTGAAGCGGCTGCGCGCCGTCATCGGCTATTCGATGGGCGGCATGCAAACCTGGCTCTGGGGTTCACGCTATCCGGGCTTTGCCGATGCGCTGGTGCCGATGGCCAGCACGCCAGCCGCGATGTCCGGCCGCAACTGGATGCTGCGCCGCATGCTGACGCAGTCGATCCGCAATGATCCGGATTGGCAAGGGGGCAACTACAGCGCCCAGCCGCGCGGGATGCAAGCCCATCTGCTGTATTTCAGCCTGGCCACAGCCGGCGGCAGCTTGAGTTGGTATGGCCAGGCGCCTTCGTCGACCGCCGGCGACCAGTTGATCGCCACTGCGCTGGCCCAACCCTTCAGCGGCGATGCCAATGACCTGCTTTATCAATGGGAATCCAGCTTCGATTTCGACCCTGGGCCCGGCCTGGAACGCATCGAGGCGGCGCTGCTGGCGATCAGCTCGGCCGACGATGAACGCAATCCGCCCGAACTCGGTCTGATGCAGCGCGAGATCAAAAGGGTCAGGAATGGCCGGTACCTGCTGATCCCCGGCGGCCCCGCCACCTGTGGCCATGCCAGTGTTCTGCGGGCCGGCTTGTACAAGGACCGCCTGGCGGAGTTCCTGCAAGCAGCGCCGCGTCGCTAAGCCAGGAACGTGCCATTGGCTGTGTCGAGCAGGGCGATCAAAGCGAAAAGCTAGGGTTTTCATGCGAAGCGGGGGCATTGCTGGCTGGCATGATGTCGCTGGTTTCTTTTTTGTTCCAGTAAATTACGCGACCGGACAGAATGCAAAGTACTCCAGCCCATGATTTACGCCGACTGTTGGCGACCCAGCAGACCGTCATGCTGCCCGGCGTGGGTGACGCGCTCGGGGCTTTGCTGGCGCAGGAAGCCGGTTTCCCGGCCGTCGCGATCTCGGGTTATGCCGTGGCAGCTTCGCTGGGGTATCCGGACATCGGCCTAGTGACGATGAGCGAAACGGTCGAATGTGCAGCGCGGATTGCCGCTTCGGTGCAGATCCCGGTGATTGCCGATGCCGACAATGGCTATGGCAACCCGCTCAATGTCGGGCGTACGGTGCGCGCATTGGAAGCCGGCGGTGCCGCCGGTTTCTATCTGGAAGACCAATGCTTTCCGAAACGCTGCGGCGGCTTGCCCGGCGTTGAACTGGTGACAGAGCAGGAGATGTGCGCCCGCTTGCGTGCGGCGCTAGACGTCAGGCGTGACCCTGAGACCGTGTTGATTGCCCGCACCGATGCCTTCAACAGCCTTGGTGGATTTGACGAGGCGATCCGGCGCGCCTGTATCTACAAGGACGCAGGTGCCGATGTCATCATGGTCCACGGGCTGCGCACGGTCGCAGAGCTCAGGGCGGCTCGGCTTGCTATCACCGGCCCGATGATGCTCACCATCGGCAGCCGTACCGACATTCCGCTTGAGACCTTGCAGGAGATCGGAATCCAGCTCGTCATGTACCCGCTGACGCTGCTGCGCTCGAGCGTTGTGGCAATGCGCCGGAGTCTGGATCAGTTGCGGCGGGAGGGCGGCATCAACCACGATACCGACGACATGGTTTCGATGCCCGAATTGCACAAACTCGTTGGCGCAGAACGCTACAACGCGTTGAGCCAGCGTTACGCAGCTGACAAGGAAGATTGAATGGGCCAGACGATTGCGGAAAAAATCCTCGCGCGAGCATCAGGGCGCGAGCGCGTCACGCCAGGCGAGATCATCTGGGCCACGCCCGACGTCGTGATCAACCACGACCACAATTTCCCGCGCTATCTTGGCGCGCTTGAAAAAATGGGGCGCAAGGGTGTCGCCGCCCCTCACAAGCAGATCGTGACGATTGACCACCGGCCCTATTCGGACGACCTCGCGGTGGTGCGCGCGCGCCAGCAGATGCGCACGCTGGCGCGAGAAGGGGGAATCTCGCATTTCTTCGATCTGGGCAATCACGGCATCAGCCACAACGTGCCGATTGATCAAGGCCTGGTGAAACCGGGACAGCTCGTCATCGCCAGCGATTCAAGGGCTCCGGCCCTGGGCTGCATCGGAGCCTTGTCCATCGCCTTGGGTCAGGGTCAGTTGACCGTGCTCGTCACGGGTCAGGCCTGGCTGCGCGTGCCCATGACGCTCAAGATCAACATCACGGGCAAACCCCGGCCGGGTGTGATGAGCCGGGATATTGCGACCTGGGTTGCTGCGGCGATTTCTGACAGTCGTGGCGACTACCGCGTGCTGGAGTTCTATGGGGACACCATCGATGCGTTCAGTCTTGATGAACGCCATACTTTGTGCAATGTTTGCGTTGACATCGGCGTCAAGGGCGCCATCGTTCCGCCGGACCAGAAGGTGGCCGACTATCTTGAACGCTTCGGACATCACGCGGACTGGGTTGTCAGCGATGCCGATGCTGTCTTCGAGGAGGAGATCAGTTTCGATATTACCGATCTCGAGCCGCAAATCGCGTTGCCCCCTGATCCGATGAATATCGTGCCAGTGACGCAACTGCTGGGGCGCAAAGTCAATCAGGTCTTCATTGGGTCGTGCATCGGTGGAAAGCTGGAAGATTTGCGGGCGGCGGCTCAAGTGCTGAAAGGGCATCAGTCGCACCCGGATGTCCATTTGCTGGTGATTCCTGCCACGGCGGAAATTCACCGCCAGGCGCTTGCGGAGGGCTTGATGGAAATCTTTTCAAAGGCCAATGCGAACATCGCCGTTGGCGCTTGCGGGCCCTGCTACGGGACGATCGCGCCGTTGTCGGACGAGGAGGTTTGTGTGGCCACCAGCACCCGCAACGAAAACGGTCGCATGGGCAGTCCGACCGCCACCATCTTGCTGGCGAATGCCGCCACGGCAGCGGCCGCGGCGATCCGCGGCGCGGTTGCCGATCCGCGTGAATTTCTGGCCTGATGGGGACGAAGTTGGCAGCAACACAAACATTCACCAAAGCCGGACGTGCCTGGGTGTTCGGCGACGATGTCTTGAATGACGGTGGCATCGCCAGCCTGGATATGGTGCGTCAATTTATCTATGACCCGAAGATCCTGGCGACCGAATGCATGCGCGCGCTGAGCCCGAGTTTCCCAGAGCAGGCAAGGCCCGACGACATCGTCTTCGCTGGCAAGAACTTCGGCAAGGGCCAGATGCATGTCACCGGCCCCTTGTCCTTGAAGGGCGTCGGTGTCGGTCTGGTTTGCGAATCCGTGACGCGTGGTTTTTTCCGGCTTTCCGTGAGTGCCGGATTGCTGATGCTGCCGTTCGTGCCGGGGATCACCGAGAAAGTGCTCGATGGCGACCCGGTTGATGTCAACTTTCGCTCCGGCCGGATAGAAAACCGGCGAACCGGGGAAATTATTCATGCCCAACCAATGCCTGATTTCGTCTGGGAAATCTTGAGTTTCGGCGGCGAGCGGGAATGGCTTGCCGCGAAATACGGTTCGGCCGATGCGCCGGCAACGAAATAAATTCAGTCCAAGGGACGATTAATGGTCAGCGCAAAGAGACAAATCAAGCGGTTGCTCGTCATCGGGCTTGCTGTTTCGGCATTGCTCAACTTGCCCCCGGCGTCCGCGGCAGACACGAAGGACATGGGCGTGGCGCGAGCCTGGCTCAAGCAGAATGTGTCAGGTCTGCCCGACGAGGTTTTGACCGCCGCGGCGCAGGAAGGCGAGGTGATGCTGTACTGCCTGGTCTCGAGTTGTCCGCAGCAACTCGCGGATGCATTTCAGCAGACTTTCCCCTTCATCAAGGTGCAGGTCTATCGCGCCTCGGGTGGCGCTTTGGCGGAAAGGTTCGCTGCGGAAGCACGGGCCGATCGCAAGATCGCTGATGTGGTGATGAACTCGAGCGCGATCGTGCTTGACCGCTTCACCGCCGAGGGCCATTTGATGAATTGGACCCCGCCCAACGGCGATATGGTGCCGAAAGCTTACAGGCACGATGGCTATTGGTACGGGATCGGTCTGCTGTATATGGGGCTGGCCTGGAATACCGAAAAGGTCACGCCTGAGCAGCAGAAATGGCTCGAGAACGTTCCATCATGGAAGGACATCGCCAACCCTGTTTTCAAAGGCAAGACGGCGCTCACCCATGTGCGTGCTGGGGGGACGGCCCAGATCGTTTACTACCATTTGAGAGAAGCGGTCGGCAGCAACTATCTGCAAAACCTCAAGACCAATCTGGAGCCGGTGATCTTCGACAGCATCAACACGCTGAACGAGCGTCTGGTGTCCGGTGAATATGCCTACACGCCCTTGGGTCCGATCGACATCGGCGTGCTCAATGATTTGCTGGGCCGAGGTGCCCCGGTGGGATTCCATTTTCCGGAGCCGGGCATCGCGCTGGCTTATGCAGCGGGTATCTCCAAGCGCGCGCCGCATCCGAACGCGGCGAAAGTCTTCACGGCCTGGTCCGCCAGCCTTGCCGGTCAGGCAGCGTTTGTCAACGGCGTGGGGCTGGCGCCGATGCGCAGCGAAGTTGTAGACAAGAGGCCGATCGCGCGCAGCAAATATTACAAATTGCCCAAGACCGTCTACACGGCAGACTGGAAAGAAATCGACAAGAGCATGGGTCAAATGACGGCTGACTTCAAGCGCGTGTTCAATAACTGATTTGAACCGGCACATCGCGTGACATCGGCTTCTGGACCTACCGCAGGAGTTCCGTTGTTGCCCGCGCGGCCCTGGCGGTCCGGGGCTTCGGCCAGGATTTTTTTTATCGGCCTGGTGCTGGCGGTGATCCTGCTGATCGCGGTGCCTGCGCTGGCCCTGCTGATCGGATCGCTTTGGAACGTCGCGCCGGGAGCCAGTGGCGGCAGTTTCACGGTTTCAAACTACGAAGAATTGCTGGGCAGTCTGCATTTCTGGACGCTGATGTTCAACTCCTTGCTGGTCGGGGTCAGTACCGCCGTGGTCGCCGGAGTGATTGGTTTGTGCCTGGCATGGTTGTTCGTTCGTTCCGATTTGCCCCATGCGGCCTTGTGGCTCAACCTGCTGACAGTGCCGCTTTACCTGTCGCCGTTGATGCTATCGCTGGCCTGGATCGCCCTGGCAGCACCCCGCGTCGGCTTCATCAACGCGGTCTGGAATCACTGGACCGGGATGGGCAATCTGGTCAACGTCTATTCGGTCCGGTTCATGGTCTGGATCCTGGCTTCGCATCTGGCCCCCTATGTGTTCCTCAGCCTGATCGGACCCTTGCGCGCGATGGACGCCTCGCTTGAAGAGGTTTCGCTGACCTTGGGCGGCAGCGCCTGGCGAACCTTCCGCAAGGTCACATTGCCCCTGCTTTGGCCTGCCCTCTTGGCCAGCGGCATCATGGTGACAATTCTGGCGGCGGAAAACTTTGCAGTACCCACCTTGCTCGGGCGCCCGATCAGTTTCAGCACGGTGCCGTCCGAGCTCTATCTCTGGCTGAGTTACGAGCCCACCCAGCCGAATCTGGCCGCCACGGCGGGCGCGATTTTTCTGCTCTTGAGCTTGGCCGGCGTCATGCTGTACCGCCGTGTCATCCGCAATGCTGCACGCTATCAGACCGTGGTCGGCAAGCCGAAGCCGGCCCGGCAGGTGGCGCTCGGGCGGGCGCGCAAGTACGTGCTTGCCTTGCTGCTGCTGTATTTCCTGATTGCGGTGGTCATCCCGGTCGTGGCTCTGCTGCTGGGCTCCTTGCTGAGTTTCATGACGCCGAACATCCATTGGTCCAGCTTCACGCTGGAAAACTACCGCCAGGCTTTCAGGGGCAGCAATCTGAGCGGCCTCTACAACAGCCTGCTGCTCGGCGTCGGGAGCGCGACCGCGCTGGTGCTTTTTGGTGCGGTGATCGCCTATGCGGCCACAAGGGGCAAGTCAGTCTTCAAGGGCAGTCTGGATTATCTGAGCCTGACCGGTGCGGCCGTGCCCGGCATCGTTCTCGGCATCGGCATGTTGTGGACCTATGTAGGGCTGCCGATTGGTATCTACGGCAGCATCTGGATCCTCTTGATCGCCTATCTGGCGCGGTTCCTTGGCCATGCGGTGCGTACCTGTGCAAGCAGCATGCTGCCGATTTCCAGCGAGTTCGAGGAAGCTGCCCAGATGCTGGGGCAGGGGGTGGTCGGCCGATTCCGCAGGATCGTCCTGCCCCTGATTTCACCTGCGCTGGTTTCGACCTGGATTTTGATGTTCATTTTTACCTTGAACGAAGTCAGCTCGACGATCCTTTTGTATTCGCCCAATACGGTGACGCTGTCAGTGCTTGCCTGGCAGTCGATGCAGATGTATGGGGCGATGCAAGGTTTTGTCTTCATGCTCGTGCAGGCCATGATGGTGTTTGTGGCGCTCGGCTTGATGACCTGGCTGGTCAGGCGCTCCGGCAGTCCGGTGAATGTCCCCCGATGAGGTCTTGTCCATGAGTTTTGTATCGGTCAGCAATCTTTGCAAGCAGTTCGGTCGCGAGACGGTTCTGCGCGGACTCGACCTGGAAGTTGCCAGCGGCGAAATCGTCGCTCTGCTGGGCCCGAGCGGTTGCGGCAAGACCACGACCTTGCGCTGCATCGCCGGTCTTGAACAACCGGACTCTGGACGTATCGTTGTGGGCGACCGGGTGATGTGCGACATCGCTGCCGGCATTCTGGTGCCGCCTGAACAGCGCGCCATTGGCATGATGTTCCAGTCCTATGCGGTCTGGCCCCATCTGAGCGTGTTCGAAAATGTCGCCTATGGCCTGCGCGTCAAGGGCTTGCGCGAAGCGGAGATTGCCGCGCAGGTCGAGCAGGCTTTGACGACAGTCGGTCTGAACCATCTGGCGAGCCGCTATCCCTCGACACTCAGCGGCGGTCAGCAGCAACGCGTTGCGTTGGCGCGAAGTCTGGCCGCAGGCCCCACCTTGCTGTTGATGGACGAACCGTTGAGCAACCTCGATTTGAAGCTGCGCGAGCGGATGCGACTCGAACTGCGCGATCTGCTCAAGGAACTCGGGCAGACCGCGATCTATGTCACCCATGACCAGGCCGATGCGATGGTGATGGCGGATCGGTTGGTGTTGATGAATGAAGGGGAGATCGCCGAGGTCGGTGCGCCCCGCGATGTCTACAACCATCCCAAAACGGCCTTCGGCTCCGACTTCCTGGGTTCGACGAATCTGCTCGATTTCAACGCAATGCAAGACGACGGCGCGCGCATCTTTGGCTGCCTGGCGCAAGGGCGCTTGTTGCAAGTGGCGAAGTCTGCGGGCGGGCTTCGTTATGCGATCCGTCCCGAGCATATTGCCGTTGGGCGTGAGTCATTGCCGCAATGGCAGGCCAATGTTCTCAAGGGCAGCGTGCACAAGGCGGTGTTCCTGGGCAATGTCAGCTATTACAAAGTGGACTGCGATGGACTGATGCTGCTTGTCCAGGGTCAGTCAGAAGATTTTGCGGTCGGCGACCCGCTGGTGCTGCATCTACCGCCGGACTGGTTGCAACCGGTCCTTTGAAGGGGCTTTGATGAATTGTTGTGCTATCCAATGAGCAACTCCGAAGACGGCAGCGCAGCGCGCAAGGCTTTCCAGCAGCTGTTGCAGGCGGGGGGCTTGGATGCCGCTGCTGGCGAAGGCGTTTTGTTCACCGGGAATGATCCGGTCTTTCCCACGCCCTACCGCATCGGCGCGGCGGGTGCCGGTGCTGTCGCAGCGGTAGCGGCAGCCTCCGCAGGTCTTTGGACGCTGCGCACCGGCCGTAATCAACAGATCGCTGTCGATGTGGCTGCTGCTGCGGCATCTCTGCGTGGGCATAAATACATCACCGTCAATGGTGTCAATCCGCAAACTCGTGAGGCAGTCACCCGCTACTACCAATGCCAGGACGATCGATGGATCTACCTGCATTGCAATTTCCCGCATCTTCGCGAGCGCAACCTGCGTGTCGTCGGTGCGGTTGCCGATCCGGTTGCCGTCGCAAAAGCGGTGTCTCGCTGGACCGGCGAAGAACTCGAGGAAGCGATCTTCGCTGCGGGCGGCTGTGGCGGCATGGCGCGCACGGCTTCGGAATGGGCGGCTCATCCGCACGGTGCTGTGGTCGCCGACTTACCGATGCTTGAAATCTATCGAATTGGCGATTCACCACCGCAGGCCTTGCCGGCTGGCGACCGGCCGTTGGCCGGCATCCGGGCGCTCGATTTCACCCGGGTCATCGCGGGCCCTTTCTGTACGCGTGTGCTTGCCGAGCATGGCGCTGACGTGATGAAAGTGTCGCGGCCCGACTTGCCGAATTCCGGCGCGCTGGACATCGAGACCGGCATCGGCAAGCTCTCGACCTACCTAGACCTGCGTGAGCCCGCCCAGGCCGAGCGTCTGCGCGAGCTGGTTTCCAGCTGCGATATTTTTGTCAACGCCTATCGCCCGGGCGCATTGGCTTCGCATGGATTCGGCCCGGAATCGCTTGCGGCGATGCGTCCCGGCCTGGTCTATGTGACGCTCAGCGCCTGGGGCCATGTCGGGCCCTGGAAGGACCGCCGGGGGTACGACACGGTAGTCCAGGCGGTCAACGGCATGGCGGCAAGATCGGCGGTGGATTCGATTCCGACGCAATTGCCGGTCGCTGCAATCGACTATGTCAGCGGCAACATCATGGCCTTCGGTGCGATGGTGGCGCTGGCGCGTCGCGCGACAATGGGAGGAAGCTGGGCAGTGAGGGTTTCACTCGCGGCTGTCGGCGCTTGGATCGCCCGGCAGGGCATGGTCGACGATCAGCAATTCGCATCCGCCCCGGCTGAGTTGCCGGCAGCGACTCTGGCAGGCCTGATGCGCGAGATCAGCAGCCCCTTTGGTCATGTCAGCTATCTGGGCCCGGTTGCGCAGATGTCGGAAACTCCGCTCGGGTCGCAGCTGCCGCCTTTGCCGCTGGGTGTGTCTGAGGCCCGATGGCCGTGACGACTGTGCCTTCGCCGGACCTGCCCGAGGCGTCGCCCAACTCGGCCGGCAACTCTTTGCCACGCTTGAAGGCCCCTGCAGACGCCTGCGACGCCCATCTGCATATTGTCGACGGTCGATTTCCGCTGCTGGGGCCGGCGGGCGCGCGGTATCAGCGAATGGCTGCTGCTGATTACCGGTTGCTGCAGCGCCGGCTGGGCTTGACGCGCGCGGTCCTGGTGCAGCACAAGGCTTTCGGGACCGACAACAGTTGCTTGCTCGACGCGATGCTGCAACTCGGCGCCAGCGTCACGCGCGGCATTGCCGTCGCCCACCCTGAGGTCAGTGACCAGGAGTTGCGCAGGTTGGACGCCGCGGGCGTGCGCGGCTTGCGCTTCAGCCTCTGGAATCCGCTGGATGCCGTGACCACCATGGAGATGGTCGTCCCCTTGGCGCGACGTATTCACGAGCTGGGCTGGCATGTTCAATTGCATATGTCGGGCGAGCAAATTGCCGCCCATGCCAGCCAATTCAAGGCGATTCCCTGTCCGATTGTCTTTGACCATATGGGTCGGCCCGATCCGCTCCGGGGAACTGCAGACCCGGCATTCGCCGTCATCCTGCAGCTTCTCGACCAGGGTCGGGCCTGGGTCAAGCTGTCAGGGGCATATCTGAATACAGCCGCTGATGCTCGAGTCTATGCGGATGCCAGCGCCGTCGCGCGGGCCTACGTGCAGGCGGCGCCGCAGTTCATGCTCTGGGGCAGCGATTGGCCGCATGTCACCGAGTCCGAGAAACCGGACGATGCCGTCTTGTTTGATCTTCTGTCGGACTGGGCGCCAGGCGCAGCCCTGGCGGACGTCCTTGTGCACAACCCGGCGCGGCTCTATCGGTTTTGAAGCGATGTTTGAAGGGAAGTGCAGGCCTGTACCTGAAGGACTGAAGAGATTGTGTCGGGTCAGCCCTTGTCTCTCGGCGTTGACGATGCCCGCCCATGTCGCCGCCGGTACCAAGGGGGTCGCTCCGGCGGCAAGGTCACGCGCATGCCCGGCAGACGATCGGCATCCATTTTCTGGAACATTTCGAGCAGGAAATCGATCATCAAACGCACACGCGGCAGTCGGCGCTGGCTCGCGCGGTAGAGCAGGTTGATCGGCGGGGCATGGCGAGACTCCCATTCGATCAGCGCAGGCACGAGTTGACCGGCCTTGATCGCATGCAAAACCGAAACATCGGTGAAGCGCGCAACACCGAGCCCGGCAATCGCGGCATCGAGGATCACATCCCGGTGGTTGCTGACAAGCCAGCCGTTGACGGTGACAGCTTCCTTGACGCCGCCAAACTCATGCGCCCAGTAGTCGATGACCGTGCCTTCCTGGTCGCGGAACAGCAGGCAGGGATGGCTTGCGAGGTCGCCGATGCGCGTTGGCATGCCATGCGCTGCCCAATAAGCCGGTGACGCACAGATGAACATGCGGGTATTGACGAGGCGCCGGTGGATCAAACCAGGATGCTCGGGCCAGCCATAAAGCACTTGCAACTCGGACAGCTCAGCATCAGCAGCCGAAGGCTTGTCGACCGTGCGAATGTCGATCTCGATGTCGGGGTAGCGTTGATGGAAAACCGGCAACATAGGCACGATGCAATGCTGGGAAATGATGGCGGGTGCACCGATCACCAAGGTGCCCAAGGGGCGCGATGCAGCGCCGCGCAAGGCGTCGTCTGCGGCGGCGAGTTGCCGTACAAGCGGCTGGCAAGCCTCGAGGTAAGCCGAGCCATCGGCTGTCAGGGTGATGCCCTGTACCGTCCGCTCGAACAACTGGGTGCTGAGACTCTTTTCGAGCGAGCCGATCAGTCGCGCGATGGCGGGGACGCTGACATCGAGTTCGCGGGCCGCACCGGAAAAGCTGCGTGCTTCGGCGGAAGCGATGAAGTACTGTATGGCTCGGAGTTTGTCCACGGCAAGATTGAAGGAAGCAGTTGAGGGGTATACAACAAATAGTTTAAACGGACTTTGCTTCAAATGAGGTTTCGCACGAGCGCAGGAAAAAATAGACTCGCGCCATGCAAACATGGGCGGAGAAAAAGCAATGATCACCCTCGGCAGCGACATCGGTGGCACCTTCACCGATTTCGTCGAAGTCGACGAATCGAGTGGCCGGGTCGAGGTTTTCAAATGCCTGACCACGCCCGAAGACCCGTCTCTGGCGATCGAAATCGGTGTGTCCGAGCTCACCCGGCGCCAGGGCCGAACTGCGGCAGCCATCGACGTCATGATCCATGGCACCACTCTGGTGATCAATGCCGTGATCGAACGCAAAGGGGCGAAAACAGGCTTGATCACCACCCGGGGTTTTCGCGATGTGCTCGAAATCGGCCGCGAGAAGCGATTCGATGCCTATGACCTGCAGATCGAATTTCCCGAACCCTTGGTGCCCCGCTACCTGCGCATGGAAGTGACGGAGCGACTGCATGCCACTGGCCTTGTGCTCGAGCCGCTCGACGAAGCCACGGTCCGCATGGCTGTCGAAGGGCTGAAGGCGCAGGGTTGCGAATCAATTGCGGTTTGTCTCTTGCATTCCTACGCCAATCCCGCCCATGAGCGGCGCATCGGCGAGTTGCTGCGGGACCTTGCGCCGGGTGTGGCGATCACCCTGTCCAGCGACGTGTTGCCCGAGATGAAGGAGTACGAACGCACCACCACCACGGTGCTGAATGCCTATGCCAAACCGGTCACATCGCGTTACCTCACCCGGCTTGAAGAACGCGTGAAGACTTTGGGCTTCAGCGGCGAGTTGTTGCTGATGCAGTCAAGCGGCGGCATCAACTCGGTCGGATTCGCGCGCGAATTCCCGGTACAGATCATCGAATCGGGCCCCGCTGCCGGAACGCTTGGGGCCGCGCATTTCGCCCGGCTCGCCCATCTCGACAAGGTCCTCGCGTTCGACATGGGGGGCACGACAGCCAAACTCGCCTTGGTCGAAAACGGCAAGGCCCTGCGCACCAACGACTTTGAAGTGGCGCATGTGCATCGCTTCAAACCCGGCAGCGGCATTCCCGTGCGCATTCCGGTGGTCGACCTGATCGAGATCGGCGCAGGTGGCGGCAGCATCGCGCGCCGCACCAAGGTCGGCACGCTGCAGGTCGGCCCCGAGAGTTCGTCAGCCGTACCCGGCCCCGCCTGCTATGGCCAGGGCGGCACGAACCCGACCGTGTCGGATGCCGACCTGGTGCTGGGCTATCTTGATGCCGACCATTTTCTGGGCGGGCGCATGAAGCTCGACAAAGCCGCGGCCGAAAAGGCAATCAAGACGGTTCTTGCCGAACCCTTGGGCATTTCGGTGGAGGAAGCGGCATTCGGCATCCACGCCATCGTCAACGAGAACATGGCCTCTGCGGCCAAGGCCTATGTGAGCGCAAAGGGCGAAAACCCGCGATCCTGTGCCCTGGTAGGCTTCGGCGGCGCCGGACCGGTCCATGCCTGCGACCTGGCCGCCAGACTCGGCATCGAAACCGTGCTGATTCCGCCGCGCGCCGGGGTGGCTGCAGCTTTCGGCATGATCGTCGCGCCGGTCAGTTATGACGCCGTGCGTTCGCGGCGCGTGCTGTTGAGTCATGTCACGGCGGAGTTGCTTGAGCAGGTCCAGCGGGAGATGGCTGCGGAATGTGTGATGCGTCTGCCGAAAACGGTGGCACATGGCGCGATTGCCTATGAGTTCAGCGCTGACATGCGCTACCTTGGCCAGGGTTATGACGTGGCCGCTTTGCTGCCGGCTGACATCTCGGCGGCATCAGCGGCGAACGTGCTGCGAGCCTCTTTCGAAAAGAGTTACCTCAAGCTTTATGGCCGTATCTTCACCGACGCGCCACTCGAGATCATGGGGTTCAGGCTTTCGGCAAGTGCCAGGCGGCATGTGACCGATCTGGGGGCGATTGATGCGCAGGCGCAAGGTGATGGCAAGATCGGTTCGCGTCGCGCCTTCTGCTCGCGCACTCGCAGCTGGATGGACTTCGGCATCCACCGCCGCGCGTCGATCGCGCCGGGGGTTGAATTCGTCGGGCCGGCCATCGTCGAGGAGAATGAATCGACCACCGTGATCCCCAGCGGCGCGCTGGCGCATATCGACCTGCACGGCAGTCTCATCGTCAAACTTTCAAGCGCGAGGAAAACGCGATGACTCCCAGGACTTCGAAGATCGATCTGATCACGCTCGAGATGTTCTGGCGGCGCCTCGTCTCCATCGTCGGCGAGCTCGGCTCCACCTTGCGGCGCACCTCGTTCTCCACCGTCGTGCGCGACATTGGCGACTATGGCTGTGCGGTGTTTGATGCGAGGGCACGCCTGCTTGCGCAGACCCCCGACAGCACGCCAGGGCTTTGCGGACCGCTTGGGGCGATGTTGCGTCATTTCCTGGTCGCGCATCCGCCGGCCACGCTCAGGGAGGGTGATGTGATCATCGGCAACGACCCTTGGGCCGGCAGCGGCCACCACAACGATGTGAGCATCATGGCGCCAATTTTTCATGAAGCTCGCCTTGTCGGCTTCGTGATCACTTGTTGCCATCATGTTGACATCGGCGGGCGCCGCGCCACCACCGAGAGCCGCGACAACTATGAGGAAGGCTTGCGCATTCCGATGCTCAAGTATTACCGCGAGGGTCAGGTCAACACCGATGTGCTCGCCTTCATCCTCGGCAATGTGCGTTCTGCGGAAATCGTTGTTGGTGATCTGGGCGCGCAGGTGGCGGCCTGCCATGTGGGCTCCGAGCGAATCCGCGAACTATGCGCCGAACTTGCATCGGGCGACCTGCAGGATCTGGCTGACGAGATCGTGGCGCGCAGCGACGAGGTGACGCGTGCCGAAATTGCCAAGCTCAAGCAAGGTACTTACCGCCATGAAGCCTTGATCGACATCGTCGGCGGTGCCACGTTGACGATCTGCACCGCGGTCACGGTGACGGGTGACGAAATCATCGTCGACTTCACTGGCAGCTCGCCGCAGGTCGCCCCCGCCATCAATTGCACGCTGTCATACACCGCCGCCTACACGGTATTCGGTGTGCTCTGCATGCTCGATCTGCCCGTGGCCGTCAACGAAGGCACATTGGGCCCGATCAAGGTCATCGCCGAAGAAGGCAGCGTGCTGAACTGCAAGTTCCCTGCGCCGGTGTTCGGCCGCACGGCGATCGGTAACTTCCTGCCCGACCTGGTGTACCAGGCGATCGCGCCAGCGGCACCCACGCGCATCTGTGCCGGCGCGGGTGCCACGCCGATGTGGGGGCAGTACATGTTCGGCAAACGCGCCGATGGCGAGAACTTTGCACCGTTCAATGTGGCCAGCGGGGGCCTAGGCGCGCGGGCTGGCAAGGACGGTGTGTCCTGTCTCGCCTTCCCCTACAACGTCGGCAATACGCCGGCGGAAGTGATCGAAAGCGAAGTGCCAGTGATCGTCGAGGAGCGATCCCTCTGGGAGGATTCGGCCGGCCCGGGCAAATTCCGCGGCGGTCTGGGACAACGCTATGTGCTGCGCCTGCTCGAGGGCGAACTCGGCCCCGTGGGCGACGTGCTGGCAAGCTTCCGCGGTGGCCGCTTCATCCATCCGCCAGAAGGCGTGCTGGGTGGCGGCGATGCGCCCAAAGGCTTTCTGTCGATCCGCGGCGAAAGCCAGGACGCGGGGCGTCAGGTTGTATTGCGCGGGGGAGACCGCATCGTCAGCCGTATACCCGGCGGCGGTGGTTACGGCGACCCCAGGGATCGCAGCCGCGAAGCCGTGGCGCTCGACTTGCGCAATGGACTGATCAGCGCCGAACATGCCAGGACAAGATATGGCTACGAGGCGGCCTGAACCTTTCTCTTCGACCCAGTTCAAATTGACCCAACCCGAGGACCTTTGAGATGAAGATTCCCAGAACTCTGTGCTTGCCCCGACTGCTCGCGATGACGCTGGCCCTGTGCGGCGCGGCTGCGATGGCGCAGGGCGCTTACCCGAACAAGCCGATCAAGCTGATCGTGCCTTGGACCGCTGCCGGTACGGTGGACATGACGGCGCGGATTCTCGGCGAACGTTTGTCAGCCCGCCTGGGCCAACAGGTGCTGGTTGAAAATCGCGCCGGTGCCACCGGGCAGATTGGCTCCATGGCCGTGGTGCGAGCGCCCGCTGATGGCTACACCTTGCTGCTGATGGCCGCCACGGTGCACACCGTGGCGCCGCATCTGCAAAAGAATTACCCCTTCGATCCGATCGACGACTTCACGCCGATTTCGCAGATTGTTTCTTTCCCTTACGCCATGGTGGTGTCGGCAGAAAGTCCTTTCAAGAACGTGGCGGATCTGGTTGCTGCTGCCAAGAAAGCGCCCGGCACGATTTCCTATGGCTCGTTCGGCCCGGGTAGCGCGCCCTACCTGATCAGCGAGATCTTCGCGATGAATACCGGCACGGCGCTCCTGCACGTGCCCTACAAGGGCGCGGCACAAGCGATCACCGATCTGATCGGCGGGCAGATCAACTTCTTCATCGATTCATTGCCGTCGCCACTCGCACAGATCCGTGGCGGCCGGCTTCGCGCCCTGAGTGTCACAACGCCGCAGCGGTCTACCTTGCTGCCCAATGTTCCGACCATGGCCGAAACGGTGCCGGGTTTCGAGGCGATCGCATGGCTTGGCATCGCCGGACCGGCGAAGATGCCAGCCGAAGTGGTGGCCAGACTGCATCAGGAATTGAAGGCGATTGCGGCCGAACCTGAATACGCCGTGCGCTTGCGCGACACCGGCCTCGATCCGGTTGCCAGCGCTTCGCCAGAGCAGTTCCGTAGTTGGCTCGTGCAGCAAAAAGCCCAGTGGGGCAAGCTCATCCGGGATGCCAAGGTCCCGATGACTGAATGACATGGTGGAACAAGTCGCAGATATTCGCCAACGCGATTTCCGGTCCTACCGGATGCATATCGATGGCCAGTGGGTCGATGCGTCCGATGGCCAGGGGTTCGATTGCATTGATCCGTATACAGGCCTTGCCTGGGCGCGTGTGCCTACCGCCACCGCTGCCGATGTGGACGCGGCGGTGGCCGCAGCCAGGCTTGCTTTCGAACAGGGCGATTGGGCGAACGCCTTGCCGGCCAAACGGGCGCGCCTGCTGCGCAAGCTTGGCGACCTGATCGAAAGCGAATTCCAGGAACTCGCGAATGTGCAGGTGCTCGAGAATGGCAAGCTGATGCGCGAGGTACTGGGTCAGACCCAGGGGCTCGCGGCATTTTGTTATTACTTCGCCGGTGCGGCCGAACATCTGCATGGCGACACGGTGCCGGTCAGCTTGCCTGACATGTTCAACTACACGACGCGCGA
>CAIJIT010000077.1 GCA_903820745.1 uncultured Burkholderiales bacterium
CAGATGCCAAGTACCCGAGCGAATTCGGCACTGGCCGGCCGGGTTGGCATATCGAATGCTCGGCCATGAGTTGCGCGCTGCTGGGTGAGCATTTTGATATTCATGGCGGCGGACTTGACTTGCAGTTTCCCCATCATGAAAACGAGATTGCCCAGAGTGAGGGCGCTTCGGGGCAGCCGTTCGTCAATGTCTGGATGCACAACGGCTTCCTCAATGTCGACAACGAGAAGATGTCCAAATCGGAGGGTAATTTCTTCACCATCCAGGATGTCATGAAGCGCTTCGATGGTGAGACGCTGCGTTATTTCATGCTGCGCACTCATTACCGCAGCCCGTTCAATTTCAGCGATACCAATCTCGAAGATGCCCGCTCAGCCCTGCGTCGCCTCTATACGGCGCTGGACGGTTTGCCGGTGCCCGAGATAGAACTCGATTGGAATCATCCGCAGGCGGCCGAATTCCAGGCGGCGATGGATGATGATTTCAATACGCCAAGTGCGCTGGCGGCCTTGTTCGAGTTGGCAACCCAGGTGAACCGGACCGGTTCCCTGACCGATGCGGCCTTGCTCAAGCAGCTCGGTGCGGTGCTGGGCGTGCTGCAGCAGGCGCCGCGTCAATATCTGCAAGCTGGCAGCGGCCTCGACGAGGCGGCAATTGCCTTGCAGATTGAAGCCAGGGCCCGGGCCAAGGCCGCGCGCGACTTTGCGGCTGCTGATCGAATCCGGGCCGAGTTGTTGAGCGCCGGCATCGTCCTGCAGGATTCGCCGGCAGGCACCCGTTGGATGAAAGCCTGAGATGGGACTGCTTGCCGCCGCCGGGGTGACCCCGGACTACTGGGACGAAGCTTGCCGCCATTTGGCCAAACGCGACCGGGTGATGAAGAAATTGATCCCGCGCTTTGGTGAAGCCAGGCTGCAGTCCCGAGGGGACGCTTTCACGACGTTGGCGCGGTCGATTGTCGGCCAGCAGATTTCGGTCAAGGCCGCGCAGTCCGTCTGGGACCGTTTCTCCGCCCTGACTTCGGCGGAGCTGCCAGCGTTCAAGGTATTGCCTGCAGACGTGCTGGCGTTGTCGGTTGAGGCGATGCGTGGCGCCGGTTTGTCGGCACGCAAGGTCGAATATTTGAGCGATCTGGCGCAACATTTTGAAGCCGGCCAGGTCCATGAGCGGCAATGGACTCAGATGGACGATGAAACCATCATCGACGAGTTGGTGGCGATCCGCGGCATTGGCCGCTGGACGGCAGAAATGTTCCTGATTTTCTATCTGATGCGGCCCAATGTGCTGCCGCTCGATGACCTGGGTTTGCTCAAAGGCATCAGCCAGAGTTACTTTTCGGGCGAGCCAGTTTCCAGGGCCGAAGCGCGTGAAGTCGGTGAGGCCTGGGCGCCTTTCCGCTCGGTCGCCACATGGTACATTTGGCGCAGCCTGGACCCTTTGCCGGTGGAGTATTGAACGTTTTATACCGTTCCGCCGAGCCAGGGGCCGCAGTTACGCCCATGGCCAGGGCCCATCATCTCTGAGAGACCGGAAGCAGGATGAGCAAGAAATATTTTCTCGAATTCGAGCAGCCGATCGCCGATCTGGAAACCAAGATCGAAGAGTTGCGTTATGTCCAGAACGAGTCGGCGGTCGACATCTCGGAAGAGATCGACAGACTCTCGAAGAAAAGCCAGCAACTGACCAAGGATGTCTACGCCAATGTGGCGCCCTGGCAGGTCTATCAGATCGCCCGACATCCGCAGCGTCCGCAGACGCTCGACTATTGCAGCGATGTCTTCACCGAATTCGAGGAACTGCACGGCGATCGGCATTTTTCCGATGATGCGGCGATCGTCGGCGGTTTAGCGCGGTTCAATGGCCAGGCCTGTATGGTGGTTGGCCATCAGCGTGGCTCTGACTCGAAAGAACGGGCTCAACGCAATTTCGGCATGCCCCGTCCCGAGGGTTATCGCAAGGCTTTGCGATTGATGAAACTGGCCGAAAAGTTCGGTCTGCCCGTTTTCACGCTGATCGACACGATGGGCGCTTACCCCGGCATCGACGCCGAAGAGCGGGGCCAGTCGGAAGCGATCGGTCGCAATATTTTCGAAATGGCGCAGCTTGAGGTGCCGATCATCGCCACCATCATCGGCGAGGGGGGCTCAGGCGGCGCTTTGGCGATTGGCGTTTCCGACCAGATGCTGATGTTGCAGTTTTCAGCCTATTCGGTGATTTCGCCCGAAGGCTGTGCCTCGATCCTGTGGAAATCATCGGATCGTGCCCCGGATGCGGCCGACGCTTTGGGCATCACCGCTCACCGGTTGAAGGCGATGGGGTTGGTCGACAAGATCGTCAATGAACCGGTCGGCGGTGCCCACCGGGACCACAAGCAGATGGCGTCGAATTTGAAGCGCGCGCTGAGCGACGCCTTGCGCCAGGTCAGTGACCTCAAGCCCAAGGAATTGATCGACCGGCGCTATCAGCGTCTGCAGGCTTATGGCCGATTCGGCGACACCAAGAACCGCTGATCAGTCGTCCCGCTGCGTTGCCGTTGCCTACAGTGGCGGCCTTGATTCCACTGCGCTGTTGCATGCCACCGCATTGCAGGCTGCACGACTGAATCAGCAAGGTGCCGGACTGCAAGTGCTGGCGCTGCATGTTCATCACGGCCTGAGTAGCCACGCCGATGCCTGGGTTCTTCATTGCCAGCAGCAGTGCGCTGACTGGGCTGCTGCAGGGCTGCCCTTGAGGCTGCAATATCGATCGGTGATTGAGCGGCCGGCAGCAGGGCAAAGCATCGAAGCTTGGGCAAGGGATGTTCGCTATGCCGCGCTGCGCGAGATGGCGCAGGCAGCAGGTGCTGATCTGCTCTTGCTGGCTCAGCATCAGCGTGACCAAGCAGAAACCTTGTTGTTGCAAGCGCTGCGCGGGACCGGCGTTGCCGGGCTTGCCGCCATGCCAGCCCGGCAATGGCGCGATGGCTTGTGCTGGGCCAGGCCCTGGCTGAATCATCCGCGTGCTGCCGTCGAAGCCTATGTCAAGCAGCATCGCCTCAGCCATATCGAGGACGACAGCAATGCCGACCCGCGCTATGCGCGCAACCGCTTGCGTCTGTCCATCTGGCCAGCCTTGCTGGAAGCTTTTCCCCAGGCCCAGACCAGTCTCGCTCAAACCGCCATTTGGGCGCAGCAAGCGCTAGCCTTGCAACAGGAAATGGCCCGCATTGATCTGCAAAGCCTCGCCGATGTGCAGGGCTTCGATCTTGCCGCCATGCAGGCAATGTCGCCCGCCCGTGGCAGCAATGCCTTGCGTGCCTGGTTGAAGCAGCAGACCGGGGGCCCGGCTCCGGCAAGTCTGGTGCAGCGCTTGCAGGATGAATGGCAATCCGCGGGCACGGGCAGCTGGCCTTGCCGGCAGGGCGTGTTGAGGCTGTACCGCGGCCGCTTGAATTGGTTTCAAGATCGGCAACTGCCTGCTCCCCAACCAGCGCCACGCAGCTTGGATCTGAGCATTCCTGGGCATTACCGCCAAGTCGACTGGCAAGGTAGCTGGCGGGTTGAACAGGTCGAAGCCGGTGGTGTCAGCGCCTTGCAGTTGCAAATTGTGAGTCAGCGAAGCAGGCAAGGTGGCGAACAGTTTCAGCGCCGCCCAGGTGGAACCGTGCGCAGCCTGAAGAAAGCCTGTCAGGAATCTGGCATTCCTTCCTGGGAGAGGGCTGGACCGCTGCTGTTTGCCGGAAACCGTTTGCTGTTCGTGCCGGGCCTGGGCCTGGACGCCCGGTGCCTGGCCGCTGAGGGTGAGGCTCAGTTGGCAATTCGCTGGTGCAGCGATGCTGAAACTGCCAGCTAGAATGTCGGGTTGCGACCGCGGCGCAAGCAACCCGATCGGGCCTGACTCCCGCGCTTATTGAATCCTATGGCATTGATTGTTCACAAGTACGGCGGCACCTCGATGGGGTCCACCGAACGCATCCGCAACGTCGCCAAGCGAGTTGCCAAATGGTCCCGTGCCGGTTACCAAATGGTGGTTGTGCCTTCGGCCATGAGCGGCGAAACCAATCGCCTGCTCGGACTTGCCAAAGAGCTTTCGGCCGACGGCAGCAGCCCGGAGTTGCAGCGCGAACTGGACATGATCGCTTCGACCGGCGAGCAGGTTTCCGTCGGGCTGCTGGCCATCGCCTTGCAAGCCGAAGGGGTCGAAGCGGTCAGCTACGCCGGTTGGCAGGTCGCTGTGACCACCGACTCGTCGTTCACCAAGGCGCGGATCGAAAGCATCGACGATGTGCGCGTGCGTGCCGACCTGGCCGCTGGCCGGGTGGTCGTCATTGCCGGCTTTCAGGGTGTCGATGCGCAGGGCAATATCACGACCCTTGGGCGCGGCGGCTCGGACACTTCGGCCGTGGCAATTGCCGCTGCGATGAAGGCTGACGAATGCATGATTTACACCGATGTCGATGGCGTTTACACGACCGATCCGCGCATCGTGCCCGAAGCGCGTCGCCTGAACACGATCAGCTTCGAGGAAATGCTCGAAATGGCCTCGCTGGGCTCGAAAGTGCTGCAGACAAGGTCGGTCGAATTTGCAGGCAAATACCGCGTGCCTTTGCGGGTCTTATCAAGTTTCACGCCTTGGGACATCGCGATTGAATTGGAAGCCAAGTCCGGCACCTTGATCAGTTTTGAAGAGGACGAAAAAATGGAACAAGCCGTCGTTTCCGGCATTGCCTTCAACCGCGATGAGGCCAAGGTGACGCTGCTCGGCGTCCCGGACAAGCCCGGCATCGCGTTCCAGATTCTGGGACCGGTGGCTGATGCCAATATCGACATCGACGTCATCATCCAGAACGTTGCGCGTGACGGAAAAACCGACTTCAGCTTCACTGTGCATCGCAACGACTATGTGCGCACGATGGCGCTGCTCGAGACGACGGTCGGGCCTGCCATCCAGGCCGCTTTGGTGCTGGGCGACCCGCGCATCTGCAAGGTCTCGATCGTCGGCATCGGCATGCGTTCGCATGTTGGCGTGGCTTCAAAAATGTTCCGTGCCTTGAGCGAGGAGGGCATCAACATCCAGATGATTTCCACCAGCGAAATCAAGACCAGTGTGGTGCTCGACGAAAAGTACATGGAGCTCGCGGTACGTGCTTTGCACAAAGCATTTGACCTCGAGCAGGCTTGAATTTGATATAGAATACAAAGCTTCGCTGGAGCCGTGACCGAGTGGCCGAAGGTGCTCCCCTGCTAAGGGAGTAGGTGCGTTAAACCGCCTCGAGAGTTCGAATCTCTCCGGCTCCTCCAGAAGACAGTTGTATTGAAAAACCCCACAAGTCTTCGATTTGTGGGGTTTTTTCAATTAAGTCGTTTGTGGGCGCAAACCAGGATCAAGACAGGAAACGAGATGCTGATCATCAATAAATTATTGCCTCAAGGTGCCGGATTGGCAGCGGTGTTGCTCAAACGCGCTGGGGTGCTGGCTTTGCCTTTCGCGGCCCGGCAACATCATGAAGCGAACCTGAGTGACGGCGAGGGCAGCGAGTTGGGTCTGCGCTTGCCCGCAGGTACTACGCTGCGAGGCGGCGACGTGCTGGTGGCTGAAGATGGCTCCTTGCTGCGGGTCGAAGCCGAGCAAGAACCGGTGCTGCTGGTACGTCCGGCTCCACATGGCGGTCAAATGGCTGACCTGTTGCGTCTAGCGCATCAACTTGGCGAGATGCATGTGCATGTGGTGGCTCATGATGATCACCTGTGCGTGCCCGGTGATGGCGAACTGGCGCAATGGCTGGAACGGCAAGGCTTTGCCTTGACCCCGGATGTTGCTCCCTTTGATCCACCGGCGCTGCTGAGCCAGTTGCCTGAAGTCGTGGCCCACCAGCATAGCCATGCAGCTCATGCCGGCCATGTTCATGGCCCGGGCTGCAATCACGATCATTGATCGGCCCCACAATCTCGCATGGATAAAGTCGATGCGGTAGTGATTGGAGCGGGCGTGGTCGG
>CAIJIT010000078.1 GCA_903820745.1 uncultured Burkholderiales bacterium
CCATCGGCTGGCGCTTTCGCGACGTCTTTCGCGCCGATCACACCGCCTGCGCCCGCTTTGTTCACGACGATGATGGACTGCCCTAACTGCTGTCTCAGGAACTCGGCGACGATGCGAGCCGTGAGGTCGGTGCGCCCGCCAGCCGGGAATGGGACCACCAGCGTAATGGCTTTATCGGGATAAGCCGCGTTGGCGAATCCCGTCGGCAGCAGGCAAGCAGCCAGAAGGGCCGGCCAGAAGCGGCGCGCAAGAGTGGTCAAGAACTGAGATGTCATGGTCGCTCCGGCTTGCGATTCAGGATCGGGCAGGAACGCGCAACCCGGCGTCCTCGATGACCTTGCGGTAGATCGCGTCCTGCTGCACCAGGAAAGCCTCGGTTTCCTTCATGCTCAAGTTCGCATAGCCAAGATTTGCAGCTTCCATCTGCTTGATCAACTCGGCATCGCGCATCGCCTTGTTCGCGACTTCGTCCAGCATATTCAACACTTCAGGCGGCGTGCGTCGCGGTGCGAACAGCATGTGAAACGAGCCAATCACGAGATCGACACCGTTGTCACGGAACGTAGGAATCCCTGCGTAGGCGGAGGAGCGCTGCTCAGCGGCGACGCCGAGCACCCGAACCCTGTTGCCGGCTACCAGCGCCTTGTACGAAGCCGGCACCGCGACATGCACGTCGATATGGCCGCCAGCAAGCGCGAGCGCACCATCAGCATCGCCTTTGAACGGAACGGGCAGCACATTGATTTGAGCGCTGCCGGCGAAAGCCGCGGCGAAAATTTCTGCCGAAGCGCCAGCAATCATCCCGACCCGCAATTTGCCAGGGTTCTTGCTGCCGTAGTCGACCAACTCACGCAATGTCCCCCATGGCGCATCTGCCTTGACTGCCAGCGCCATCGGATCGATATTGACGGTCCGGATCGCGACGAACTCCTTCAGGCTTGCCGCCGTCGCAAGCGTGTACTGCGCCGTCACGACCGCAGTCGAGAACACCCCAAGGGTATAGCCGTCCGGCGAAGCGCCGGCCAATTCCTTGGTGCCGATCGCGCCACCCGCACCGGGCTTGTTCATGACGACGACCGACTGCCCTAAATGCTTGGCGATGTATTGCGAGAGCAGACGCCCCATCAAGTCGGTGCGCCCCCCGGGAGGGAAAGGCACTATCACCGCCAGTGGTCTTTCAGGATAAGCAGCATGGGCCAACCCCGGTAACAGGCCGGATACCAAGCCCGATGCGATCAACTGACGGCGGTTGAGAACCATGCACTTCTCCTTTCTACAGCTGGGCGCAAAATGAAACCCAGAATAGATTCGATCCCGATCGCTGCCTAGTCGGGCGCATTCATAATCGCAATGACATGCGTGCATGGCCGGCGCAATGACAGGGCAGGCACTCGCTGCTATCGTGCCGCTAACTTCTCTAGCCAAGTCACACCCATGATTGACCTTTACACCTGGTCCACGCCCAATGGCCGCAAAGTCTCCATCGCCCTTGAGGAATTGGGGCTTTCTTACAATGTCCACCCGATAGACATCGGGAAAGACCAGCAGTTCACACCTGAATTCCTGGGCATCAGCCCCAACAACAAGATCCCGGCGATCGTTGACCGTGAGAACGGCATCGCGCTGATGGAGTCCGGAGCAATCCTCACTTACCTTGCAGACAAGACCGGCAGGCTTCTTCCTAGCTCGGGTGAGCCGCGGTATCGGGTGCTGGAATGGCTGACATGGCAGGTCGGCGGACTGGGCGCGACCCTTGGGCAGTTGCACTTTTACTGGAAGTTCAACAAGGGCAAGGCACCGTTGGCGGAGGAGCGCCTGATGAAGGAAGCGCACCGCTTGTACGCTGTTCTCGACAAGCGTCTTGATGGCCGCGAATTCATCGTCGACGACTATTCAATCGCCGATATAGCCGCCTGGCCCTGGATTTCCCGCTTTGAATGGCATTCAGTCGACCTCCGTGAATACCCGAATGTCATGCGCTGGTACCTCAGCATTGCGGCCAGGCCTGCGACCCAGAAGGGTTATGCCATACCTCAGGACGTCGGACCGATTCCCTTGCCCTGAGTCGTCGAAGCGCCGGCGCTGTCTACAAGGCCCGTCAGATAGCCAACTTGCGCCGCAAGACCACCGGCTTGCCGCCGTGACGCTGTTTGCACATCCAATGCGCAAGAGCGGAGTCAAGATGAGTGGCATGACCCGGAAACCAGTCCTGGAGGGCCAGGGCCAGTGACCGGGCCGTGACATTCGCCTGCGCGTCCGAGGCCGGATCTGCTGTGGCGAGCAGAGCTTGCACCTCATGGACCGATCGCATGACGGCGGCATGTTCGTCAATATGGCATTCACGCGGGGGAAATGCGGACTCCTCCATCCACCGATCCTCAAGTGCGAAATGCCGCTCCAGGTGACTGGCGACCTCCTGGAGGCTGGCGCGGAGTTCTGTTTGTGGTGCGGTGAGCAGTCCATTCACGAGCGCCACGAACTCTTCATGGATTTGATCCATGGGGTCGAAACCAAGCAGGAACTCGTCACTCCATGTGATTGCGCCCAGCACCGGAGATGCTTCAGGTGAATTCATCTAGCTGATGATCATCCGCCGCCCGCTGGACAGCAACCCGGCTTCGTAGACCTTCATCACGCTATGCGCAAATTCCAGCGTGCCAGTTTGCGCGGGCTGTCCCGACAGCACGCTCGCGCAGAAATGCATCATTTCGGCGTAGATGCCCTGGGTAAAAAGCGCCATGTTCTCCAGCGTGCCTTCACGGTTCTGCGGCTCCCAGACTACGGCGCCGTAATCAAGGCCTTCAGGGGCATAGGTGGTGTTGCGGCCGTACTGGAAATCAATGCCGCGCTGGTAAGTGACGCGCAGGCTGTTTTCAATCACCGCATGACTGGTGTCGCCGAAGAAGCTGTATCGCTCCACGGCTTGGCCCTTGTTCTGCAAACTCGCCATGTGGAAGTTGGCGAAGGCCCCGCTTGCAAATTCCAGCAGGCACACCCCGTCTCCGCCTTTTGCGCGATGCACCGTGACCGCTGATACCGGCCCGCCGACCTCGATGCAAAGCGACAGCGGGTGGCAACCGTTGCGCAACCAGTTCGGTACCGATCCATCGCGCAACACAGCCTCGCCATCTTCCGGGATCGTCATCGGGTATTCAGCCAGGATGCTGCGCAATGGCCCGGCAGGACCATCGCCAAAGAGGCTGACGATTTTCCGCGTCGACGGCATGAAGGCTTTTTTGAACCCGACCACGACCACCCGGTCGCCGCGGCGCCGGATGATTTCTTCGATCTCTGCAGCGCGACGCGCGGGTGGCTTTTCTATCCAGACATGCAAGCCGGCGTCGAGTGCATCGCAAGCCAATTGCGGATGCATGACCGGTGAGACGCAAAGGAACACGGCATCCAGCCCTGCCTCACGGTACATCTCGCCCGCGTCCCTATAGCAGGCAGGCACCCCGTACTGCATGGCCGTCTTCCTGGCGAGGTCAAGGTTGGTATCGCAGATCGCGGCGAGCGTCACCGGCAGAAAATTCATTGCCGGCAGCAGATTCCGGTAGGCATGCGAGCCCACGCCCACGATCCCGACCCTCAGCCTCTGCTGGAAATCCCGTTGATAAGTCATTGGACGCGGCCTAGTGCACAGGGTCCTTGAGAATCTCCTCGGCTTCTTCCTTGCTGTAGTACCGGTTCACCATCTCCTTGAGCACCGGGCTCCATTTGTTGGCGGTGCGCGCGCGACTGCGGAGTTGGGTCTGCTGGTAACCCCAATTGTCGTCGTCGTCGAGGTGCGGAATCGGCAGGTTGCTGGCTTTGTCCGGGTCACGAAACACATTCATCGGGTCGCGCCCTTCTGCCACCACCTGGATCTGCTCCTTGAACATCTGGCGCAGCAGGCGCACGCCCTTGTCTGATTCGCCCAGCAGTTCTTTGTGTCGCTGAGCGATCGGGCCCTGTGCGATCCAGGCCGCCATGTCTTGCGTGGCATGCGCATCCAGGTCGCCCCAGCGGATCGTGCCATCAGGCTCAATCGGGACCGGGATCTTGAAGTAGGGCACCTTGTCCTGCTTGACCGTCTCGCCAGGCTTGACCCAATGCGCGCGGATGAGAAAGTAGGTGTGGTGCGTATCGTCAACCGGTACCCGGATCTGCAGGTCATTGACCGCTCTGGCAAAGTTCGGAAACACCACCTGAACGCCGATTCTCCAGTCGGCATGCTCCTTGGTTCGGTCGCCGTAGATCGCGCGGCGGCAAATGCCCAGGTCGTTCCTCTCGTAGAGCATTTCCTTCAGACGGCCGCGGTCGCCTTCGCCCTGGTACTCACCGGGGCGCCAGAAGCGCTTCTTCAGGTCAGGTCGGCCCTGACGCTCCAGAACATAGTCGGAAAAAGCCACATGCAGCCAGTCCAGGTGATCCTGGTCCACGGCGTTTTCCATGCTCTGGAACCAATTGCAGGGCAAGGTGGCGTACGCAATTTCGTGCAGCACGTCCTTCATCACCATCAGATCCCACACCGGCAACTCGGGCGCCGGCAGCGGGCCCATATAGGCGAACACAGCGCCGCACGCCACCTTCACCGGGTACGATTTGATCTTGACCTTGTCAGCGTATGGGCGTTTTTCAGCCGGCTGCTCCAGGCATTGACCATCGGCTCCAAAGCGCCAACCGTGGTAGGGGCAACGCAAGCCCGTCTCCTCGGGCACGCCAAGCGCCAGGTTCACTCTACGGTGCGCGCAAACACTGTCGATAAGGCCCAGGGTGCCGCTACGGTCGCGATACAGCACCAGATCCTCACCAAGGAGGCGCACCGGTTTGACCGGATTTTCGTCAAGTTCGCCGAGGGCGGCGATTGGGTACCAGTAACGCCTCAGCAACTCACCGCCGGGTGTGCCAGGGCCGACTTGCGTGATCAATGTGTTGTCTTCAATCGAAAGCATCGTGATACCTCGAGAATAATCAGCGCTTTAGCGCGCCATGTTTGAACAGATACCGGACCTCAGAAAGTCTAGATCCTTTTTCGTCTCGTCTCAAGGTTCAGCCATGAACCGCATGCATGAGGCTGATGAGCCGACAGACTTGACCCGGTACTTGTCAGGCTCAATCCCCGAACAACTCGAAGAACAAGTTGCGCAGCCACAGGTTCGTCGGGTCCCGGTGAAATCTTTCATGCCAGAACATCATGATCTCGTACGAGGGCAGCGTGACCGGCGGGTTCATGACCTTCAATGGCAGCAACTCGGCATAGAACTGGGCAAGACGCCCGGCCATGATCGCCAAAAGATCCGAGCTGGCGACGACCATCGGAACCGATTGAAATCCCGGCACGCGCAGCTTCGCGCTGCGGGGAAGCTTGTGATGGCTGAGGATGCGGTCGAGCTGTTCGTGCACGTAGCCCATCGGGTCGACCATCACATGCGAAGCCGCGCTGAACGTCTCGGTTGTCATGCCGGCCTCGAAGAGGGGATGATCCGCCCGCGCGATACAGGCGTATCGCTCACGGTAGACGCGTTTTTGCCGGCAGCCAGTGATAAAGCTGGTGAACGTACCGACAGCAAAGTCCACTTCACCGGATTCAAGGCTCAGGTGCGGCGCTTTCGAAGGCACTGGGGCGATTCGCAGCGACACGCCTGGCGCCTCCTTCGCAAGCCGTGCAAGCAGCTTCGGCAGGTACAAGGTCTGGCTGACATCGCTCATGATGATCGTGAACGTGCGGGTGGCGGTTTGCGGCACGAACTCCAGGTGCTGCTCAAGCCCGGCGCGCAGCAATTCCAGCGCTTCCCTGACTGCACGCGCCAGACGCGTGCCATATGGCGTGGGCTGCATGCCGTCGGCGGTGCGAATGAAGATTGGATCCTTCAACTGCGTGCGCAAACGGGCAAGCGCATGGCTGGCTGCAGATTGGCTCATGCCGATCTGATCAGCGGCTTCGCTCAGATTCGTGTTCGCCAACAATGCGTCAACGAGCAGGAGTTGGTTCAGGTGGAGCGCGTTCAGATCCATTTGCGGCGCACTTTACCCGTTTCCGGGAGATTTGGCACACCATATGAATAGTATGCATTTTCCTGATGATTCACCGGCCTTTGCAAGAGCTCATGCCCGGAATAAGGTAGCTGCTTGAACCGGAACGTCGCAGGGGCGATCATGCTAGCCTTTTTCAGCTGCTGCCTCTGCGCTGACAATGCCACAACCCTGACCCAAGGAGCACCCCATGACGACCAAACCGGTACCCCACCAGAACCCCTACGGCGAACGCATCACCCTTGAACTTGCCAAGGAAATCGCCGAGGCCGGCGAAGCATTCGCCACCAAGCAGGGCTGGAACGCGACGATCGCCATCTGCGACGATGGCGGCCACCCGGTCCTTTTGCACCGCATGAGCAATGGCCAGTTCGGCAGCGTCGAGTTGACCCTGGCCAAAGCCTATGGCGCGACCGCCTTTCGCCGGCCCACGGGCCTCTTCCACGACGACCTGAGCGCAGGCAAGTTCAACACCTTCTGGCATCTGCGCCAGGAAGCGGCGATTCCGCTTGAAGGCGGCTATCCCATCATCGTTGGCGGCCGTGTAATCGGCGGGATCGGCGTCTCCGGGGTCGGCGCCGCCGGCTTGGCGGACGGCGACAGCCAGGTGGCAGTTGCCGCCTTGGAAGTCGTCAAGGGCAAATAAGAAAAGAAGGCTCGGCAGGTTTCGGCGCGGCCTGCGCTGAGCCTGCGTCTGCCTGGCGGGACAATATTCATGCAGAACTTTGTGGACTGGTTGGTGGTGGTCCTGCGGTGGACCCATATCGTGGCCATCCTCGGGTGGGTTGGCGCATCGCTTTACTTCATGTGGCTTGAGAGCAAGCTGCGCGCGCCCGGCGTGCCGCGCAGCAATGTGCTGGGAGAGGCATGGCTGGGCCATGGCGGAGGCTTCTACATTGTCGAGAAGCGCACGATCTCGCCCGGGCAGGTGCCGTCGCCGGTCTACTGGTTCCGCAACGAGGCAGCGGTGACCTGGATCACCGGTTTCCTGTTGCTCGTCTTCGTCTACTACTGGACGGGCGGCGTCGACCTCATCGATGCGGACAGGCCGCTGCTGAGTCCGGGCTGGGCAATCGCCATTGCCGTCAGCCTGTTCGTGGCCTGCTGGCTGGTGTACGACAGCTTGTGGGCGTCGGCATTCGCCGCGCAAAAACCCGTGGCAGCCACCACCATCAGTGCAGTTCTGCTGCTCGGCGTCGTCTATCTGCTGTGCCTGCTCTTCAACGGCCGCGCTGCCTACATCCACATCGGCGCCATCCTGGGCACCAATATGGTCGGCAATGTCTGGCGCCGCATCATTCCTGCGCAGGTCGAGGCGGTAGCCGCAGCCACGGCCGGACGGGAGCGCGACATGGTCATGGCGCTGCGCGCCAAGCGCCGTGCGCAGCACAACACCTATCTCACGCTACCAGTGATCTTTTCCATGATCGCGGCGCATGCGCCCAGCACCTACAGCCACGCGCTGAACTGGCTGATCATGACCCTGCTGATCCTGGCGGGTATCGCGGCGCGACAGATGATGATTCTGTACGACCGGGGCACTCCTGCGGGTCCGGGATGGCTGCCGGCCGCAGGTCCGCTGGCAATCGCGGCCGTCGTGCTGGCGCTGTTGACCACGCCTTCGTCGGTCGTCGCGCCGGCGCAACTGGTGGCGGGCGAGGCGCCTGTGTCGTTCAATATCGCCCGCGGCATCCTTGAGTTGCGCTGCATGGGTTGCCACGCAGCAACACCGATGGCACCGGGCCTTGCCGCAGCCCCCGGCGGCGTGCGACTCAACTCGCCCGCTGAGATCAGGATGAACGCCGCGAAGATCCAGGCCACCAGCATTGCCACGCGCTCCATGCCGCCAGGCAATGCCACCCGGATGACTGATGAGGAACGCAAATTGGTCGGACGCTGGCTGGCGGCGGGCGCACAGACACCGTGAGCTGATCTTTTCGCGGCGACGCAGGGCATCTCTGCATATGCATCAGCTTCATTGCGCCGATGTGCCGCCCGCCATGTACAAAGCCCGGCGGGCCGCATAACGTATTCACGAATTACTTGGCAATTCCAATTGCTTCACCTGTCAGTCCTATTGTGTCCATTGCATCTCCTCAGTCAGAACAAGTCGTCGCGGCTCAGGCCACCGCGTCGCAAGCCATGCCGGAGCAAAGGCTGATCCAGACGCGGGTGGAGTGCATCCGTTTCGGCACGCACGACACCAACCTGTATGAACTGCGTCCGGTTGATGGAACCGAGTTGCCAGCCGCTCAGCCTGGCGCGCACATCGCCGTGCATCTGCCGTCCAAACTGGTCCGGCAGTATTCGCTTTTGCAGGCAGGGGAGAAGCCGCTCAGCTATCTGATTGGCGTCAAGCGAGACGCGGCAAGCCGCGGCGGCTCCAGTTTCATCCACGAGAAACTGCGGGTGGGCGACAAGCTCATGATCGAAGCCCCGCGCAACAATTTCCCTTTGGCGCCAGATGCGCGGCATACCTTGCTGCTGGCCGGTGGCATCGGCATCACGCCGATGCTCTGCATGTGGCAGCAACTGAAAGTACAGGGGCATAACGTACGGCTGATCTACTCTTGCCGCTCGCGCAAGGACGCCCTCTTTCTCGCTACGCTGGACGGCGAGCCTGGCGTGACTTTGCGCTTTGACGATGAACACAAGGGCAGCCACCTCGACATGGCCGCGGTTCTCGCCGGGGCCCCGGCCGACGCGCATCTTTACTGCTGCGGTCCGTTGCCGATGCTGCAAAGTTTTGAGCGGCAGACGGCCGCATGGCCTGCCGGGCAGGTGCATGTTGAATATTTCTCCTCAGCACAGGAGCAGGCGACCGAAGGCGGCTTCAGCGTGAAGCTGGCACGCGCCGGCATCACAGTTGCCGTCGCCAGTGGACAGTCGGTGCTGGCCGCGCTGCGCTCGTGCGGTATCAGCACTGCATCCTCTTGCGAAGAAGGCATCTGCGGGGCCTGCGAAACCAAGGTGCTCGCGGGCATTCCCGATCACCGCGACTCCGTACTCAGCGATGGGGAAAAGCTCGCAAATTACACGATGATGATCTGCTGTTCGGGCAGCAAAACCCCCGAGCTCGTGCTTGACCTGTAGGCAAAAGCAGATGCTCAGGAACGAGAACATCGACGTGCCGCCAGCACCGCCCATTGCGGAAACTTTCAAGGCAGTGTGCCGCATGTGCCACGGCGGCTGCGGCACGATCGTAAGCCGGGTTGACGGCCGTATCACCAGCGTCGTCGGCGATCCGGACCACCCCATCAACAAAGGAAAGCTGTGCGCCAAGGGCGGGCAACCGTCGATCGACCTGCTCTACCACCCGAGTCGTCTGGACTTCCCGCTCATTCGCACTGGCGAGCGCGGCGCCGGCCAATGGCGGCGTGCCAGTTGGGACGAGGCGCTGGACCATATCGCTGCGCAACTGCAAGGGATCAAGCAGGCGCATGGGGCCGAAGCGGTGAGCTTTTTCCGCGGCATGGGACTGAACAATTCCAACCTCATCAGCCGGTTGGCCAACCTTTTTGGCACGCCCAACGTGGCCGCCATCAGCTACTTCTGTTACGCCGTGCGCGTGTCGGCCTGCCAGATCACCGCCACCGGAAGCTTCAGTGGCAAGAGCTGGGATGGCGCCGTGGTACCGGATTTCTACACACCCACGAATTGCATTGTCGAATGGGGCTCGCAAAAACGCACCAGCAACGACCATGGTCTGATCGGCCATGTGCCGCTTACCGCCGCTTTCCAGAACAAGCCGGCGCACATCATCGTCGACCCGCGGCGACCCGCCTCCGCCGGCCCGGCCGACATCTGGCTGGCGCTGAGACCGGGCACCGACGCGGCGATGGCTCTGGGCTGGATCAACCTCATCATCGAGGAAGGTCTCTACGACAAAATCTTCGTCGAAAACTACTGCCACGGCTTTGACGAGTTGCGGGTCCGTGCGGCCGAGTACCCGCTACAGCGCGTGGCCGAAATTACCTGGTGCGACCCGGACCTGATCGCGCGCGCGGCGCGCCTGTACGCCACGTCGAAGCCGGCGCAACTGGTGCTGGGCAACGGCACCGACCATGCGGGCTTGAACACCTACCAGTCGGTGCGGGCACTTTTCATCCTGATGGGCATCACTGGCAATATCGATGTGCCAGGCGGCAATGTGTTTTACCCCGCGCCGGCCCTGGCCTATCCCGACATGAAGGAAAAGCTGTCGCCTGAGCAGGCTGCCAAGCGGCTCGGTGCCAGCCGCTTCAAGGGGCTGGATCGACATGGGTTCTCGCACCCGCCACTGACTTTGCAGGCCATGGTGACGGGTGATCCTTATCCGGTGAAAGCGATGGTCGCGGTAGGCACCAACATCGCGACGACCTACCCCAACACGGCCCAGGTGTACGCCGCTTTGAACAGCCTGGACCTGCTCGTCGTGCACGATGTCTTCATGACCCCGACGGCAGAACTGGCCGATGTGGTGCTGCCGGCCGCTGGCGACCTGGAGCGTGATGAGCCGCGGCTGCACCTGCACATCAAGGGCCCGCACGCCACCTATATGGACACGGTGTCAAGCAAGCTCGCCACTATCGGTGAACGCAAATCCGATTGGGAATTCATCATCGCGCTGGGTCAGAAGCTCGGCCTGGCCGAGTATTTCCCCTCGCTGCAGGTCATGGCCGACGAGGCGCTTGCGCCAATGCACATCACCTGGGACGAGCTGAAAAAATGCGGCCGGATCGAGACGCCGCTTGAATACCGCAAATACGAAAAATGCGGTTTCGGTACGCCCACCGGCAAGTTCGAGCTTTACTCGACCATGATGCGCGACTGGGGCTACGACCCGCTGCCGTCCCATGTCGAGCCGCCGGAGAGCCCGTACCGCACACCGGAGCGCTTCGCAAAATTCCCGCTCATTCTCATCACCGGCGCCAAGCAGGCCATGTACATGCATTCGCAGAACCGCCAGGTCGACTCGATCCGGCGCCTCGCTCCCCAACCCGTACTGGAGATGCATGCTGACACGGCAGCCGCATCGGGCATCGCCGAGGGCGACATGGTGTGGGTCGAGACCGCGCGCGGCAAGTTGCAACTGCGCGCGCATCTGCACCAGCGCATTCAGGCCAAGGTCGTTGCCATCCCGCACGGCTGGTGGTTCCCCGAGCAGGCGGGGCCGGATCACGGCATCTTCGAGAGCTGCGCCAACGTCCTGACCGACGACAACGCCGACCTGTGTGACCCGACTTTCGGCTCAAGCCCGCTCAAGGGCCTGCTCTGCCGGGTCTACAAAACCGACGTATCGCCTTCGGCCTGAACTGATACCGATGGCGTCGCCATCCACTACCGCTCGGCGCGGGCGGACTTAAGGGGATTGACCAAGTATGCTCAAATACTTTTGATCCCCCCGCGCCACCACGAGCCCATCGCCATGTCTCAAAGCTTCAACGGTGCCGACGCACTGATCCGCATGTTGCAGCTCAATGGCGTACGCCATATCTTCGGTTTATGCGGCGACACCAGCCTGCCTTATTACGACGCCCTGGCGCGTCTGGACCATGGCATCGACCATATCCTGACCCGCGATGAGCGCAGTGCTGGCTACATGGCTGATGCTTATGCCCGTGTGACAGGCAAGGTCGGGGTCTGCGAAGGGCCGAGCGGCGGCGGCGCCACCTATTTGCTGCCCGGTCTGGTCGAGGCCAACGAGTCGTCGGTCGCGGTGCTGGGCATTACCTCGGACATATCGGTCGGTGCACGCGGCAAGTTCCCGCTGACCGAACTGGACCAGCAAGCCTTGTACAAGCCACTGACCAAGTGGAACACCCGTATCGACCGGGTCGACCAGATCCCACATGCGGTGCGCAGCGCCTTCCGCGCAATGACCACGGGCCGGCCCGGCGCCGCCCATATCGCCCTGCCGTATGACGTGCAAAAGCATGCCATCGATCCGGCGGAAGTCTGGGCCCAGCCGGGCCATGACCGCTTTCCCGCCTACCGCAGCGCACCGGACCCGGCCGCAGTGATCGAGGCCGCCGATCGATTGCTGGCTGCCAGGTCGCCGGTGTTGATCTGCGGTGGCGGGGTCGTGATCGCCGGGGCCAGCGCGGCGCTGGATGCGCTGGCCACCCTGCTCAATGCACCGGTCTGCTGCACGGTGAGCGGCAAGGGCAGCCTGGCTGACAGCCACCCATTGAACGCCGGCGTGGTGGGTACCAACGGCGGCGTCCCGGCCACCCGCGCCGTGCTGGAGCAAGCTGACCTCGTGCTGTTTGTCGGCGCGCGCGCCGGCTCAACCACCACCGAGCATTGGCAGATGCCATCGCGCCAGGTCAGCATCCTGCACCTCGACGTCGACGCCGCCACCATCGGCACCAACTACCGCACCGATGTCGCGTTGGTGGGAGATGCGCGACTGGGCTTGCAGGCCCTGCACGACGAAGTGGCGCGGCGCATCGACAAGCGGGCCGGCAATGCCACCGACGGCCTGACCATCGCAGCCCGGGCCCGGGCCGGCAAACAGGCATTCTTCGCGCCCCTGGCCGCCTCGCTGGAGCGCCCGATCAGGCCGGAGCGGGTCATCGATTTGCTCAACCGCCTGCTGCCCGCGCAGGCCATTGTGGTGGCCGACCCCGGAACACCCTGCCCTTATGTTTCGGCCTATTTCAACGCCCCGCAAGCCGGCCGGCACTTCATCACCAACCGGGCTCATGGTGCGCTGGGCTTCGCGATGTCGGCCGGCGTCGGTGCGGCCTTCGGCCGACCCGACTCGGTGGTGGTCGCCTTGATGGGTGACGGCAGCTTCGGCTTCACCTGCGGTGAACTGGAAACCATCGTGCGACGCAGCGTGCCATTGAAGATGATCGTCTTTTCGAATGCGGTCTACGGCTGGATCAAGGCCAGCCAGAAGACCGGTTATGGCGAGCGCTATTTCTCGGTCGATTTCAAACGCACCGATCACGCTCTTGTAGCCGAGGCCTTTGGCGTCAAGGCCTGGCGGGTCGAGGATCCTGCCGATTTGGAAGCCGCGCTGAAAGCCGCCTTGATGCACGATGGTCCGGCCCTGGTGGACATCATCTCCCAGGAACTGCAAGACAGCGCCGTCCCGGTCAGCCAGTGGATGGGCTGAGCCCGCACCCCGATTCCCCCGCCCCAAGGAGCTTCAAATGAACCCCACAATCCCTCGTCGCCAATGGCTCGGCGCCACGCTTGCCCTGTGCCTGAGCGGCCTGTTTGGCCCGGCCATGGCCGACAACGATACCCCTGTGCGTCTGATCGTCACCTTTCCGCCCGGTGGCAGCACCGACATTGCTGCACGCACCTTCCAGCCACGCTTGGCCGAGGTGCTGGGGCGAGCGGTGGTGGTAGAAAACCGGCCCGGCGCAGCGAGCCAGATCGCCACCCAATTCGTGGCCAATTCCGCCCCCGATGGCAACACCTTGCTGGTCAGCTTCGACAGCCACGCCATCAACCCGATTGCCAAAGCCAAGCTGCCCTATGACACCTTCAAGGACTTCGCGGGCGTGACCCTGGCCGTGCGATTTCCGCTGGTGATCGGGGCCTCGGCCTCGGTCCAGGCCAAGGACTTGCGTGGCTTCATCGAGGCAGCCAGGCAGCAACCCGCCAAATACAGTTATGCGTCCACCGGCGTCGGTTCGATGAACCAACTGGTGATGGAAGACATCAAGCGCAAGGCCGGAGTTTCTGTGCTGCATGTGCCTTTCGGTGGTGGCGGGCCGGCGATCCAGGCCGTGCTCGGCGATGTCTCGCAAATCACCTTGCTCAGCTATGCCGCCCTCAAAGGCCAGATCGCCGCTGGCAAGATCAAGCCGCTGGCAGTCACCGGGGCCAGTCGTCTGCCCGATCTGCCCGATGTACCCACAGTCGCCGAGTCGGGTTTCCCGGGTTTCGAGGCCTATTCCTGGATCGGCATTTTCGCGCCCTCCGCGACACCGGCCGAGGCCCTGGCCAAGCTGACCAAAGACTTCCAGACCACGCTCAACAGTCCTGATGTCCATCGCAAACTGACCCAGCTGGGCTTCGAGGTCATGGCCACCGATGGCCCTGGCGTAGACCGTCACACCCGGCAGGAATTCGAACGCTGGGGCAACTTCGTGCGGGCCACCGGGCTGAAGCTGAATGACTGATCCAGACAACAGCCTGCAGCTAACGAGAAGCCGCAAGCCATGACCGACGAGTCTGCCCTGCGCAGCCTGGACCATGTGGTGATCGCGGTGCACGATCTGGATCGCAGCATTGCTGACTATCGGTCTCTGGGATTCACGGTAAACCCAGGTGGCCGGCACCCTGGCCGCAGTTCGCACAACGCATTGATTGTGTTCGCTGACGGCGCCTATATCGAGCTGATCGCCTGGCAAGCCGCCGCACCCGAAGAGCGCTGGTGGCGACTGCTGCAGTCACGCGGCGAGGGCTTCGTCGACTTCGCCCTGCTGCCTGGCGACACCGCGGCGGCCATTGATGCGGCCCGGGCCAGAGGGCTGGCCACGATCATCGGTCCGGTCGAAGGCGGCCGGGTGCGCCCCGATGGCATGGCATTGCAGTGGCGCACGGCGCGCCAGGCCAGCCATGACCTGCCCTTCCTGTGCGGCGACGTGACAGCGCGAAATCTGCGCGTGCCCGAGGGTGAGGCCCGCCAGCATCCAAATGGCGTCAGCGGCGTGGCCGGGCTCTCGATCGCCGTGCAGGACGTCGGGGTCTCGGTCGAACGCTATCGCGCCCTGTTGGGGCCCGCCGTCGCAGTCACTATCAGCTCGCGGGGCGCGCAGTCAGCCCAGGCGTCCTTCCTGCTGGGATCAACCCGTTTCACCCTCGTCGCGACGACGCAAGACGAGGGGCCGAGCCACATGACGCTGACCAACCCGGTCGGCGCCTCGCCCCGCACCCTCAGCATCGCGACCAGCCATGGTGCCGCCATCGACATCACCTGAAGCCACGATGGGGGTCGGGAGGAACTGCTCAGTGCCGAAGCTCAGCCCCAGCGCCAGCCTGGCTTTGCACCCTTGAACCAGCAAACCAACAGCAGGGCCGCCGTGGCCAGGCCAGTGCAAAGCGCAAAAGCCAGGCCGTTCTGCGCTGGCGGAAAATAAAGCGCAGTGACGCCCATCGCGCCGGCATAGCCAGCCAGCACCAGCCAACCTTGCCAGGCGCAGGGCATCCCCCAGCCCCAGCCATAGGTCTTGGCGGGGAACCAGATGGTCTTGGCGTCAGCCATGTCGATCCTGTCGAGCTTCAGCCCGCCAGCAGTCGCGCGGCAAAGGCTTGGCCGGTCTCGCGGGTCCCCAGGCTGCCGCCGCAATCACGGGTGACCTGCCGCGCCTCGACTGCAGTTGCAACGGCTTGCTCGATCGCGGCGTTGGCCTCGATGAAGGCCGGCAAGCCTTTGCGCTGACCATGCCAGGCCAGCAGCATGCCGGCCGACAGAATCGAGGAAAACGGGTTGGCGATATTCTTCCCCGCGATGTCGGGCGCCGAGCCATGAATCGCCTGACCCATCGCGTAATTCGCGCCGGCGTTCAGCGAGCCGCCCAGACCCAGACTGCCCGAGAGCTCGGCAGTCAGGTCGGACAGGATGTCGCCGAACATATTCGTCGTCACGATCACGTCGAAACGCTGCGGCGCCCGCACCACATGGGCCATCATCGCGTCGACGATGAAGTCGTCGACCAGGACCTGTGGAAATTCACGGCCGACTTCGCGGCAGATGTCGATGAACATGCCGTCGCCGATCTTCAGCACATTGGCCTTGTGGACGATGCTGACATGCTTCTTGCGGGTCATCGCCAGCTCAAATGCCGAGCGCGCGATGCGTTCGCAGCAATGCCTGGTGATGCGGCGCAGTGAAATCACCACATCGGGCGTGATCAGCATCTCGCTGCTACCCGACTCGACATTGCGGTCGGCATAGAAGCCTTCGGTGTTTTCACGCACCACCACCAGATCGAGCGCGCCGAAGCGCGCTTCCATGCCAGGGTAGCTGCGCGCCGGCCGGATATTGGCATGCAGGTCGAGCGTCTTGCGGAAGAACATCGACGGATTGATCTCGTCCTTGAACTCGTAGGTCGCCATCGGTCCCAGCATCAGTCCGTCAGCCGCGCGAACTTTTTCAACCAGGGCCGGCGTCACCGTGGTGCCATGGGCTTGAAGGCTGGCATGGCCAGCAATGTCGTGCTGCAGTTCAAGATCCAGCTTGAAACGCTGCGACAAGGCTTGCAGGGCTTCGACCGTACAGGCCATCGTTTCAGAACCAATGCCATCACCCGGCAGTATGACTATTTTCATGGGGAAGATTTCTTCGATTGAAGTGGGAGGGTTCTGGCGTCAGATCTTGATGCCGGCCGCTTTGACAACGCCGCGCCACAGCGACAGCTCGTTGCCCAGCGCGCGCTGGAAATCGGCCGGGCTGCCGCTGATCGCATCGGCGCCTTCGCTGTCGAGCCGGCTGCGCACCGGATCTTTGGCAGCGACTTCGTTGATGGCCAGATTGAGCTTGTCGATGATGGCCTTGGGTGTCTTGGCTGGCGCCATCACGCCCCACCAGGTGGTGATGCTGAAGTCCTTGATGCCGGCTTCGGCCATCGTTGGCGTCTCGGGAAACAGGCTCGAGCGTTGGTTGCCGGTCACGGCCAGCAGCGTCACCCGGCCGTCGCGGACATAGGGCAGGATGGTCGGAACGGTCGCAAAAAACAGGCTGACGCGGCCGGCCAGCAGGTCCATCGTCGCCGGGCCACTGCCCTTGTAGGGCACATGGGTCATATTGAGCTGGGTGCGGCTGCGAAACAGCTCACCGGCCAAATGGTTGATGCTGCCGTTACCGGCCGAGCAGAAGTCCAGCCCTTCGGGTCGCGCCTGGCCGATGGTCCTGAGCTGGGCGATCGTTCTGGCGCCGAGCTCCTTGCTGGCCACGACCAGCAAGGGCCCGCGCCCCAGCATCGCCACCGGCGCAAAGTCCTTCTCGACGTCGTAAGGCGTGTGGGTTTCTGCCGCTGCGTTGGTGATGAAGGTCGAAGTCGCGAACAGCAACGTGTAGCCATCGGCCTGCGCCTTGGCCACCAGGTTCGCGCCGATCGCGCCGCCTGCGCCACCGCGGTTGTCGATCACGACGCTCTGGCCAAGCTTTTCGGCCAGCGATTTCGCGACGTCGCGCGCAATGCTGTCGGTACCACCGCCAGCGGCAAAAGGCACGATCAAAGTGATCGGCTTGGTGGGAAAGCTTTGCGCCCAGGACATCGCAGGCAGCAGGATGATTGAAGCCAGGATGGCGCGTCGATTGACTTGATTCATGATTCCGGACCTCTGGGTAAACGAACGATTTGCAATCAGACCGGACGCTGACGCAGCATCTTCAGGCGCTCGAGCAAGGCATTGCGGATATGGGCCTGGGCCAGGTCGCTGGCAAGCCGGCCATCACGAGCGCGGATCGCCTGCAGCAATTCACCATGTTCCTGCTGCGCGGTGACAGCGCGATCTGGCGCGGCCAGCGTGCTGCGGCCGAGCAGATAGGTCGTATCGGTCAAGGACTGCAGTGACCTTGTCAAATGCCGGTTATGCGCCGCGCCATAGATCGCCTGATGAAATTGCTGGTTCAACTGCACCGGATCGCCGCCGTCGATCTGCTCCTGCAGGATCGACGCCATATTGGCAATCTCCGCATCGGTGGCCGATCTGGCTGCGAAGGCGGCCGCCGCACCCTCGAGCACTTCGCGCATCGCATAAAGTTCGGTCACAGCCTGCTGATCAAGCGTCGTCAGCACCAGCCCACGGCGCGATTCGCGCGTCAGCAACCCTTCGCCTTCGAGCCGTTTCAAGGCTTCGCGCACCGGCGTCCGTCCCAGCGACAACAACTGCGCCAGTTCCACTTCGCGCAACCGGTCCTTTTCGGTGAAATAGCCGGCAAGAATCTTCTTCTTGACTTCCTGAAAGGCGGCATGTGCCTGGCTATTGGCATTCTTGATCGGCAATTTCGCGTCCATATGTTATTGTATACATGAGAATATTTACCAATACCCGGAGCGCTGTTCTGCTGCCGCAGCCCTTGACAAGGCAAAGCCCGCTCCTACACTCGCGCATTGTTCAAAGGGGACCGGATATGGGACATCGGGCAACTTCAAGTCGGCAGGGATTAGGCCGCAGGCTGGCCCTGTTTGCGATCCTGTGCGGGGCTTGCGCTACGCTGCTGGCGCAGAATTTTCCAAACCGGCCCATCAAGCTGATCGTGCCGCTGGCGGCCGGCGGTACCGGTGACACGATCGCCCGCGCGATGGCGGAAAGCATGAGCAAGGAGCTCGGCGAAACCGTGGTGGTCGAAAACAAACCCGGCGCTGGCGGCCTGCTCGGGACCGAGTTCGTCTCTGCCGCGCCGGCTGATGGCTACACGATGCTGGTGATCAGTCCCTCGCATGTGATCAACCCCTTGCTGCATGCAGACAAGAAGACCTATGACCCGATCCGCAATTTCGATCCGGTCACGGTGATGGCCAATACCCATCAGCTGATCGTCGCCCACCCTTCCGTGCCGGTGAAAAATCTGCGCGAGTTGATCGATTACGCCAAGCGCAACCCGGGCAAACTCAGCTATGGATCGGCCGGCGTCGGATCGGCCACGCATCTGAATATGGAGCTGTTCCTGCAGATGGCCGGCATCACCGCAGTCCATGTGCCTTACCGCGGCTCAACCCAGGCGCGCCAGGACGTGATCTCGGGGCAAGTGCAACTGGCGATGGACGGACTGCTGCCCTTGCAGCCATTCCTCAAGGACGGGAGGCTGACGCCAATCGGCCTGACCAGCAACAAACGGGCCTTGAGCAACCCCGAGATCCCCTTGATCGGCGATGTGGTTCCCGGCTATGTATCGGAAACCTGGTACGGCATCCTGGTGCCGGCCGGCACACCGAAGGAAATCGTCGCCAAGCTGCATGCCGCCTCAGCCCGGGCCTTGAACTCGCCGGCGCTGAAGGAGAGATTCATGAAACTCGGCGCTGAAACCGTCGGCAACTCACCCGCAGACTTCAAGAAGCTGTTGGAAATCGAACAGAAGACCTGGGCCAAGATGGTCAAGGACACCGGAGCAAAAGCAGAATGATCAAGCGCCCTACCACCCGATTGCGCGAGCTGATCAGCAGCGGCAAGACGCTTTACGTCCCCGGCTGCTACAACGCGATGAGCGCCAAGGTGCTCGCGAATGCCGGCTTCGGCGCGATCTATATGACCGGCTATGGCAGCTCGCTGGCCGTGACCGGCCTGCCCGATGTCGGGTTGATGACGATGAGCGAAATGGTCACCAATGCGCGCTATATCGCTGCGGCCGTCAGTGTGCCCTTGATCGCCGATGCCGACACCGGCTTCGGCAACGCGATCAATGTGATCCGCACCGTCCGGGAATACATCGGCGCCGGCGTCGCCGGCATGCATATGGAAGACCAGGTCAGCCCGAAGCGCTGCGGCCATGTGGCCGGCCGCCAGGTGATCCCGATGGATGAGGCGGTCGGCAAGATTGACGCCGCCGCCGATGCCCGCGACGCGCTCGACCCTGACTTCGTGCTGATCGCCCGCACCGACGCGCGTGGCGCTTCGGGCGGCTCGCTCGACGACGCGATTGTGCGAGTCAACGCCTACCTAGAAGCCGGCGCCGACCTGGCCTTCATCGAAGGCCCGACCTCGCTCGACGAGGTCAAGCGGATCTGCCAGGAAGTGCGTGGCCCGGTGTTCTACAACATGACCGGCGTCTCACCGCGGATGACGATGGCCGAGATGCAGGAGTTGGGCATCGCGGTCTGCATCTCGCCGAATGCG
>CAIJIT010000079.1 GCA_903820745.1 uncultured Burkholderiales bacterium
CCAAGTGCGGCGGATGGCCACCCATCTGCAGGCGCAAGGCTGGGAACGCGGCGCCAAGGTAGCGATCCTGTCGAAGAACTGCGCCTGGTGGCTGATGAGCGATCTGGCGATCTGGATGGCGGGCTATGTCTCGGTGCCGCTGTATCCGACCTTGGCGCCCGAGACAATCAGGCAGATCCTCAGCCACAGCGAAGCCAAAGCCTGCTTCGTCGGCAAACTCGATGGCTGGGAACATATGCAGCCGGGCATCCCCGGCGACCTGCCCTGCATCAGCTATGAGCTGTCGCCCGAGGGGGCCAAAAAATCCTATCCGCATTGGGCATCGATCTGCGCCCGCCAGGCGCCGCTGCAAGGCGAGCCGTTGCGCGACGCCGATGAATTGGCCACGCTGATCTACACCTCGGGCACCACCGGCAACCCGAAGGGCGTGATGCAGAGTTTCGGCGCCATCGCCTGGGCCCTGACTTCAGGACTCAAGCGCATCCCGATGCAAGAAGATGACCGCATGCTGTCCTACCTGCCGATGGCCCATGTGGTCGAGCGTGTGCTGGTCGAACAGGGTTGGTTGCGCACCGGCATGCATGTGTTTTTTGCCGACAGCCTGGAAAGCTTTGCCGCCGATCTGCAACGTGCCCGCCCGACCCTGTTCTTCTCGGTGCCGCGGCTTTGGGTCAAGTTCCAGCAGGGCGTGCATGCCAAGATGCCGGCGAAGAAGCTCGACCGCCTGCTGTCGATCCCTTTCATCGGCGGCCTGATCCGGCGCAAGGTACTCAAAGCGCTGGGGCTCGACCAATGCAAGTTCGCGGCCGGCGGCGCGGCACCGATGCCGGTGGCCTTGCTCGAGTGGTATCGCAAACTCGGCCTGCCGATCAATGAGGGCTATGGCCTGACCGAGAACCTCGCGCTGTCGCACCTGACGCTGCCGGGACTGGACCAGACCGGCACCGTCGGCCCACCCTATGAGGGCGTCGAAGTGCGCATCGATGCGACATCTGGCGAGGTCCAGATGCGCAGCCCGGCGGTCATGCTGGGTTATTACAAAGAGCCCGAACTGACGCGCCAGACCTTCACCGAAGACGGCTGGCTGCGTACCGGTGACAAGGGCTCGATCGATGCCAACAACTGCCTGCGCATCACCGGCCGGATCAAGGATCTGTTCAAGACCAGCAAGGGCAAATATGTGGCGCCGGCGCCGATCGAAGACCGGCTGTGCATGCACCCCGATGTCGAGGCCTGCGTCGTCACCGGCGCCAACCTGGGCCAGCCACTGGGCCTGGTGATGCTGTCAGCTGTGGCGGCTGAGCGCATCCGCTCGGAAAGCGAGCGCGAATTGCTGAAGAGCGACCTGATCCGGCATCTCGAAGCGGTCAACGCGCCGCTCGACCCGCATGAACGGCTGGATTGTCTGGTCGCGATCACCACGCCCTGGACCGTCGACAACGGTTTCATCACGCCAACCTTCAAGGTCAAGCGCAACCATGTTGAAGAGGTCTATGCCTCGCATTACGAATCCTGGGTGATGACGCGCAGCAAGGTGGTGTGGGGAGATTGAACATGGGCTCGGCAGTAGACCGCTCTTGAGCTTCAGGCGAAGCTGGCTCGGTCGCTGGGCCGCGGCACTGAAGACCGATGTGCTGGTGGTGTTTTTCGCCGCCCGTGATCCGCTCGCGCCGCTGCTGCTGCGGCTGGCTGCCTTGGCCGTCGCGGCCTATGCGCTGAGCCCGATCGACCTGATCCCCGACTTCATCCCGGTGCTGGGCCTGCTCGACGACCTGCTGCTGGTACCGCTGGGTTTGTGGCTGGTGCTGCGCTGGATGCCGCCCGCCGTGCTGGAGCGGGCCAGGCTGCGCGCTCATGCCCTGCTGCAAAAACCCAAGAGCTGGGCAGCGGCTGCGGCAGTGATCGCGGTCTGGCTGCTCGCTGCGGCAGCGCTGATTCTGTGGCTGTGGCCGAAATAAAGCAGCACTCAGGCCTGCGGCAAAGTACCGGGATTGCGCAGCCCGCCTATAGTCGCTGCGATACAAACAGCGATGGAGCAGCGCAATGAAAGCAGTCTGGAATGGTGTCGTGATCGCCGAAAGCGCCAATACGGTGGTGGTCGAGGGCAACCATTACTTCCCCCCCGAAGCGCTGAAGCGTGAATTGACGACCTTCAGCAACCACCGTACCGGTTGCGTCTGGAAAGGCCAGGCCCATTACCTGAGCCTGTTCGTCAACGGCGACCTGAACCCCGACTCGGTCTGGTTCTACCCTGAGCCGACCGAGGCTGCGGCGTCGATCAAGGGTCACTATGCCTTCTGGAAAGGCGTGCAGGTCATCGAGTAGAGGCCGTCTGCAGCGGGGCCATCGGCCAGAGCGCCCAGAGCCGCAGCGGCTGTTTCATCCGGCCCGCCTGTGCCTCGGCCTGCGCCCCCCAGCCCCAGAAATAATCAGCTCGCACCGCGCCCATGATGGCGCTGCCGGTGTCCTGCGCCATCACCAGGCGGCGCAAGGGCTGCTTGCTGAGCGGCTCGGTCGCATCCAGCCAGACCGGGGTGCCGTAGGGGATGCTGGCGCGGTCGACCGCGATCGACCGGCCCGGTGTCAGCGGCACGCCCTGGGCGCCGCGCGGTCCCAGTTCAGCATCGAGCATGGCCTCCTCGCGAAAGAACACATAGCGCGGGTTGGTCCACAACAGCTCGGGCGCGCGCTGCGGATTGCGCCGCACCCAGTCGCGTATCGCCGGCCAGCTGGCTTGGCCGGGGCGCAAGTCGCCGCGCTCGATCAGGGCCCGGCCGACCGATTGATAAGGCTGGTCGTTGTGGCCGGCAAAAGCCAGCCGCAACAGCTGCTGACTGCCCGAGGCATCAACGATGTTCATGCGACCCGACCCCTGCACTTGGAGCAGCGCCAGGTCGACCGGACTTTCGAGATAAGCAAGCTCATCGCCACGCAGCCGCGTACGCTGTTCGGTCTCGATCTGCTGGCGCGTGTAATAAGGGCGGCGCTGGTTCAGGTCGGCCGGCGCGCCATGCACCGGCACAGTGAAACCGGCTTGCGGCTTGCGGCTGGCCTGCAGTAGCGGCTCGTAATAGCCGGTGATCAGGCCCTGCGCATCGCCGCCAAGGCTTTCGACCCGGTAAGGCTGCAAATGCTGCATCAGCCACAGCACCGCCTCGACATCGTCGGCTGGCGCCGCCATGCTGGCCAGCGCACAGACCTCGGCCCAGCCGGCCGCCGGCTTGTTGCAGCCGCGCAGCAAGGCCGGCCAGACCTCGACCGCATGATCCTGGCCCCAACCCGGCAACTCGCCCCATTCGGTCGGGATCCAGCGTGAGTTCTCGCGCAGCAGCAGGTCGCGCTGGCGCAAGTTGGTGTCCACCGCCGGCGCGCGCGCTGCCGGTTTGGCCAAGGGCAGCATGGGCAATGAAGGCGGCGTCGAGCAGGCCGTCATGCCGCCTAGAATCGCAGCGGCGGCACATCCGTGCAGCCAGGCTGAAATCGAGGTCAACGACATGGATTTGCTCTTGCTGGAGGCCCTCGGCGCCTTGGCCTTGTTCGTTTTCATCATCTGGTGGACCATGTTCTCGGGGCGCAAAGGCGGCGAGCGTCACCAAGACCAGGACCAGTGACCCGAAACGCGCCGCTCAGTGCAAGGTGCTGCTGTCGGCCAGCATGAACTCGGCGACTTCGGTGTAAAAAACTTCGGCGGCTTCAGTGACACAGAGCAGGCGCCCGCTCATGCTGCCCTGCGGCGTGCCGATCTGCGCCCATGAGCTGTACTGGAACTTCTGCCCTGGCGCCAGCAAAGGCTGATGACCAACCAGCGCCAGGCCTTGCACTTCCTGGACCAGATTGTTCGCATCGGTGATGCGCCAATGCCGCGCAATCACCTGCGCGGTGATGTCGCCGGTATTTTCAATCGTGATCTGGTAGCTGTAGGCGTAGATCGCCCGCTCAGCCTGGGTCTGCTCGGGTAGCGCTTGCACGATCACGCTGCAATTCAATTGCGGTTTTGCCATGAGGCGGATTCTAGTTCGCCTACCCGGTTTTTGCCGCGAGTTGGCACGGCCTTGCCAACTGAACCCGCTGCAAGCAAGCGTTCGAAATCAGGCGAGCAGGCTGAAATGGGCAGGATCCGCACCCTCGCGACCCGAAAATCCATGGCAAGGGTTCCACCTCTGCTGGCCGCGGAATTTTGGTGTTAAAACCCGTCTGGTTCTTTTTAAGCTCGGAAAAATCAAATAACTCTCAGGAATAAACCCCATGGTCAATGAAATCATCGTGATTGGCGATCTGGAGATGCGCGAAGGCGTTTCAATGGACGAGTACAACAAACTGCTTGGCAAAATGTAGAAGATCGTGAGCTCGATGCCGGGCTTTCAGTCAGTCAAGAAATTCACTGCTGACGACGGTGAAACAGTGAGTATTTATCGGTTTGAGTCAGAACAGGCGCTGGAAGCCTGGCGTACCCAGCCCGACCATATAGAGGCGATGAAGCGCGGCCATGCCGAGTTCTACGCCTCGGGGCATTTGCAAATTTGCAAGGTGATCCGGGAGGTTGGCTTCAAAAAGCCTTGAGTCAAACCATGGCGATAGGGACTCATTGTTTACAGAATCTCCCTCACCAGTCTCTTTATAACGGTTCTGGCCTGGCTGCCTTCTGGTATTGATTCCAGTTCCAGACTAAACCTGCACCGCTCACCCGCGCTGGTTATGACCTTCAGACTTTCAATATCAGCAGCGGCTTCCATCCGATGTCGTTCATATCGCGGCCCATACTTGCGCGGCGGCAAGTGATTCTTGATCAGCGCTTCAACAACTGCAGCGCCCTGGAGATCGCCAAAAGGTGAGGCCGTTGACCAGGTTCCATCCGGATGAAATAGCCTGGCCGCGCCAGCAGCATCGCGTCTGTCGACACAGTCGAGAAACCGCATCAATAGCAAGCGTTTGGAATTTCTCGCCGCGTAGCTTGTATGCAGCAATACCTTTGCGTAAACAGAATTAGGCTCAACCAATTCTGAGGCATACAGTTTTTGAATTTCCTGATTTTCATACGAACGACGTCGCGGCGCTATTTTGTCGATTGCATAAATTGCCTGCGCGCGTTTTTCCAGGATCAGCGGGTCCATCGACTTGGGTTCGCCACCTCCACCCAGACAACCGCCCACACAGGCCATGACCTCGATCGCCACATAATCATCGCGCCAGGTTTGTGTTTGCAGCATATATTGGGCTGCTGCAATACCATTGCAGACGGCGACCTTGCCGATGCCGGCGATCTCGGTTGATTTAATGCCCTGACTCACGCCGCGCAGCTGTTGCCATTCCAAGGGCAGCGAGTTTTCCAGACCGACGAAATGGCTTGCGGTTCGCGCCACCGCTTCCATAACCCCACCCGATGCGCCGAAAATCTGTCCGGCGCCGGTGCTTTCACCCAGCGGATTGTCAAATTCACCATTTTCCGACAAGGCATCAAAGGCAATACCGCGTGCCCTGATCATTCTGGCCAGTTCACGCGTCGTGAGTACATGATCTATATCACCCGATAAACCAGGCCGCATGGCCTCATCTTTCTTGGCGGTACAGGGCATCACGCTGACCACATAAAGCTCTTGCTTGCCCTCGGCAAAATCGGGGCCAAGCGTCGCTGCAAACGGACCGCGTTTGGCGATTGCGCCATGCATTTGCTGTGGCGATTTTGCTGTACTCAGGTGGGGCAGAAGATCAGGCCGGTTAATCTCGACCCAGTTCACCCATCCCGGACAGCAAGAGGTAAAAAGTGGTAGTTTCTTCTGACTCCTCAGACGCACCAGAAACTCTGTTGCTTCCTCCATGACGGTCAGATCTGCAGCAAAATTTGTATCGAAGACATAATCAAAACCCAGCTGTCTCAGGGCATTGATCATTCTGCCCGTACTCACAGTGCCCGGTTTCATTCCAAACTCTTCACTGATCGCAACCCTTGTTGCGGGCGCCACTTGGACGGCAGAGATACGCCGGCGTGAATCGAGGATATTCAATACATCATGCCAATGCGGTGCCTCGATCAAGGCACCCACCGGGCACACCAAGGTGCATTGCCCGCAGGAGATGCACTTGGTATCAGCCAGGGATTGGTCAAATACATTGACGGGCAAACGCTCGGATCCCCGTTCGGCAAATCCTATAATATATTGTTGTTGTCCCGCCTGACCGCAGGCTTCAGCGCATAATCCGCATTCAACGCATTTTGAAAGATCCCGCCAGATACTCGGCGATGTGTGGTCAGTCAGCCGATGTTCCGGATGCTCTGCGGATCCTCTCGGCAGGTATTCCCAGCGGTCCTCTAATTGATTTTCTCGAACAATATTTTGCAGTTTGCAAGCCCCGTTGACTTCACATTGCATGCATTCCTTGGGGTGGCGGGCCAACAGCCATTCTGCATCTGCCTTGCGAAATTCCTGCAGATCCCTGGAATCGGTTTCTACAATATCACCTGATTTCGCCTTGGTGACGCAAGCCGGTTGTGCTCGGGCTTCGCCTTCGACATCAACAAGGCACATCCGGCATACGGCATGAGAAGGCAAGCGCGGGTAATAGCACAGCGTGGGGATATATACACCTGCTTCCCTCGCAGCATCGAGAATCGTCGCGCCATCAGGCACTTCGACAAGTCTGCCGTTCACACTAAGGTTGATCATTGACCTTAAACTCAATTGAGGATTTTGCGGGCTATTTATAATCGCAATGTTGCGAACCCGTCGGGCCATCTTATCGAGGCCGTGAAAAATTGAAACCCCCGACGGGGGATCAAGGTCGGCTTTCTGGCTTTGCCCCCCAGAAAGTTTGGGCCCTTGTCAGTTGGATCAATTCAGCGGCCGGCAGTCAAGAGAGCAGCCCTGAGACTGGTTGAAGGTGCTCGTCCAGCTCGGTCAGGACGAGCCGTGACGTCAAACTCAAGGCTGTGTCCAAATTTCAGACCTCTAGTCTGCTCTCTCGCTTGCGCCACTTGGCTCGATACGTATAAAATGACCCCACGTAGTCACAGGTGCATTCGCTATGGAAATAGTTCAAATTCGTGAGGCCAAGGCTAGTTTTTCTGCATTGGTGCTTGCTGCTGAAAAAGGCCGGCCCACGCTCATCAGCCGCCATGGTCAACCCTGCGCAATGATTGTGTCGGTTGCCGATGGCGCACGCCTCTATCCGCTGGAAATGCCCAACCTGGCCAACTATTTGTTGGATCTGCCTGAGCCACTAGAGACTGAGCGCGACACCACGCCGCTTCGGGGTGTCGATTTTGTATAACGGTTATCTGCTTGACACTACGGTGATCTCGATTCTGGCACCGGGGCGTGGAAACATTGTGCCCACCCCGCTGGGCGAATGGCTGCAAGTCCATCACAAGGAACTTTTCCTCCCCGCTATTGCGGTGGCGGAAATGGCTCAAGGCATTGGCAAGTTGCGCCGCGCTGGTGGTACGGAGCGGGCCGATCGCCTTGGCCGTTGGCTCGACGGATTGTTGGCCACCTATGCGGATCGCATCTTGCCTTTGGATGCACAGGCCGCCCGGCTCGCGGGTCAAATTTCTGATGCGGCTATGTCAAAGGGCTGCCATCCAGGTTTTGCCGATGTCGCGATTGCCGCGCTGGCCCAAAACGCTGGCCTGCTCTTGTTGACCAGCAACCTCAAACACTTTCAGCCACTCGGCGTGGCCTGCGTGGATCCATTGATGGCATTGCCTTCAGTGTGATGGAGTTCATGCTCACCGCGGTGCGCCTGCTTGCGCTACAAGAGGCCTTGCTCTACAAATTGGGTGACGACAGCCTGGCAGGAAAATCTCAAAAAACAAGCAGCGTCCGCGGCGGCGGTAGGGCGCGGTGAAGCACCAAGACCAGGCTCATGACCGCAGAGTCGGGTTGGTCGCTCTGAAGTTCTGCAGACTTGTGGCCTGAATCCGAGGTCGCCATGGAGGTCAGGCCTCAGGAATTGAAGTCGGTCGCCTGCAGCACGATGGGCTGGCCATGCGGTGTACGGTCGGCGGCATGGTCCCAGGCCTGGGCACAACGCGACAGTTCGGCCGCATCGGTGGCACCCTTGGATGCCACCAGGTCTTCGAGCGCGGCCAGCCAATGCCGGTAGTAGGTGTCGCCCAGGTCAGCATCCCCGGCGGTCTGCGCCGCCGTGATGCGGGCCGACAGCGCGGCGGCCCATTCGGGCCAGCTGAACAGGCCGCGTTGGTGCAGTTGCAGCGTGATCGCGAAAGCCTGGGCCTGCCAGGGCTCGGCGAACACCGGGGCGCTGTCGGGGCCGGCGGATTCGCCCGCAGGCAGGCCGGGGCAGATTGAGATGTCAATCATGGCTGGCTCCGGCTGGCCGTCGAGTCGACGAGCGGGTCCAGCATGCTTTCCCAGGCGTCCAGGCCCACGCGCAGGCCGGTATCAGCGTCCGGGCCCCACAGGTCCTGGCCCTCGAACACCAAACCGTACAGCCATTGCGGCTGCTCGCCCAGGCCTTGGGCGTTGCTGTCGGCGAACACATGCACGCCATGCACCCGCTCGACGGTGCCGGGCTTGTCGCGGGCATAGGCTGGCAGCCGGCTGTGGTGGTCTGGCTGCAGCGCCGAGGTGATCACCTGGTCGCCAATCGCGAAGCGCGGCGGCGCGCCAGAAGCCCGCTCGGTGGGCGAGCCCTTGGCCAGCGCGGCGGCCACCTGCTCGGCCGCCAGCAGCCGCGGCAAGGCCGGCGCCGCTTGCTGCGCATGGCCAGCGGCCAGCTCGTCCGCGCTCACCAACTCGCGTTCCTCCAGCAGCCGCTGCAGGCCGGCCAGCCAGATGCGGTAGTAGCTCAGCGTGGCGTAGTCAGGCAGGGTCTCGCGAGCGGAGCGGCTCTGGTCGATGTTCCAGGCCCCGGTGGCTCCCATCGCCAGCGTCAGCGCCAAGACCCGCGGCTCCCAGCTGGCGTGCCACAACTCGCCCTCGGCTTCGGGCAGCACAATGCCCTCGACTTGGCGACCGCCCAGATCGGCATGGCTGATGTAACTCATGCCGCCGGCCTCGCCATCTCATCCTGCGGCGCAGGCGAGCGGGCCAGGCCAGTGCCTATCATCGAGTCGCGGCTGACCAACTCGGCCAGCGCGACTTCGTCCAGGTTCTCGCTGCCGGGCGGGCGTTGCGGGATCACCAGGTAGCGCACCTCGGCGGTCGAATCCCAGACCCTGATGCCCATGCTCTCGGGCAGCGCGACGCCAAAATCAGCCAATACGCCGCGCGGATCGCGCACCGCCCTTGCGCGGTAAGGTGCGCTCTTGTACCAGGTGGGCGGCAGTCCCAGCACCGGCCAGGGGTAGCAGCTGCACAAGGTGCAGACCACCAGGTTGTGCTGCTCAGGCGTGTTGACCACCGCCACCATATGTTCGCCCTGGCGGCCGGTATAGCCCAGGGAAGCGATGGCGGCCGTGGCGTCGCGCAGCAGCCATTCCCTGAAATCAGCGTCGGCCCAGGCCCGGGCCACCACCCTTGCGCCGTTGCGCGGGCCGATACGGGTCTGGTAGGTGTCGATCAACACATCGAGCGCGGCGGGGTCGATGTAACCCTTCTCGGTCAGCACGGTCTCAAGTGCACGCACGCGCAAGTCCATCTCGCCGAGCTCGCTGTGGTCGTCAGCATGGTCATGGTCGACATGCCCATGGTGGGAATGATCTTGGGTCATGGCAGCACTTTCAGGATTGGCCCATCACTGATGACGGACGGGCAGTTCAAGGCCAAGTATTGCACCCCTCAAGGATGCTCCGCATAAATCAACTCGAATGGATGCAATGCGGATCGGGATGGCCTGCAAGGCGCGAAGCGTTATGCCGAGCAGCCTCGAGCCTCGTCCGCCATGGCCAGAGCCTATTTTCCACACGGCTTGTCAGCTAATCCGACCGCATCGCCAATGAACCCTTTGTTCATTGTTGACATTTTCAAGCCGTTGACGCGAGTTGCACTGCGGCCAGCCTATGACAATTCAGAACATTGGCGAAAATTTTCTGTCCGGGCTTGGTTTCTAGATTTATTTAGCGCGAGCAGTTCGCCTTTCTGAGTA
>CAIJIT010000080.1 GCA_903820745.1 uncultured Burkholderiales bacterium
CCAGGCGGCGCGGTAAGTCAGCATGGCGCCAGCGTCGATCAAGGCCGCCATCTCGCCAAGCCTTGCCTGGGTCAGCTGGAAGTCTGCCAGCCGCTGGCCGAACATGGGCCGATTCTGCGCGTAAGTGATGGCTTCAGCCAGGGCGCGGCGCGCCATGCCCAGCGCTGCGGCGGCAACCGAAGCACGAAAGATGTCGAGCGTCCGCATGGCCAGCTTGAAGCCACCATTGAGTTCACCCAGTTGCGCGCTGGCCGGGATTCGACATTGCGCGAACTTGAGCGTCGCCAGCGGGTGCGGTGCCATGACTTCAATATGTTCCGAATCGTCCAGGCCTACGCTATCGGCGTCGACGATGAAAGCCGTGATGCCGCGGGTTCCGGCCTGCGGGTCGGTCTTGGCAAACACGCAGTAATAGTCGGCGATGCCGCCGTTGCTGATCCAGGTCTTGCTGCCGTCGATCGTGATCTCGTCACCGCAGCGGATCGCGCGCGTCGCCATGGCGCCCGCGTCGGATCCGGCGTCGGCCTCGCTCAGGGCAAAGGCGGCCAGCAAGCTGCCCTGCGCCACGCCGCTCAGGTAACGTTGTTTTTGCTCTGGTGTACCCGCCAGCGTGATGGCGCCACTTCCGAGCCCCTGCATGGCAAAGGCGAAGTCGGCCAGCGGCGAGTAATAGGCCAGGGTTTCACGCAGGATCACCAGCGCCCGCGAGTCGAGCTCGGGCAAGGCGCCGCCGAATTCAGCCGGCACGCAGTAGCGCAGCCAGCCAGCCTCGCCCAGGCGCCGCACCCATTCGCGACAGGCCGCACGGTCATCGCTTTCATCCACTTGTTGGCCCACCACCCAGGCAGCGAGCTCGCGACCCAGCGCCTGGTGTCCGGCGTTGAAGAACGGCAGGGCCAGATGGCCGGTGACAGCTACATGGCTCATCTCAGTCCCCTTCAAAGACCGGCTTCTGCTTGGCCGAAAAGGCCAGATAGGCACGGCGGAAATCCCCCGTCTGCATGCAGATGGCCTGGGCCTGGGCTTCGGCCTCAATCGCCTGCTCGATGGTCATGGCCCATTCCTGCTGCAGCATGGTTTTGGTCATGCTCTGGGCAAAGGTCGGCCCGGCGGCCAGTTCATTGGCCAGCGCCTGGGCACAGCCCAGCAAGTCGGCGCTGTCGTGCAGGGCATTGAAAAACCCCCAGGCCAGGCCTTCCTGAGCGTTCATGGCCCGGCCCGTGAACAGCAACTCGCTGGCGCGCCCCTGGCCGATGACGCGCGGCAGCAGGGCGCAAGCCCCCATATCAGCCCCAGCCAGACCGACGCGGGTGAACAAGAAAGCCGTCCTGGCCCCGGGCGTGCCCAAGCGCATGTCGCAGGCCAGCGCCATCATGGCGCCGGCACCGGCGCAGATGCCGTCGATGGCGGCGATCACGGGCTGCGGGCAGTTGCGCAAGGCCTTCACCAGGTCACCCGTCATGCGGGTGAATTCCAGCATCTCGGGCATGCTCATTGTTGTCAGCGGGCCGATGATCTCGTGCACGTCGCCGCCGGAGCAGAAATTGCCGCCAGCGCCGGCCAGCACCACGGCCTTCACGTCGGTGGAATATTTCAGCGCCTCGAACAAGTTGCGCAGCTCGGCATAGGAATCGAAGGTCAGCGGATTCTTGCGCTCGGGACGATTCAGCGTCACGGTGGCAACGCCGGCGTCAAAGCGCCAGTCAAAGTGACGGGCCTGGTAGGCGGCGGTGGCGTCGAACTGGGCGCGCATCGGGTTGCCGGCGCCGATAAAGTGTTTCATGCGATTTCCTGTGCAGAGTTGGCGGCGTTCAAGCTGTGCTCCTTGACCTTGCCCAGCAGGCGGTGCAGGGTCGCTATTTCTTTCTCGCTCAGCCCGGAAAAAGCGCTCACGATCCAGGCTTCATGCGCGTGCGCCATCACGCCGAACTGGCGGCGCCCCTTGGCCGTGAGCTTGACGCGGTAGGCGCGGCGGTCGTCGGGAACGGCCACGCGCTGCACCAGACCTTCGGCCACGAGTTGGTCGGTGATGCCGGTGACGTTGCCGCCCGTGACCATCATGCGGCGCGACAACTCGTTCATCTTCAGCCCGCCCGGTGAGCGCTCCAACTGGGCCAGCAGGTCAAAGCGCGGCAGGGTCGTGGCGAAGTCGTCGCGCAGCCCGGCCCTGACC
>CAIJIT010000081.1 GCA_903820745.1 uncultured Burkholderiales bacterium
ATTCAACTTGGAGTTTATTTGCTTGAGCCTTGGCTTTATCATTTGCGATTTGGTCTGCTTTGTCTTGATTGCTCTCATTTCCAATGCCCATCGCTCTCGCAAGAGAGCAGTGGCGCAACACTGAAATAGACTGACCTCATTTTGTCCGCTTAGCAGCGGGCCTTGCTTCAAATTCGTTCTTGGCCGGACTGGTGGTTTTAGCGGGGGGCCTGTACCCGATCCCATCTCGAACTCGGCCGTAAAACTCCCCAGCGCCGATGGTACTAAGTCTTAAGACTTGGAAGAGTAGGTCGCTGCCAGTCCTGCCAAGAACGAATGTTTCCTCATCACGATGGCCGGCATATTCAACAAACGGCCGTCCGCAAGGACGGCCGTTTTGTTTTTGGAGCTGCCCTCCAAAAACACGAAAGCCGCTACGGAGAAATCCGTGGCGGCTTTTTGTTTTGGTGGTGGCGCGCGTTCAGGCTTTCGGTTTCTTCGTCTGCCGCGCCGAATACAAAGCCGCGATGCGCCGACGAAAGGCTTTCGGTTTTTCGGCAAACAAGCGGCTCGCTATGCGCGCCGCGGTTTTCAAATGCGCGGCGCGGCGCGCCTCGATCGCCGGCGTGAGCCGCGACCGCCACGGCGCCAGCGTTTGACGTGGCGCGGTGAGGGCTGTCAGTATCGCAAGATCCTGGCAGGCACCGAGCCGATTCCGTAGACGCTGCGCTTCCTCGGCCCAGACCTGGCCGAGCCGCGGCCACAAATGCTCGACCAGATCCATTTGATGACGGTGCTCGACCACCCGCCGGCGCAGGTCGTGCAGATGCTCGGCATCCGTCTCCAGCCATTTCTCCGGCATCAACTGACGGGCGCGGCGATAGGTCGAGGCCAGCGCGTCGGCCACTGTATCGAAACTGATTTCCTTCAGCGGCCAGCGTTCAAGCGTCAATGTCGCAAAGTCGAGGTAGTGGCTGAGCCGGTCACGCATATCCTGGCTGAAGCCGGATTGCTCGGCAGCATCCTTAATTGTGGTTATCCGGCCGCGGATCGTTTCCATCGACGTTTCCGAGAACGGAACCTCAGCCTTGCGCAGATCCGCCAGCGCATCGAGTGTCGACTGGGCGTCGCGCGCGCCGGTCAGCGCCCGCATCAGGTCGCGCGCTTCGATCCGCATCTGTTCGGCTTGATCGCCCAAAGGGCCGGACAAGAGCCGCATCAGTGCACGCCAGCGTTTCAGTGCCTTCCGGACTTCATGAACGGCTTCGGCATCGGAAAGTTCGGAATTGGCAAGGGAACCCCGAGCGTCAGCAATGATTGCACGGGCGGCCACGGCCAATCCGTCGCCGAAACTGCTCTTGTCTTGAGCTTCTGCCCCCGCCATGGCCGGTTTTTGCCGTCTTTTAGTGACAAGTTTATGAAATAGGGCGCTTTGCGCTCTTCCCATTAGGGTCCGCCATTGCTACATACAACGAATGCGCGGGGCACTTTCCCGCGCTTCGCGTTTGAGCAAGGTAAGCAGCCAAGGCCGTGCGTAAGCAAGGCCATCGACCTGGAAGGTTGAGGCTGCTACAGAGCCCCAGACTTTGACGCGGGATGGAGCAG
>CAIJIT010000082.1 GCA_903820745.1 uncultured Burkholderiales bacterium
ATCCAGTACTCATCCTCAAACGCCCACGCTTATCGGCTGTTAATTTTTAAAGAGCTGCTCTACTCACCGGACTCCCGCCCCGCTTTCTTGCTACACCACCGACTTACTCGCCAGCAGCACAGAGGTGAGATTATGACCGATTTTCTTCAAATCCGTCAAGCACTTTCAAACATTTCGTTCTCGGTGCCGATCTCTACTTCACCCGGTTTGAACCCTCGCTTGGCCTTCGCGTTTGAACTCAATCGCGAAGAAGCTTTTGTTCAGCCCAGCCTTAGACTGTAGCATGAAAGTCAGGCCCAGGTCCAGCTCGACTGCGAAATAGTTCCTGAAGGCCCAAACCCGCGCACTCAGCGCAAGGGCTTGCGCAGCAAAGTGAACACCCTGCCCGCCTCCTGCTGCGGGTCTTCGCTCGCCAGCACCCCCGGCAGATGCGCCGCCATCCTCGCCGCGTCTGCACGCAGAACCCTCTGCTTGACCGACGGGATCTGCGACGGATGCATCGAGAAACTACGCAAGCCCATCGCCAACAGCAGATCGGTGAATGCAGGATCGCCTGCCATCTCACCGCAGACGCTGACCGACTTGCCGGTCAGCCTTGTCTGGGCTATGACCGTAGCCAGCAACTGCAGAACGGCCGGATGCCAGGGGTCGTAAAGATGAGCGACGGCTTCATCAGCGCGGTCGATGGCCAGCGTGTACTGGATCAGATCGTTGGTGCCGATTGAAACAAAGTCGATATGTTTGAGCAGCAAAGGCAGCATCACAGCAGCTGCGGGAATTTCAATCATCACGCCAAGTTCAACCTTGGTGTACGCATGGCCGGCATCGTTGAGCTGCTGCTGAACCTTCTTCAACGACTCCAGGATCATCCGCACTTCGCTCAAATGCGCCACCATCGGGATCAGCAGACGCACTTTGCCGAAGGCACTCGCCCGGTAGATGGCGCGCAGCTGTTTGCGGAACATGCTTGGCTCAGCAAGGCTCCAGCGGATCGCGCGCAAGCCCATCGCCGGGTTCAGTACATGCTCATGCCTCAACTCGCTGGCGCTCATGCGGTCGAGCGGTTTGTCAGCCCCGACATCGACCGTGCGAATCGTCACCGGCATGCCAGCCATCGCTTCGACCGCAGTTCTGTAGGCCAGGAATTGCTCCTCTTCGCCGGGCAATTCACTGCCGCGATTCATGAACAGGAACTCACTGCGGAATAGCCCGACGCCGGTCGCTCCCGCCTTGACCGCAGCCTCGGCGTCGTTGGGCATTTCGATATTGGCGTGCAACTCGATACGCTCGCCGTCGAGCGTGACCGCCGGCGTGTGGCGCAGTCGCGTCAAGCGCGCCCGCTCCAGCTCACTCTGACGCTGACGGAACCGATATTCCTCCAGCATGATCGGCGAAGGATTGACGATCACAGCGCCAGCATCGCCGTCAATGATGACCCAATCGTCCTGTCGGATCAGGCGCGAAGCCTCGCGGGTACCGACCACGGCCGGAATATCCATGCTGCGCGCAACGATGGCCGTATGTGAAGTCTTCCCGCCAATGTCGGTGATGAAACCCTGGAAGATGCTGCGTTTGAACTGCATCATGTCAGCAGGCGCAATGTCTGCCGCGACCAGCAGCAGTGGGTCCTCACCCGCAAAATCACGCTGCACGATGCTGGCGGCGTCGGCTATCGGTTTTCCTTGCTGACGCGCGAGGGCACCCAAAATTCGCTCGACCACCTGTTCAAGGTCGGCCTTGCGCTCGCGCAGATAGTCATCTTCCATTTCATCGAATTGGCGCGCCAGCACTTCGAGCTGAGCCGACAGGGCCCATTCAGCGTTGTAATGACGGTCGATGATCCACTGGGTAGTAGCTCCGATCAGGGCGTCGTCATGCATCAGCATCAGATGCACATCGAGTAGAGCCGCCAACTCATGCGGCGCGTCGTCCGGCAACTCGTTCTTGAGCGTCTCCAGCTCCTGCGCGACTTCATCACGCGCGAGCAGGACGCGCTTGGTCTCCGCCTCAGCCTCGGCAGCCTGAATGTAGTAATGCGCCACATCCATGCGGCTGGATGCGACCAGCACAGCGCGCCCTATGGCCACGCCCCGCGAAACCGGAATACCAAAGACTTGAAAGCTCATGCGCCGACTGTAGCAGCGCGAGCTGGCAGCTCAGGCCTTCTCGATGCTGCAAAGAAGCCGGCAATGCGCCCGGGCTTTGCGGCTGGCGTGCATTACTGCCCTTCGCCGAACTTGTCGTTCACGAGCGCGGTGATTGCGTCCTGCGCTGCCTGCTCGTCGACGCCTTCGGTTTCCAGTTCAACCTTTGATCCCATGCCGGCCGCCAGCATCATGACGCCCATGATGCTCTTGGCGTTCACGCGCCGGTTATTGCGGCTCATGAAGACCTCGCACTTGAAGGTTCCGGCCAGCTTGGTCAATTTGGCAGATGCGCGGGCGTGCAGCCCCAATTTATTGCTGATGTCGAGGGTTGACTTGATCATTGAGTCTGGTGGATTGATGAAGGGTTCAGGTGCATTGACCAGGGACGATGCCGCCCGCACCGCCCTGTGCTGCGCGCAAGGTCAGGGGAGCCAGCGCTTCGCCGGCATAGCAGAGCGAGCGCCACAGCATCGGCACGTTGACACCGCAAAGCAAGCCCACCTGTGGACCCAGCAAGCGCATCGCACCATTGCAGGGTGTGGCACCAAAAACATCGGCCAGGATCAAGGTTTCGCTCTGCCCCGAGGCCGCGAGCAAGGCGCGCGCCGCCTGCTCCACCGCATCGGCCGACATATCAGGCGTTACATCCAAGGCCGCCAGCTGCCGTGCGCATTCCGGGAACGTATGCTCGGCCACCGCTTTCAAGGCAGTGGCCAGCGGTGCATGAGCGATCAAAAGCAAAAATGTCATGGCGAGATTATCAATGCTGCCCCATTGTCAGGAGTCGAGCCTGATCGAAGCCACGAAGTTCTCCCACGCTGCATCGTCGCGTTTGGGTCCCATCATCACAAGCTGATAGACAAGCAGACCGCGCGAAAACACCGCCACCTTCGCCTGCTGCGACGGTGCAATCAGGCTTTGCCACTGCGCTTGACTGTTCGGCGTCATGCCGGGCAGTTGCATCGCCTGAGGCGCGGCAGCTGTCGCCCCGAGTTTGCTCGCGACCGACAAACGCATCTGCATCAGGGCGGGCGTGATCTGCGCCGGATCGGCAAGCTCGGCCCAGGCCAGCGCGAAGCTCAAGCCTGCCGCCTTGCAATGCGCCAACCCCATCCGGCCGGGTTCGGTCGGCGTCGCCGGGCGGTTGCTGACCTCGGGTTTGCAGGGAAACAAGGCGTGCACGCCCGATTCCGCCGGATTCACTTCGCGCCAATCCAGGCCCGGGGCACAGGCGCTCAAGGCAATCGTCAAGACAAGCAGAACAGTCGCAGTCAACTTCATCCTGCGATTATCGGAGACATCGTCAGGCCAGCCCCCGGCCTACCGCACAATTGCCACCTTGACATCCTCCCCGCCCTAAACGGCGGGGATTCCCTCTACAGGGGCTGCATGTCCGCAGCCGGCTCTGAACTTTGACAGGATATTGCGAGCAGCGTTCACATCACGATCATGCAAACTCTCACACCCCCAGCAGGTCCATGGCCTTATTGCAAGACCTTCGA
>CAIJIT010000083.1 GCA_903820745.1 uncultured Burkholderiales bacterium
TGAAGCAGGCGAGCATCGTCCGTGCGCCGACCTCGCCCGCCGTGGCCGACTTCTTTCTGACGCAAAAGCTCGATGTCGCAGCAGGCGTGCGCCAGCAACTCGAGGCTGATGCCAAACGTCTTCCCGGCATGAAGCTGCTCGATGGCCGCTTCATGGTGATCAATCAGGCCATCGGCACACCGCGCGGGCGGGATGCCGGCGTGGCCTATCTGCGCGAATTCGTTGAGCAGATGAAGGCTTCGGGCTTCGTTGCCGAGGCGATCAAGCGCAGCGGCGTTGGCGGTGTCGCGGTGGCGCCAGCGGCCCTGCCTTAGCCATCGACCTGGTGGCAGGCCACCTGCCGCTGGTCGATCATCCGCAGCATTGGCGTTTCTACCGCGCAGCGCGGTACGGCCAGCGGGCAGCGCTTGTGGAAGGCGCAGCCGCTGGGCGGGTTCAAGGGGCTGGGCAGTTCACCAATGATGCGGATGCGTTCGCGCCGGTCGACCGGGCGCAGCGCTGGTGTGGCGCTGATCAAGGCGCGGGTATAGGGGTGCAGCGGCCGCGCGAAAATCTGCTTCTTTGAGCCATATTCGACCGCCGCGCCGAGGTACATCACCATCAGGTCGTCGGCCATATGCTCGACCACGCTGAGGTTGTGCGAGATGAAGACATAGCTGCAGCCGAACTCGTCCTGCAGATCCATGAAGAGATTAAGGATCTGTGCCTGGATCGAGACATCGAGCGCCGATACCGGCTCGTCAGCAACGACGATCGCCGGCTTCATGATCATGGCGCGGGCGATCGCGATGCGCTGGCGCTGGCCGCCCGAGAACATATGCGGGTAGCGGCGCAGATGCTCGCTGCGCAGGCCGACCAGGGCGAGCAACGCTTCGATGCGTTCCCGCCGTTCGGCCTTGGTCAAGCGGGTATTGATCAGCAGTGGCTCACCCAAGGTCGTCTCGATGCTGGCGCGCGGGTTGAGCGAGGCATAGGGGTTCTGGAACACCATCTGCACCTGCTGTCGCAGGGCTTTGAGCTGCGCCGGGTCGGCCATGGCGGCATCAACACCTTGCAGCAGCAGCGCGCCCGAACTGGGCGGCTCGATCAGCGTCAGCTGCCGTGCCAAGGTCGATTTGCCGCAGCCTGACTCGCCGACCACGGCCAGCGTCTGGCGCCGCTGCAAGGTGAATGACACGCCGTTCAGCGCCTTGACGCTGGCTTTGGGTTTGAACCAGCCCTGGCTGACGCGGTAATGGCGGGCCAGATCGCGAGCTTCGAGCAAGGGTTTTTCAGTCATGGGCCGACCCTGGAGCGAGTGGGAAGAAACAGCGCACGCCATCGCTGAGCGCTGGCCGCGAGCCCAGGCATTGCGCTTGGGCGTAGGCGCAGCGCGGTGCCAGCAGGCAGCCCGAGGGCCGGTCTTGCGCGCCGGGCTCGATGCCGGGCTAGGCGCTGAGCCGCAGGGCGCCGCGGCTATGTTCAGGAATCGCTGCCAGCAAGGCCAAGGTGTAGGGATGGCGCGGCGCCTCGAACAGGCCCGGCACCGCGCCGGTTTCAACCACCTGCCCGGCATACATCACCGCCACGCGTTGGGCCATTTCGGCCACCACCGCCAAGTCATGGGTGATCATCACCAGACCCATGCCTTGCTCACGCTGCAGACGCA
>CAIJIT010000084.1 GCA_903820745.1 uncultured Burkholderiales bacterium
GGTTTCGAACGCAGCAAAGGCTGGCAGGCATCCCCCTGAAATTGCACTGGAATCTGCAGCTTGATCATGCGCCTGAAGTTTCACCAAAGGCTGTTCTGCAAATTCTGCGGCTGCTGCAAGAAGCGCTGAACAATGCCCTCAAGCACGCCCAAGCCACCAATATTCACCTTGACTGCAGCTATGACGAAGTGGGTGGGCAGTTGACCGTTTCGGTGGCAGACGACGGCGTCGGTATCGGTAGCGTCGGGCAACCTGCGTATGGGCGCGGTCAAAACAACATGCTGGCGCGCGCGCGCGTCCTTGGCGGCAAGCTCAGCGTGTCCAACAGCCAACCAGGCACCCTGGTTCAGCTTGTTGTGACCTTGCCCGTGGAAGCCGTATCCCAAAGCTGAGTCATGGGTTGGCTGGTCTGCGCTGAGCCGCAAGCCATGTTTTGTCGAACTGCATCGCGCTGACATAGGCCAGCGATGGGTGCAGTCGCTGCAACCCCATGTCTGGGCCCGGGCTGGCTTTTTTGAACCAGCGGCGAGTTAGGACATGGGTACTGCAAGGTTGCCATCAGCAGCTGTAGATCAGACGATCTTGATGCCCAGATTGGGCAGGCCGTCGATATGGCAATCGATCACATCGCCGCGTACGACCGGGCCGACGTTTTCAGGCGTGCCCGAATAGATGATGTCGCCGGGCATCAGCTCAAAGGCTTCAGAGAGCTTGCTGATCTGCTCGGCGACGCTCCAGATCATCTGCGACAGATCGGCATTCTGCTTGACCACGCCATTGACCTTGAGCCAGATGTTGCCCTTGGTGAAATGGCCGGTCTGGCCCACCAGATGCAAGGGGCCGATCGGTGCTGACTGGTCAAAGCTCTTGCCGATTTCCCAGGGCTTTTTCTGGTCGCCCATGCCGCGCTGCAGGTCGCGCCTTGTCATGTCCAGGCCGATCCCGTAGGCGTAGACCAATTCCAGCGCGCTGGCGATTGGAATGTCGCGGCCGCCACGGTGCAGGGCGGCAACCAGTTCGACTTCATAGTGGTAGTTCTTGGTCAGCGGCGGATAGCTGTGATCGACGATCTTGCCTGGCGGCACGTTCTGGATTGCGTCGGTCGGCTTCTGGAAGAAGAACGGCGGCTCGCGGGTCGGGTCGGAACCCATTTCGCGGGCATGGGCAGCGTAGTTGCGGCCGATGCAATAGATGCGCCTGACTGGAAACATCAGGTCGCTGCCGACGATCGGCACATAGGTGGCGGGCACCGTGAACGGTGTCTTGGCGGCGGCTTGCGCACCATTCTGGGCGACGCCCGGCAAGGCGCATCCAGCCAGGGCGCCAAGCCCCAAGGTGGCGGTGGTTTCGAACAGTGAACGGCGTTTCATTGGGTCTCTCCGGTGTGAATCCGCAATGGCGGATGCCGCCTTGACGGGCGGGATTCAGGTCAGGTTCGACTTTAATCGGCAAATCCGTTCGGCGGTGAAATATCCGGATAGCTGTTGCTACGGGATTTCCCGACCCAGGCCGTCAGACCCGGGATCAACCGCCGTTTACTGGCTGGAATCGAGCAGCTTCAGCAGCGAGCCTTCGTCCGCGACCGACAGCAGGCCGGTCTGGGCATAGATGCCGAGCTTGGCGCGGGTGTCGGTGATGTCGAGGTTGCGCATCGTCAGCTGACCGATGCGGTCGAGCGGACTGAAGGGCGCGTTTTCGACCTTTTCCATGCTCAAGCGCTCGGGCGCATAGGTCAGGTTGGGCGATTCGGTATTGAGCAGCGAATAGTCGTTGCCGCGGCGCAACTCGATCGTCACTTCGCCCGTGACCGCGCGTGCCACCCAGCGCTGCGCCGCTTCGCGCAGCATGATCGCTTGCGGGTCGAACCAGCGCCCCTGGTAGAGCAGCCGGCCGAGCTTGCGGCCGTTGTCGCGGTATTGCTCGATCGTGTCTTCGTTGTGGATGCCGGTGACCAGGCGCTCATAGGCGATGAACAGCAGGGCCAGACCGGGGGCTTCGTAGATGCCGCGGCTCTTGGCTTCGATGATGCGGTTCTCGATCTGGTCGCTCATGCCCAGACCATGGCGGCCGCCGATGCGGTTGGCTTCAAGGATCAGGGCGACCGGGTCATCGAAGCGGACGCCATTCAGCGCCACCGGTTGGCCTTCTTCAAAGCGCACAGTAACTTCTTCGCGCTTGACTTCGACTTCGTCCTTCCAGAAAGCCACGCCCATGATCGGGTTGACGATTTTCATGCCGCTGCCCAGATGCTCCAGGTCCTTGGCTTCATGGGTGGCGCCGAGCATGTTTGAATCGGTCGAATAGGCTTTTTCAGCCGACATCTTGTAGCCGAAGCCATGCGCGGTCATGAAGGCCGACATCTCGGCGCGGCCACCAAGCTCGTCGATGAAGAGCTGGTCGAGCCAGGGCTTGTAGATCTTCAGCGCCGGATTGGTCAGCAAGCCGTAGCGGTAGAAGCGCTCGATGTCGTTGCCTTTGA
>CAIJIT010000085.1 GCA_903820745.1 uncultured Burkholderiales bacterium
TGAACTCCTTTGGGCCTGGGTTCAGTTCTCGGTTTTGAAGCCGAGCTTGCGCATGATGATTTCCATCAAGCACCATTTTGTCAGCGCGCTCTGCAACAGATTGGCGCCGACAAAGGCGGTGAAGGCGAGCCACCATTGGCTGACGAATATCGGGCTGCCGGGAATGGCCAGCGCCAAAGAGAGCAGGATGAAGCTGCCTGCGACCAGTCTTGTCATTTGCCAGGATGTCATATCGTTCCTTCAGTTGGAAGTTGCGGGAGTGGAAAGGGTTGCGGCAGCGCCGGTCAGCGCTTGCAGATTGTTCCGGTAGGCGACGTAATAGAGCAACGGAATCACCACCAGCGTGAGCAGGGTGGAGACGAAGATGCCGAAGATCAGCGAGATCGCCAGGCCGTTGAAGATCGGGTCATCGAGGATGAAAAATGCGCCCATCATGGCGGCCAGACCGGTCAGGATGATCGGTTGCGCCCGCGTGATGGCCGAGCGCACGATGGCGCGCTCGAAGGCCATGCCCGAGCGGACCTGCAAGTTGATGAAGTCGACCAGCAGGATCGAGTTGCGAACAATGATGCCGGCCAGCGCGATCATGCCGATCATGCTGGTCGCCGTGTACTGCGCGCCGAGCAGGGCGTGGCCCGGCATCACGCCGATGATGGTCAAGGGGATCGGCGCCATGATGATCAAGGGCGTCAGATAGCTGCCGAACTGTGCCACCACCAGCAGATAGATCAGCACCAGCCCGACCGCATAGGCCAGGCCCATATCGCGGAAGGTCTCATAAGTGATCTGCCATTCACCATCCCATTTGACGGCGTAGTCGCGCAAGGCATCGGCGGGTTGGCTGATGAAGAACTCCTGTAGCGCGCCGCCGCCCGGCGTGACGATTTTTTGCAGCTCGGAGCGCAGCCCGAACACGCCGTACAGCGGGCTGTCGACCTTGCCGGCCATATCGGCGAAGACATAGTTCACCGGCAGCAGATCCTTGTGGTGAATCGGCTGCTCGCGCAGGCTGTCGGTCACCGTGACCAGTTCGCGGATCGGCACCAGATGCCCGTCGGCTGAACGCACCGTCAACGACAGCAGCAGGTCGAGATTGCCCTGCGCAATGGCGGGCAGTTGCAGGATCGTTGCAGCCGGATATTTGCTCTGATCATGCAGATAGCTGACCGCTTCCCCAGCCTGGCCTGCACGCAGGGTACTGACGATCAGCTGCTGCGGCACGCCCAGCAGCGCGGCCTTGCGGCGGTCCACCAGCAGCAGCTTGCGCGGCGCTGCGGCGATGCTGCTGTCGTCGATGTCGACCAGGCCAGCGCTGCGTTCAAACAGCGAGCGCACCGCCTTGGCGATTTCCAGCCGTCCGGCCGCCTCGGGGCCGTAGATCTCGGCGACGATCGGCGACAGCACCGGCGGACCCGGCGGCACTTCGACCAGCTTGACGTTGGCGCCGCTGCGTTTGGCAATCTTCTGCAGCTCGGGGCGCAGCCTGGTGACGATCGCGTGGCTTTGTTCATGGCGCAGGTGCTTGTCGATCAGGTTGACCTGGATGTCGCCCTGGTTCGAGTCCCCGCGGAGGTAATACTGGCGCACCAGACCATTGAAATTGATCGGCGAAGCCGTGCCTGCATAAGCCTGGTAATGGGTCACTTCGGGCACCGTTGCCAGATAAGCGCCGAGCTCATGCATCACCGCTGCGGTCTGCTCCAGCGGCGTGCCGGCCGGCATGTCGACGACGACCTGAAATTCGCTCTTGTTGTCAAACGGCAGCATCTTCAACAGCACCAGACCGGCGGCCGGCAGCAGCAGGGAAATCGCGATCAGGCCGGCAATGCCCAGGCCCAGCAGGCGGCGGTTGCGCTTGCCGCTGCGGGCGTCAAGCAGTGGCGTGAAGATGCGCTCGAACAGCGGCGCCAGCTTGGCGCTGAGGCCATGCGGTGCTTCCGGATCGGCATGAGGCGTTCCTTCGGCGGGCAGCGGGATGGCCTTCATCCACAGCCTGGCCAGCCAGGGCGTGACGACGAAGGCGATCGCCAGCGACAGCAACATGCCCATGCTGGCGTTGATCGGTATCGGGCTCATATAAGGGCCCATCAGCCCGGACACAAAAGCCATGGGCAGCAAGGCCGCGATGACGGTGAAAGTGGCCAGAATTGTCGGACCGCCGACTTCGTCGACTGCGCCAGGAATGATCGCAGCCAGCGACTTGCCGGGGAACAGCAACTGGTGGCGATGGATGTTCTCGACCACCACGATCGCGTCGTCGACGAGGATGCCGATCGAGAAAATCAAGGCGAACAGCGAGACCCGGTTCAGCGTGAAGCCCCAGGCCCAGGAGGCGAACAGGGTCACCGTCAGCGTCAGGATCACCGCGGTGCCGACGATCGCGGCCTCGCGCTTGCCCAGGGCGATGAAGACCAGCGCGACCACCGAGGCGGTGGCGAACAACAATTTCTGGATCAGCTTTTTCGCCTTGTCATTGGCCGAAGCACCATAGTTGCGGGTCTCGCTGACTTCGACGCCTGAAGGAATCACCGTGTTGCGCAGGTTCTGTACCCGCGCCATCACCGCGTTGGCCACATCGATCGCGTTCTCGCCGGCCTTCTTGGTAATTGCAATCGTCACCGCCGGATATTCGCCGCGCTGGGCCTCGGGCGACTCGCCGCCGATGCCATGCCAGACATAACGCGCCGCCGTCAGTGCGCCATCGCGAACATCGGCCACATCACGCAGAAACACTGGTTTGGCCGCATGCACGCCGACGATCAGCAGTTCAACATCGCGCGCATCGCGAAGAAAAGGCCCGGCTTCGAGCGCGATCGCCCGGTTGCCAGCGAGCAGATCGCCCAGCGGCAAGCCCAGGTTGGCTGACTGCA
>CAIJIT010000086.1 GCA_903820745.1 uncultured Burkholderiales bacterium
CAGCGCAGGCGGTGCGCCACTGGAAACCATCAAGGCTTACGTCGAGGCGCAGCGCGCCTCCTCTGCACCGTCAGCAGCCCTCACGGGCTGCCCCTCTACCTCCCCGCCATGAATGGCGGGGTTTCTCGGGAATTCCGATGACGACTTCGTGACTGGGTGTAAATCGTTGCACGCTGACAACGGTAATCCTTGATTCGCAGCTGAAGTCTCCAAAAAACCGCCAAGGGATGTTTCAATCTGGGTGTTGCCATCAAGTCCTCGGGTGTTTGTGGCCGAATCCGAAACCTTGAGCTTGGCTCCCCCCTTGAAATTTCTAGGAGTATCGAATGAAGAAAACAATCGTAGCTTTGGCCGTTCTCGGCTCATTTGCCGGTATCGCCGCAGCCCAATCGACAGTGACCGTGTTCGGCATTGCCGACGTGGCAGTTCGTCACGGCGATTCCAGCGGCGTGACGCTGAATTCCGTTGCCTCAGGCGGCATGAATACCAGCCGCTTTGGTGTGCGCGGTGAAGAAGACCTCGGCGGCGGCTTGAAAGCCGCTTTCTGGCTCGAATCGGCGGTCGGCTTTGACACCGGCGCTGCCTCTGACGGAAGCCAGTTCTGGGCACGTCGTTCGACGGTCAGCCTGGTTGGTGACTTCGGCGAAGCCCGTCTGGGCCGTTTCAAGACCAGCGAGCGCTTGTTGTTCGAGGAATTCGATCCTTCAGGCACGACCGGCATCGGTTCAACCGCAGCCTTGATCAGCGCCCTGGGTGCCCAGACGCCAGCAACAGGCGGCGTCGCGGTCGACCTGAGCCGCTTCAGCAATATGGCCACCTATATCCTGCCAGGCAATCTGGGCGGTTTCTATGGTTCGGTCGACCAGGCTTTCGGCGAAGCAGTTGACGGTCAGCAAATGACCAGCGGACGGTTGGGCTTCAAGGCCAACGGCCTGGATATCACGGCCGGCATGTCGACGACCAATGCCAAGGGCTTGCAGTACAAGATGGCAACAAGCGTTGTCTCCTACGACATGGATGTCGCCAGGTTCACCTTGATGTACACGACGACTTCGTTTGGTGCCCCAGGTCAGAAAAACCTGACCGGTGTCGTGATCATTCCGTTTGGTGCAGGCAAGTTCTATGCTGAATACACCAAATCGACTGCGAACAGCGCTGCCGCCTTGATCGCGGGCGTGGGTGATGCCAAGCATGTGGCGCTGGGCTATCAGCACAGCCTGTCCAAGCGCACGGTGGTCTACACGACTTATGCCAAGATCAACAACAGTGGTTTGGGCAAGTTCTCGCTCAGCGGCTCGCCTTCTGTCGCTGTGGGTCAAACCTCGACGGTTTACGACGTCGGTATCAAGCACAGTTTCTGAAGGGCGTGACGAGGCTCAGGTCTCGTCATGGAAAAACCGTCTGGAAGCAATTCAGACGGTTTTCTCCCGAAGCGGTCATTTCCCAGGTTGATAAGGCAAAGTCTGTTGGTTGCCGACAACACAATGATCGCCTCGGCGGAACAGAAGAATCACAATTCGTCATCATAAGTTTTTAACGGAGATACACATGAAAAAGATTTCCCTGGTTCTGGGCCTGTTGGCCGCTGGTATTACTTCAGCCTACGCGCAGTCGAGCGTGACCATTGGCGGCATCGTCGATGCTGCTGTTCAGCATAAAACCAATGCCGGCCTCACCGCTGCCACCCGAGGTGACTCGATCAATTCGGTAATCCCTGGCGGTATGTCGCAAAGCCGTTTGAACTTCAACGTGGTTGAAGACATGGGCGGCGGACTGAAGGCTCTGGCCAACCTCGAGCATCGCATCTTGCTCGACACCGGTTCGGCAGCTTCGACCAATTTCTGGCAACAGTCATGGGTCGGCCTGGAGTCGAAGGAATTCGGCCGCATCACCTTGGGTCGTCAGTTCAACATCCTGTTCGATGCGATGACTTCGACCTATGCGTCGTACAAGTATTCGCCTTATGTTGAGCCCTTCAAGCCGGAAATCGGCATGACGCTTGGCGCCCGCAACGACAACATGATCAAGTACCTGATCACCGCAGGCGGCTTTGCTGCTGAGGCCCAGTACAGTTTGGCTGAAGGCAATGCCTTGGCTGCAAGCGCCAGCGGCCAGTCGACCGGCGGTTTCCTGAAGTATTCCGAAGGTGAATTCGCTGTCGTCGGCGCCTACATGGCGCTGAAGGACGCTTGCCCAACCGCCGCCACGGGTGCTGCTGCTTGTACAAACAAGCAAGCCAAGCAAACCAACTTCGGTGGTTCTTACACCAGCGGCCCTTTGTATTTGTCGGCTGCTTGGGCCAAGACCCAATTTGAACTGGGCTTCCCGGCAGCGCTGAACGCAGCCCTCGCTGGCGGTTTCGGCCTTGGCATGAATGCCAACCTGGCGACTACTGCGCTGACTGACCATCGCACGATGATTCAGGCTGGCGGTACCTACCAGGTGACGAGTGCATTGAACCTTGGCGCCAATTATTGGAGCATCACGCAAAACGGTGTGACGCCTTCGTTCGGCGACGGCACGATCAAGATGATGAATGTGGTGGCTGACTACGCATTCTCCAAGCGTACTGAGGTCTATGTCCACTTCGACCATTCGGTTCTGGGCGGCAATCTGACTCTCGCCAATACAGCGACCAAGCGTGACGACTTCACTGTGGGTGTGCGTCACCGTTTCTGATCGATCGTCAAATCTGACCGGGCGGCTATCCGTCCAGTCGGTTTGAGTTGCGGGCCGCTTCATGCGGCCCGCTTTCATTTCTGAGGGTGCTGCTGGAGGAATCACTGCGCGGAAACTATGATGGCTCGATTCCTGCTTTTATCAGGGCATAGGCTAGTCCGGTCAAAGAGTCCTCCGGCAAGCTCAGGACGAACGGAAATTGCCCAAAGCCTGTTGATGCTTCTGCCGCCCATGCGGTTTCCAGTGAAGGTTAGAACCCGGACATGTTAGTTTTCATCATCCGCAGGCTTGCCCAGGCGGTCATCGTGATGCTCACGGTGGCATTTGTCTCTTTCCTGCTGTTTCAATATGTCGGTGATCCGGTCACCAGTCTGCTGGGCCAGGATGCGACCCAGGAGCAGCGCGTCGCGCTGCGCCATGATCTGGGGCTTGATGCCCCCGTTCCGGTGCAGTTCGCACGCTTCATCGGCAATGCCTTGCAGGGCGAGTTCGGTCTTAGCCTGCGCCAGGGCCGCAAGGTCTCGACCCTGATCGTCGAGCGGCTCCCGGCAACGCTCGAGTTGTCGCTGATGGCCGGCTTGATTGCCTTGCTTGTGGGCATCCCTCTGGGCGTTTACGCGGCGCTGCGGCGTGGCCAGGCCAGCTCGCAGTTGCTGATGATGTTCTCGCTGCTCGGTGTCTCGCTGCCGACCTTTCTGATCGGCATCCTGCTGATCCTGGTGTTCGCGGTCTGGCTGAAATGGCTGCCCAGTTTCGGGCGCGGCGATGTGCTCGCAATCGGCAGCTGGACCACCGGTCTGCTGACGCTTGATGGCTTGCGCCATGTGCTGCTGCCGGCGATCACGCTGTCGGTTTTCCAGCTGACGCTGATCATGCGGCTGGTGCGCTCGGAAATGCTCGAGGTGCTGCGCACCGACTACATCCGGTTTGCGCGCGCGCGCGGCCTCGGCGACCAGGCGGTCTACTTCGGCCATGCTTTGAAGAACACGCTGGTGCCGGTGATCACCATCACCGGCCTGCAGCTTGGTTCGCTGATCGCCTTTGCCATCATCACCGAGACCGTGTTCCAGTGGCCCGGCATGGGCCTGTTGTTCATCCAGGCGGTGCAGTTTGCCGACATCCCGGTGATGGCGGCCTATTTGTGCCTGATCTCGTTCATCTTCGTCGCCATCAATCTGGCGGTCGATCTGCTTTATTTCGCGGTTGATCCGAGGTTGCGCATCGAAGGCAAGGTGCAATGATGCAAGCCCTTGACATCCCCACGATCATGCAAACCCTCACACTCCGAGCAGGTCCATGGCCTTATTGCAAGACCTTCGAGCCCTTTGGGTCCCCCGACCCAACCACAGTCGGAACAGGTCTGCGTGGAAAAATGCTCACTCACTTCTTCAAACCATGCGCCATGCCTAACGGCCTTGTACGCGAGCTTGTTTCGGAAGGAGGACCCGCCAGCGTCCAAAACGCTTTTCGCCATGCTGGTTTTGGCGAGTTTTGCGGCCCAGACGTTGCCGACCGCGATGGAGTCGAACTCTTGCACCAAGCGGTGCGCGAGCTGATGTTGAAAGTCATTGCG
>CAIJIT010000087.1 GCA_903820745.1 uncultured Burkholderiales bacterium
CGGCGTGATGCCAGAACCGGCGGCAATGCCCAGGCAATGACGCGATTTGGCAGTCGCTGCGGTCAAGCCGAAACGACCCTGCGGTGGATAGGATTCAATCGGGTCGCCGACCTTCAGCTCGCGATTGACCCAGGTCGAAAACACACCGCCATCGACCCGTCGCACGCCGACGCGCAATTCAGCCTCCCCCACAGCCGAGCAGATCGAATAGGAGCGGCGCAGGTCCTGCCCCGCCACTTGATGGCGGAGAGTCAGGTATTGCCCGGGTTCAAAACGGAAGGCCTCAGCCAGTTCAGGCGGGACGGTCAAGCTGACGATGACCGCTTCGTCGGTATCGGGTGTCACCGCGCTGACGGTCAGCTGATGGAAGTGAAGGCTCATGGGCGTCGCGGTCTCAGATCGGTTTGAAATACTCGAACGGCTCGGCGCAGGCCAGGCAGCGATACAGCGCCTTGCAAGCGGTGGAACCGAAAGCCGCGAGCTTTTCGGTCTGCAAGGAGCCGCAGCGCGGGCAGGCCAGTTGCGTCAGCGCGGCCCGGTGCACCAAACGGATCGGCTGACCGGCAGAGCCTGCTGCAGGGCCCGGTGGCGCAATGCCGTAGGCGCGCAGCTTGTCGCGTCCTTCGGCACTGATCCAGTCGCTCGTCCAAGCCGGCGCACGCTGCATGATGATGCTGATTTCGCCAAAGGCTGCCAACGCGGCGCGTACATCATCCTGGATCAATTCGGTCGCCGGGCAGCCCGAATAGGTCGGCGTCAGCACGACTTCGAGGCCGCCTGCGGTCTCGCGCAGATCGCGCACGATGCCCAGTTCGCACAGCGAAATCGCCGGCACTTCAGGGTCGGGAATCTGGCGCAGGACTTCCCAGGCAGCATCTAGGCGGCCGCAGGTATTTTGCAGCGGGGCAGCCGTCACCAGCGACCGCCTGGAAACGCGCGTTGCAGGTATTGCAGCTCAGCCAGCAAATGGCCCATGTATTCGCTATGGATGCCGCGCTTGCCACTCGACATGAAGGCGCTGGCCTTGGGCATGGTCAGACCTGCGTCGCTCAAGACTTCCGCCAGATGGGCCTGCCATTCAGGCAACAACTCCGACCAAGCCGGACCCAAGCCCTGGGCTGCGGCAGCCGCGTCGACAGCATCGGCATCGAACAACTCTTTGAAATAGGGCCAGAGTTGCTGCAAAGCCGTTTGCATTCGCGCAGCCGAGTCGGGCGTGCCATCGCCAAGCCGCACGACCCAGTCAGCCGCATGCTGCTGCTGATAGGCTGCTTCCTTGACCGCCTTGGCAGCGATCGCAGCCAGACCTGCATCGCTCGACTGCTGCAGCCTTCTGTAAAGCAGCAGCAGCCAGGTCGAAACCGCAAAATTACGCATTTGCGTGAAAGCAAAATCTTGGCTGGCCTCGAAGCCATTGGGCAACTCCATCAGCACCGGGTTCAGGTACTGACGCTCGTCGCGCAGGAAGGCCAGTTGGTCTTCGTCATGCCCTTGACCGTCGAGGTCCCCCGCATGGGTCAGCAAGGCACGCGCCTGCCCGATCAGGTCGAGCGCCATATTGCTCAGGGCCAGATCCTCTTCGAGCACCGGCGCATGCCCGCACCATTCGCCCAGTCGCTGGCCGAGGATCAGGCAGCTGTCGCCGATCCGCAGCAGATATTGCACGGCAGGCTGATGGCCCACCTTGATGGAAGCTTCAGACATCGCCGGCCTACATATGGTTGATGGCATCGGGCAGCTGATAAAAGCTCGGATGCCTGTACACCTTGTCTTCCATCGGGTCGAAGTAATTGCTCTTTTCGCCCGGGTCGGATGCGGTGATCTGATTTGACGGCACGACCCAGATGCTGCAGCCCTCCTGTCGCCTGGTGTAGACCTCGCGCGCCATCTGCACCGCCATCTTGGCGTCGGCCGCATGCAGACTGCCGCAATGTTTGTGATCAAGCCCGGCCTTGCTGCGCACGAACACTTCCCACAAAGGCCATTCCACCGCCGCCTGCTCACTCATGCTGCCATCCTTTGGGTTTGTCTTGAATCCTGCTTTTTCGCATGGGCCAGTGCGGCTTCGCGCACCCAAGCGCCCGCTTCCCAGGCCTTCACACGCTGGGCCAGACGCTCGCGGTTGCAGGGACCATCGCCGCCGACAACACGCCAGAATTCCGACCAGTCAATCACGCCGAAGTCGTAGGCATCGCGCTCGGCATTCCATTGCAAATCGGGATCCGGCACGGTCACGCCGAGCAATTGCGCCTGCGGAATCGTCGCGTCGACGAACTTCTGGCGCAACTCGTCGTTGGAAATCCGCTTGATACCCCAGCGCATCGACTGCTCCGAGTTCGGCGAATCCTTGTCCGCCGGGCCGAACATCATCAGCGACGGCCACCACCAGCGGTTCACCGCGTCCTGGACCATTTCTTTTTGAGCTGCGCTGCCGTCGCGCATCATCACCAGCAGCGCTTCATAGCCCTGGCGTTGATGGAAACTTTCTTCGCGGCAAACTCGGATCATCGCCCGCGCGTAAGGGGCAAACGAGCAGCGGCACAGCGGCACCTGGTTCATGATCGCAGCGCCGTCGACCAGCCAACCGATCATGCCAATGTCGGCCCAGCTCAGGGTCGGGTAATTGAAGATCGAGCTGTACTTGGCCTTGCCCGAATGCAAGGCGTCGAACATCTGGTCTCGGCTGGTGCCCAAGGTCTCTGCGGCGGCGTACAGATACAGGCCATGGCCGCCTTCGTCCTGTACCTTGGCCAGCAGGATTGCCTTGCGCTTGAGCGTCGGCGCGCGCGAAATCCAGTTGCCCTCGGGCAGCATGCCGACGATCTCAGAATGCGCATGCTGGCTGATCTGGCGCACCAGCGTCTTGCGGTAATGCTCGGGCATCCAGTCCTTGGCTTCGATGAATTCACCTGCCGCAATCCGCGCTTCGAAAGCTGCCTCGCGCTGCGCGTCCTCGTTGTTGGTGGCTTGCACCGCCAGATCCTGCTGGCCCACGCTCATTGCCTGTGTGTACATGGCTTGTTTCCTCTTCAGGGCTTGGGGCGCTGATCGATCACTCGCCTGGCCTTGCCGACCAGCGTGCGTTCAATCGAATCAGGCGCCCCGATGCTGACCTTGGTCGATACGCCGACCAGCGTCTTGATCCGGTGCTGCAGCGACTGGACAATCACGCCGATTTCAGCGCCGACCGCTTCAGGCCGCAACTCGCAGCGCACCTCGACCGCATCGAGCGGACCTTGCCTGGTGATCACCAACTGGTACTGGCCCGACAAAAGCGGTTCCTGCAGCACCAATTCCTCGATCTGTGTCGGGAACATATTGACGCCGCGGATGATCAGCATGTCGTCGCTGCGGCCGACGATCTTGCCCATGCGACGCATGCTGCGCGAGGTCGGCGGCAGCAAGCGGGTCAGATCTCTGGTGCGGTAGCGGATGATCGGCAGCGCCTGCTTGGACAGACTGGTAAAAACCAATTCTCCTTCCGAGCCATCGGGCAGCACCGCGCCGGTATCGGGGTCGATGATCTCGGGATAGAAATGGTCCTCCCAGACCACCGGGCCATCCTTCGATTCGACGCATTCGCTGGCAACGCCCGGGCCCATCACTTCAGACAGACCGTAGATGTCGACCGCATCAATGCCGGCACGGGTTTCGATTTCGCGCCGCATCGCTTCGGTCCAGGGCTCGGCGCCGAATACGCCAATGCGCAAGGAGCATTGCCTGGCATCCAGGCCCTGACGCGCGAATTCCTCGATGATCACCTGCATATAGCTGGGCGTGACCATGATCACATCGGGCTTGAAATCCTGGATCAGTTGCACCTGTTTTTCAGTCTGACCGCCCGACATCGGGATCACCGTACAACCGAGCCGCTCGGCACCGTAATGCGCGCCCAGGCCACCGGTGAACAAACCATAGCCATAAGCGATGTGGACGATGTCTCCGGCGCGGGTGCCAGCGGCACGCAGCGAGCGCGCGACCAGACCGGCCCAGACGTCGATGTCGGCCGCCGTGTAACCCACCACCGTGGGTTTTCCGGTCGTCCCCGACGAGGCGTGGACGCGGGCGACTTGCTCACGCGGCACCGCGAACATGCCGAACGGGTAGTTATCGCGCAGATCCTTCTTGGTCGTGAACGGGAACAAGGCCAGATCGGCGAGCGACTTCAGATCGCCTGGCTGCACACCCCTGGCATCAAAAGCGGCCCGGTAATGCGGCACATGGTCATAAGCATGCTGCAAGCTCCAGCGCATCCGCTGCAGTTGTAAAGCCTGCAGCTCGTCAAGGCTGGCGGTTTCAATCGGATCGAGCCCCTCCGGGGCGATTCTTTTCAAGCTCATGCTGATCCTGTTGATTTCAAACTGTCGGGCCGGGCAAGGGCATGACCGGTTTGCCCTTGATGCAATAGGACCGCCCCCGGAAGACGGCAACCAACTCGTCATGCTGGTTGCTGACCCGGATGTCGTAGACGCCGGTGCGGCCGGACAAGGAAACCTCGCTGGCCTGAGCGGTCAAGCGGTCGCCCTTTTGCGCCGGCGCCACGATGTCGATGGCAAAACCCGAAGCGACGGTCAACTGATTGCGGCTGTTGCAGGCAAAAGCAAAACATGAATCGGCCAGCGTGGCGATCATGCCGCCATGGCAGATGTCGAAACCATTGAGCATGTC
>CAIJIT010000088.1 GCA_903820745.1 uncultured Burkholderiales bacterium
CGCGATCGCATCCTGCAGATTGACCGCCTGGGTGGTCAGCGTGGAACTGGTCGCTTCGACCACGCTGGTGGTCGCAAGCGCCCTGGCCATGGCCGGGCTGCCGTCCTGTGCAGTTGCCACGGCCTGCGCCGAACTCGTCGCCGTCGCCCGGTCGTCACCGCCGCCGCCGCAGGCAGCCAACAGACCGACGAAGGTCCAGAGCAAACAATGACATACTGCCGTTCGTTGCATGAGCGGATCCGTTGGGAAACAAATTATTGGTTGACTGCCGCCACTGGCGACCCGCGCAGTTTAAACATTTTTACCTGATAAAAGTATTCAACCGTGTTAATAAAATTAATATGATTTAAATAAACACCATTGGCATCGATTTCACGCGGGGTTGACCAAGTCCAAAACGTCCAGCCAGCCAATGGGTAAATCAGGAAACTATTCATCGGCGCATTGCTGAATGCAGTCGATGAGAGAGACTTTAGCAATGCCACCGCAGAACCTGCCGGACCGCCGGCCGGTTATTCCAGATTGATGATGAAAAACTGACCTTTCTCGGTCGATCAGCCAGAACCTCCCTGACTTGTTCGTCACTTAACCGGGATAATTTCATCCCTATTCAATCCACCGCCTCTATTATTTTACTGTGCCGCCCATGTACTTATTCGAATTGAGGACGTTGGTCGTGCGGCTCCTGAAGTAAGGAACAGTATCAATCTTGCCAATATAAGCCCCCTTCATCAATATATGCAGAGTGCTTTTGTAGGTGCTGGCCAGGTTAACAGGTTGGTAGTCAACCACGGTATGCGCATGATAATGGTAGCCAATGCCGTCATGGTCGTGAGCACCAAAATCATCCAATGCCGTTCCATAGCCCAGCATGGCGCTGTCACTGCTGCGGTACTGCCCAAACAACGCGATGCCATCGTAGCCAAATCCGATCAAGGGCGGATGTGTTTTGCCAACATAATCAGCGTCGTTATACAAACCCAGACCTTGTCCTGACTGATACCCGTCTGCGTGGCAATGCGGGCCACCACCGCCTTGCCCAACGTGACAACCGCTGGCTGACAACTCGCCCCTCAAATGTGAAGGCACCAAGGTGTTGTTGAACATAGGGAACATCACTGAACCATCAATCAGCACGCCGTTATCGGCGACGTCCGCATAGGTATAAACATTTTTAGCTAATGATGTTCCAGAAACGTCACTCCACAGAGTGGTCGTCATTGTCGAATTGTCGGTAACGGCGCTGACTTGCCCATAGTTCCGCATCGGAATCATGGTGATGTAGTTTTCAAGATTTGAGAATCTTGTCACTGCAGTTCCGCATTGCCCGGAACAGGGCGGGCTGGGAACATCTTTCAGGCCATTGGGAGAAGCCTGGTTGCCATAGTTGATCGCCACCATGAACGGGTGGTAGGTTCCCGAGCTGTCCATTTCATTCGTGAAATAAACATAGGGCACCATATTTTGGCCGGGTGTGCCATCGGAAATCGAGTCACTCACCAGCTTGTTGGCCAAGAGTCCATCCCGGAACGCCGTGTACAGCGCCGGCGCATAGCGCAGAGTTCCGCCGTTGCCCTCAACCGCCGTCTTGATGATTGCCAATCTTGCGTCGGCATTTGTTTTGGTCGTCGCATTGGTGCCGGTCGCCGAGACCTGGTTGCTGTAAGTAGAGTTGACCTCTGAAGCGATTTTCGCTTCCACCGCGGCCGTAGAAGTTACTTTGCTTAAGAAAGCAGCAGGCCCCTCGGTAGCGAAGCTCGTCTTCATCGGGTCCATGAATGTCGGGATACCCAGACTGATCGGTGAGCTGTACAGATACAAGGGCGTGGCTGATGCGGAAGCCGCCACCAGCTTATAAACACCGTTGGTGTAATTCACATAATAACCAGCACCGGTTGTTGCAAACGTACTGTCCAGGGTATAGGTGGCGACATAAGTCGAGCTATAAGTGTAGGTATAGCGGTTCTTTGCCTGCAGCAAATTCGTGCTGGTATTGTAGGCAAATGTGACATACCCATAGGTGTTTGTCGCCTTGCCGAAGTTATTCCTGAACTTCAGCTTATTCGAATCACTCGAGTCGAAATCAATCGAGTTATTCGGATGCAGATGCGAGTCCAGCCGGAAATTGCCGTCCGTAGCCGCTACC
>CAIJIT010000089.1 GCA_903820745.1 uncultured Burkholderiales bacterium
ACAGCAAGATCCGGTCCGCCGCGCCGGTATGGAAAAGGCCATGCGCTATATGGCGCTGCAGCCCGGCCAGCGGATCGAAGGGCTGGCGATCGACCGGGTCTTCATTGGCTCCTGCACCAACAGCCGGCTTGAGGATTTGCGCGCCGCAGCGGCGATCGCGCGCGGCCGCCAGGCATTGGTGCCGGCGCTGGTAGTGCCAGGCTCGGGGCTGGTCAAACTGGCGGCCGAAGCCGAAGGGTTGGACCGGATCTTCATCGATGCTGGCTTCGACTGGCGCGAACCCGGCTGTTCGATGTGCGTGGGCATGAATGGCGATCTGGTCGAGGCGGGTCAGCGCTGTGCGTCGACCTCGAACCGGAATTTCGAAGGCCGGCAGGGCCGCGATGCACGCACCCATCTGATGAGCCCGGCGATGGCTGCCGCGGCGGCTGTGACCGGCCGCATCACCGATCCGCGCCGGCTGCAAGCCGCAGCAGGGAGACCCTGAGCATGGACCCCTTCATCAAACTCAGTGCCCGGGCTGTCCCGCTCGATCTGGTCAATATCGATACCGACCGCATCGTGCCGGCGCGCTTTTTGCGCCGGCCGCGTTCGGCGGGTTACCAGAACTTCCTGTTCAACGACCTGCGCGAGCAGGAGCCTGGCTTCGCCTTGAACCGACCCGAATATCAGGGCGCAAAGATTCTGGTTGCGGCCGAGAATTTCGGCTGCGGCTCCTCCCGCGAAGGCGCCGTCTGGGCCTTGGCTGGCATCGGCTTGCGGGCCTGGATCGCACCGTCGTTCGGAGACATTTTTTTCGAAAACTCGTTCAAGAACGGCGTACTGGCTTTCACCCTGCCGCATGGCCGCGTCGCGGCGCTTCGCCAGCAGATCGCAGCAGCCCCGGAAGCTCAGCTGAGCATCGACTTGCCAGCGCAAACCTTGACCTCGCCCGATGGCAGCATCGACCATTTCGAGATCGATCCATTCCGCAAGGAATGCCTGCTCGCCGGCGTCGACGAGATCGACCTGACCTTGCGCTACGAGCCGGACATCCAGGCCTTCGAGCAACGCCAGCGCATTGAGAGGCCCTGGCTGGCCCGCAACACCTGAGCGCCCCTCAGCAGGCAGCAGACTCGAGCAACAGGCGCGCCATCCGGATCGCCGCCTGCATGCTCGAAGCATCAGCCAGGCCGCTGCCGGTGATGTCAAAGGCCGTGCCGTGATCGGGGCTGGTGCGTACAAAGGGCAGGCCCAGCGTCACGTTGACGCCCTGCTCGACGCCCAGATACTTGACCGGAATCAGTCCATGGTCATGGGTCATCGCCACGACCAGATCGAATTCTCCAGGGTGGCCGGCGCTGTTGCGGGCCCGCATGAAGACGGTGTCCGGAGCGAACGGCCCGCTGGCATTGATGCCCTCGGCACGGGCGGCTGCAATCGCCGGAGCGATATGCAGAATTTCTTCATTGCCGAACAAGCCGCCCTCGCCGGCATGCGGATTCAATCCGGCCACCGCAAGGCGCGGCGCGGCGATGCCGAAACGCTGCATCGCCTGATGGCTGATGCGCAGCGTTTGCAGCACGCTGTCGCGGCTGATGGCGTCAATCGCCTCGCGCAAGGAGCAATGGATCGTCACCAACACCGTACGCAACTCGTCGTTGGCCAGCATCATGCGCACTGGCGGCATCGCGCCGCCCTGCGCCGCCAGTGACTGCAGCATTTCGGTATGGCCGGGGAATTGCACGCCGGCGGCATGCAGCGCTTCCTTGTGGATCGGTGCGGTCACCAACCCGCCGGCATGGCCGGCCTGGATCGCTTCGACCGCCGCCTCGATGCAAGCCGCGGCCGCTGCGCCGGCGCGGGCGTCGATCTGTCCGACCGGGCAGTCGAGCAGGCCGGCCGGTAGGCCTGAGGGCTGCCAGACCGGCAAGCAACCAGGCGGCACCTCGGCCAACTCGGCCGCTGAAGCCAGCTTCGCCACCGGCAGCTGCAACCCGCGCCAGCCCAAGGCCCGACGCAACACATCGACATCGCCGACCAGGCACAGCCGGGCATCAGCTTGCGCCTGCCAGGCGGCGACTGCGACTTCCGGGCCGATGCCGCAGCAATCGCCCATTGTGATCAACAGGTTCTGTTTCATGCCGGGTTGGGAATATCGATGAATTGCTGGGTCAGGCCGAATTCGGCTGCCAGGTGGCTGGCCAAGGCCTGCACACCGTAGCGCTCGCTCGCATGGTGGCCGACGGCGATGAAGGCCACGCCGGTCTCGGCAGAATAATGGGCTTGCGGCTCGGAAATCTCGCCGGTAACGAAGACATCGGCACCGGCCGCGATCGCAGCTTCAAAATAGCTCTGTGCGCCCCCAGTGCACCAGGCGATCCGCCGCAAGGGTCGGCCGTCTCCTGGCAAGGCCAGCACCTCGCGCCCGAGTTGCAATTGCAGCGCTGCGCAGAGCCCGGGCATAGTCTGCGAGGCTGACAGACTGCCGATGCAGCCAAGGTCCTGTTCGCCGAAAGTTCCGTCGGCCTGCCAGCCGAGCCGCAGTCCCAGTTGCGCGTTGTTGCCGAGTTGCTTGTGCGCATCGAGCGGCAGGTGGTAGGCGAACAGGTTGATGTCATGGGCCAGCAGCCTGGCCAGCCGCTGTTTCATCCAGCCGGTGACACGGCCCTCCTGGCCGCGCCAGAACAGGCCATGGTGGACCAGGATGGCGTCAGCCCCTGCGGCGATCGCCGCATCGATCAAGGCCACGCTGGCCGTGACCCCGCAGACCAGGTGGCGAATCTCCGCCCGACCCTCGACCTGCAAACCATTGGTCCCATAATCCTTGAAACGGTCGACCTCGAGCAGTTGCCTGAGATGCAGCTCAAGCGCGCCGCGTTGGATGAAACTGTTTGACATCAAAGTGGACCTGGGTGGGGAGGGATTGTGCGCAGACTATGGCTGATTTTCGCCCAGACGACGACCGTCGCGCTGGCAATGCTGTTTGTGGTGATGACATTGAAGCCTGCATGGCTGCAGCGAAGCGAGGTACCGGTGTTGCAGCGCGCCTCACCGATACAGCCTTTGGCGACCTCCACAAGCAGCAGTCGCAGCGGTTACAGCCTCGCCGCCAAGCGCGCCGCGCCGGCCGTGGTCAGCATCACGGCGAGCAAGCCGCCAGCACGCTCGGACGAGGCCAACGATGCCTGGTTCAGGTTCAACTTCGGCCAGCGCGGCCGCAGCGCCCCGTCAAGACCGCAGGTTGGCCTGGGCTCCGGAGTGATCGTCTCGGCCGCAGGTTATCTGCTGACCAATAACCATGTGATCGAAGGCGCTTCCGACATCGAGGTGATGTTGAGCGATGGCCGGCAGGCCCGCGCAACCCTGGTCGGCACCGACCCCGAAACCGATGTCGCGGTCTTGAAGATCAAGCTGGACAAGTTGCCGGTGATCCAGATTGGCGACTCGAACAGCCTGATGGTCGGCGACGCCTTGCTGGCGATCGGCAACCCCTTCAACGTCGGTCAGACCGTCACGCTGGGCATCGTCAGCGCGCTCGGCCGCAGCCAACTGGGCATCAATACCTTCGAGAACTTCATCCAGACCGACGCCGCGATCAATCCCGGCAATTCGGGTGGCGCGCTGGTCGATTCGGAAGGTAATCTGGTCGGCATCAATACGGCGATTTTTTCGCGCAGTGGCGGCAGCTTGGGGATAGGCTTCGCGATCCCGATCAGCACCGCCCAGCAAGTGATGAACGCGCTGTTGCGCGACGGTCATGTGGCGCGCGGCTGGATCGGCGTGCAAACCCGCGAATTGACGCCCGAGTTTGCTTCGGCCTTCAAGTTATCAGTGCAAGAAGGGGTGCTGATCAGCGGCGTGCTGGACGGCGCACCCGCCGCCAAAGCCGGCTTGAAGCCCGGCGATGTGCTGACCCGCATCGGACCCAGGAAGGTGCTCAATCCGACCGAATTGCTCGCTGCAGTAGCCGCCTTGCCGCCGCAAAGCGAGGCCAAGGTGTCGGTTCAGCGCGGCGCCCAGCAGCTTGAATTCACGCTCAAAATCGTGCAGCGACCGAAGCCGCAGTCTGAATGATTAATCGGGCGCCTTCGAGTAGCGGATGAAATAGCCGGCAGCCACGATGCCCAGCTCGTAAAGAAAGCACATCGGAATCGCCAGCGCCAGTTGCGACACCACGTCAGGCGGCGTGATGATCGCGGCGATGATGAAGGCCACGACGATGAAATAGCCGCGGAATTCCTTCAACTTCTCGACTGAAACGAGTCCCATCCGCGCCAGCACGACAACCACCACCGGCACTTCGAAGGCTGCGCCAAAGGCAATGAACATCGACATCACAAAGCTCAGATAGGCCTCGATGTCAGGCGCTGCGGTGATGCTCTTGGGCGCGAAGTTCTGGATGAACTTGAACACCTGGCCGAAGACGAAGAAGTAACAAAACGCCACGCCGACGAAAAACAGCACCGTGCTGGAGAACACCAGCGGCACGATCAGCCTCTTTTCATGCGAGTAAAGGCCCGGCGCCACAAAGGCCCAGACCTGGTACAGCACCACCGGCAGCACGGCCAGGAACGAAGCCAGCAAGGTGATTTTCAAGGGCACCAGAAATGGCGAGATCACATTGGTGGCGATCAGGGTCGAACCGTGGGGCAATTGCGCCACCAGCGGTGCGGCCAGCAGGTCATAGAGTGCCGAAGGCCCTGGAAACATCGCCAGGATGCCGAAGGCAATCGCGACCGCAATGGCCGCGCGGACGAAGCGGTCGCGCAGCTCTACAAGGTGGGAAATGAACGGTTGTTCGGTGCCGGCGAGTTCATCGTCGGGCGCTTTCTTTTCTTCAGACATTGGCGCTCATCATCAGGGTCTTGCTGGCGGACGAAAACGCGCCACCCGCGCTGCGCCCGACTGGACATTGCGGCGGACGCCGCGTTTTTGCTTGTACCACTGCGGTGTCGCGCCGCGCTTGATGCGCCAGTTCTTGTTCGGATGCTTGTAGCCGGGAACATCGACCATCGGGCTCCACGGCACATGCTCAGCGGCGCTTTCACCGCTGGCCTCAGCCCAGGTTTGCTCGAAAGCCTGGTTGGCCGAGCTCACCTCCTGCTCGACCGTCTGCTTGACGTCCTGAGCCGCATCGGCGAACTGGTCTTTCATCTTCTTCAGCTCTTCGAGCTCGATCGATCGTCCCACTTCGGCCTTCACGTCAGCCACATAGCGCTGTGCCTTGCCCAGCAGATGGCCAACGGTACGCGCCACCCGCGGCAAACGCTCGGGGCCGATCACGACCAGAGCCACCACGCCGATCAGGGCGATCTTGTCAAAACCGAAATCAATCATGCGGTGTCATTGCAGGGCGCGTCATGCATCAAGACTTGATCTTGGACTCGACGTCGACGGTGTTGCTGTGGTCAGCCGCTTTTTGGGTCGTGACCTGCTGAGGCGGCGGCTCACTGCTGCTGGCGCCGCCATCCTTCATGCCGTCCTTGAAGCCCTTCACCGCCGAACCCATGTCCGAGCCGATGTTCTTGAGTTTCTTGGTGCCGAAAATCAGCACAACAACCAAGAGCACGATGAGCCAATGCCAGATGCTGAATGAACCCATATTGCTTCTCCTGAAAAAGATCCCGCATTCTAGTTGGGACGAGTAATCATTGCACTTGAGCGATTCAGGCCTTGACCCAGGGGCGCGGGCCGCCCATCACATGCATGTGCAGGTGGTAAACCTCCTGGCCACCATCCGGCCCGGTGTTGATGACGGTCCGGAATCCGTTCGTCACGCCCTGCTCTTGCATCAGCCTGGGCGCCAGCAGCGCCATATGACCGAGCAGGCCGGCATGCTCATCGCCCAGATCGCTCATCGTGGCGATATGCTGCTTCGGGATGATCAGCAGATGAACCGGCGCCCAGGGATGGATGTCGTGGAATGCCAGCACCCGTTCGTCCTCATAGGCCTTGCGGCTGGGGATCTTGCCGGCAACGATCTTGCAGAACAGGCAGTCAGGGTCATGCGTCATAAGGAATCTCTTCAGGTCAGTCGTTGGGCTCTTCGGCATGGCTGCGCTGCGCAAATTCCTGCAGCCCGGACAGGCCCTCGCGCCGGGCCAGTTCGGCCAGTACCTGCTCGGGCTTCAGGTCGAAATGACTCAAGGCGATCAGGCTGTGGAACCAGAGGTCGGCGACCTCGTAAACGAGCTTTTGCCGGTCGCCGTCCTTGCCGGCCATCACCGTCTCGGTCGCCTCTTCACCGATCTTTTTCAAGATCGCGTCGAGGCCCTTGTCGAACAGCCTGGCCACATAGCTGCTGGCCGGGTCGCCGCCATTGGCCGGCTTGCGCGAATCGATCAAGGCGCTCAGGCGCGCCAGCATGTCCTGACTGGATTGCGAAGTCTGAGTCATTTGTAGATGGTCCCGGGATCCTTGAGGATGGGTTCGACCGCTTGCCAGGCACCATTTTCATAGCGCTGGTAAAAGCAGCTGTGCCGGCCGGTATGACAGGCAATGCCTATTTCATCCGGGCCGAGCTGGGTGATTTTCAGCAGCAACACATCGTTGTCGCAGTCCATCCGTATTTCATGGACGATCTGCTTGTGACCCGATTCCTCGCCCTTGTGCCAGAGCCTGCTGCGCGAGCGGCTCCAATAAACGGCCTCTCCAAGCTCAGCCGTACGTGCCAGGGCCTCGCGGTTCATCCAGGCGAACATCAGGACATCGCCGCTGACCCGCTCTTGAGCGATCACCGGCACCAGGCCCGCTGCATCCCATTTGATTTCGTCGATCCAGTTCATGGCGTCAGTGTAATCAGGCCGGATGGGTGGCCCCCTTGAAGCCACGCTCAGCCGCGAACCATTGCAATACCGGAATCGTGCCCGGTAGCACCGGCTGCTGTTGCACCGGCAGGTCGGCCCAGGCCATCAACTGCTGCTCGCGCATTTCGAATTCGCCCTGCCATTCATAGACCTTGCAAAAATGCAGGCGTACCCGGGCATGGGGATAGTCCATGATCTCGATCTTCCAGGCATGGGCCGCGCCGATCTCGATCCCCAACTCCTCGAACAACTCGCGCTTCAGCGCTTGCTCGACCGTCTCGCCGGCTTCGACCTTGCCGCCAGGAAACTCCCAGAAGCCCGCATAGACCTTGCCCGCCGGCCGCGTCGTCAACAAAAAACGTCCTTCCCGGCCCTGGCTGTCGCGCTCGATCAAGACACCGACAGCGACGTCGACCGGCAGCCGCTCAGACATCGTCGAGGCCGTCTGGCGGCATACCGCTGATCACGCGGGCCGGTGTCGCCTGGGCATGGGTGACCTCTTCGCGGCCGGCCAGATCACGTGCGAACTGGTAGGCAACGCGTCCCGAGCGCGAACCCCGCTCGAGTGCCCAGACCAGCGCCGGCTGCCTCGCCGCTTCGATCGCGGCCTCGTCGATGCCAAAAAAGCGCAGCCATTGCGCCGTGATGACCAGATATTCCTGCTGCGTGAAGGGATAGAAGCTGACCCACAGGCCGAAGCGCTCGGACAGCGAGATCTTTTCCTCGATCGCTTCGCCCGGGTGGACTTCGCCATCATCGGTATGCTTGTAGCCGAGGTTGTCGCGCATCTGCTCGGGCAGCAAATGGCGGCGGTTGCTGGTCGCGTAGATCAGCACGTTGTCAGACACCGAGGCCACCGACCCGTCGAGCATCGACTTCAAGGCCTTGTAGCCGGCTTCGCCTTCATCGAAGCTGAGGTCGTCACAAAAAATCACGAAACGTTCGGGGCGACCAAACACCAGGTCAACCAGATCGGGCAGGTCAACCAGATCGGCCTTGTCGACCTCGATCAAACGCAAACCCTGATCGGCAAAGGCGTTCAGGCAAGCCTTGATCAATGAACTCTTGCCCGTGCCGCGAGCGCCGGTCAGCAACACATTGTTGGCCGGTCGACCAGCGACGAATTGCTCGGTATTGCGCAGCAAGCGCTGCTTCTGCGGCTCGACCTCTTTCAGGTCTTCGAGCCGGATCGTCGCGACATGGCGCACTGGCTCGAGCAATTGCCTGCCGGCACGCTTGCGATAACGGAAGGCCACTGAAGCGCCCCAATCGGGCTCGCCCAAGGGCTGTGGCAGGACGGCTTCAAGCCGGGTGAACAGCGCCTCGGCACGTGTGATCAGGTTTTCAAATTCAGACATCCGCCCAGTTTAGCCGGGCGTGTCACCCGCCAGCATCCGCAGCGCGGCGTCGAGTTGCTCGCTGGGCATCCGTTTGAAGCCTGAACGGGCATAGCGCTGCAGGCGGCCGATGATGAAACTGACCAGCACCGAAGCCTGTGCATTGGCGTCAACGGTTGGTGTGGCCGAGCCCTTGGCTTCGGCTGCAACACGCAAGACCTGGCGCAGCGAGGACTCGACGCGATCAAAAAACTGGTTCATCCGCAGCACCAGCCGCTCGTTTTCGTAGACCAGCGCATCGCCGACCATCACCCGGGTCATGCCCGGATTGCGTTCACCGAACTGCAGCAACACCGAGATGATTTTTTGTGCCTGCGCTTGCCCTGCGCCCGGACGCTCGACGATCTGGTTGAGCAAGCTGAAGATGCTGCTCTCGATGAATTCAATCAGGCCCTCGAACATTTGCGCCTTGCTGGCGAAATGGCGATACAGCGCCGCCTCGCTGACCTCAAGCTTGGCGGCCAGGGCGGCGGTGGTCACGCGATCGGCACCGGGCTGCTCGAGCATGCCGGCCAGCGTCTGCAGAATCTGCACGCGGCGCTCTCCGGGTCGTGGACGCTTGCGGGGCGCTGCTGGCGACCCGGCCTTGGCATTCGATTCAGGATTGGATGCAGGCATCGGCTTGGCGGCTATGACGATTGCAGGAGCGCAACCGATTTTGGCACAGCCTGTGACTTGCTCTGCCGGGCCGCTGGCAGGCGTCCCGTCCTTCTTCAGTCACGAGCCCCTGCGCAGGCAGGGTCTTGTGCACGGGCTCAGCCAGGCCGCTGGCAGGCGTCCAGTGCAACTTCAGTCACGCAGCCAACCGAGGCGGCGGGCTTCATAGATCGCTTCGACCTTGGAGCGCACATGCAGCTTGCGATAAACCCGCTTCACATAGGTCATCACCGTGTGCGGCGAAACCTGCAGAAAATGCGCGATCTCGTCGAAGGTGAAGCCCTTGGCCGCAAGGTGCAGCACCCGCGATTCCTGCTCGGAAAGCGCCACCGCATCCTCGTCGCTGAGTTGGGCCAGCTCGCTGGCCAGATGACCCGCAGCCGGCGCCAACCGCATCAGCAGTCGCCTGGCAATGATCGGGCTGATCGGACTGCCGCCGGCACGCAGCGAACGCAATTGGCTGGGCAGGTCGAGCGCCAGGTCGTCCTTGAGCAGATAGCCGGTGGCGCCGGCCTCGATGCTGGCCATCACATGCTGCTCGTCGCCGAAAACCGAGATCACCATCACCTCGCATTGCGGCCTGACATGGGCGGCATGGCGTATCAGTTCAATGCCATTGCCTCCCGGCAGGTCAAGGTCAACCAGCAGCACATCCGGCCGCCCCTGGTCGAACATGCGCCGGCCCTGGTGCAGATCGACCGCGACCCCGAGCAAGTGGACGTCGCTGACATCGGCCAGCGAATGCACAAAGGCTTCACTGAACCTGGCCTGGTCTTCGACGATCAGCACGGAAAATGTAGACATGAGCGCCCTGTTGTTTCAAGGATGATTTTCCTTGGCAGGTCATGCTGGGCGTTGATGAAACCGTGCTGATCCAGGCCAACATCAACTGCAAACGTGGGGCAAGGGTTTGCCCCGGCAGCCACCGATGACCCGGTCTCAGTGAACGTGGATCATCGCAAGTCCTCCCTGCGGTCGGACGCGGGCCGACGATCCGGTCTCAGTGAGACGTGGATCATCGCAAGTCCTCCCTACGGTCGGACGCGGGCCAATGATCCGGTCTCAGTGAGACCGAATCATTGTCCCGTAAGCCTGATCGCTGAGGATTTCGAGGAGCATGGCGTGGGGGACGCGGCCGTCGATGATGTGGACGGCGTTGACGCCGCTGCGCGCGGCTTCAAGCGCCGAGGCGATCTTGGGCAACATGCCGCCTGACAAGGTGCCGTCGGCAAACAGCGCATCGATTTCGCGCGCGCTCAGGTCGGTCAGCAAATTGCCTTCCTTGTCGAGCACGCCCGGGGTATTGGTCAAGAGCACGAGTTTCTCGGCCTTCAAGACTTCGGCCAGCTTGCCGGCCACCACATCGGCATTGATGTTGTAGCTCTCGTTGTTTTCGCCGAACCCGATCGGGCTGATGACGGGAATGAACTGGTCGTCCTGCAGGGCCTTGACCACGCTCGGGTCAATGCTGACGATGTCGCCGACCAGGCCCAGGTCATGCTCTTTGCTCGGATCTTCCATGTCGGCCATCTTCAGTTTGCGCGCCCGGATCATGCCGCCATCGCGCCCGGTCAGGCCGACTGCCTTGCCACCGGCGACATTGATCAAACCGACGATGTCCTGCTGCACCTGGCCGGCCAGCACCCATTCGACGACTTCCATCGTCTCGTCGTCGGTCACCCTCATGCCCTGGATGAACTGCCCCGTCTTGCCCAGGCGACCCAAGGCCTCCTCGATCTGCGGCCCGCCGCCATGCACAACCACCGGGTTCAGCCCGACCAGTTTCAGCAGTACGACATCCTCGGCAAAATCGAGTTGCAGCGCCGGGTCGGTCATCGCATTGCCGCCGTACTTGATGACGATGGTCTTGCCGTGAAAGCGGCGGATATAGGGCAAAGCCTGCGAGAGGATCTCCGCCTTGTCGCGCGCAGAGATATGGGTCATGTCGGTGCCGGGGGCGGCGGCTGCAGGCTCGATTGTCATTGCGCGCTCGGGTGAGGTTGGAATCTGGCGCTGATTGTAGGGGCCTAGAAAACCCAGACCAGGGCCGCAGTCATCGTCACATAGCGCGCGAATTTACCGATCGCCATATAGGCCACGCAGGGCCAGAACGGCAGCTTCAGCCAACCGGCGACTGCGCACAGCGGGTCACCGAGAACCGGCAACCAACTGAGCAGACAGGCTTTGGCGCCAAAGCGTTGCAGCCAACCCAAGACGCGCCTGTCCCGGGGTTCATGGTGAGTCGCACGCTCATAAGCCCGCTCCGCGCCATAGCCCATCCACCAGGTGATGGCGCCGCCAATCGTATTGCCCGCCGTGGCCACCAGCATTGCCGGCCAGAACAGGGCCGGGTCGGCTTTCACCAGCAAGAAGACCGCCGGCTCGGAGCCTAGCGGCAGCAAGGTTGCCGAGACCAGCGAGATCACGAAGACTGCCGTCAAGCCGACTTGCGGCAAAGCCAGCGTGGCCAGCAACATTGCGATCGAGGACTGCAACCAGATTTCCATCGCAGGATTATCCGGTCAGCGAATGGCTGCGGGCTGAAATTTCAGCCCAAAGTCAAAGGTATACTTTTGCCTCATTTTTAAGCAATAACGATCAATGCCTTCGCGCTTGCAACTCGGCTCTCATGAACTACCGAACCATCTGTTCGTGGCGCCAATGGCTGGCGTCACCGACCGGCCGTTTCGCCAGCTCTGCCGCCGCATGGGCGCCGGTTATGCGGTCAGCGAAATGGTCACCTCGCGCAAGGATCTATGGGACAGCCTGAAGACCTCGCGCCGCGCTGACCACCAGGGCGAAGCCGGGCCGATCGCGGTGCAGATCGCCGGCACCGATGCGCTGATGATGGCCGAAGCCGCGACCTACAACATCGACCGCGGTGCGCAGATCATCGACATCAATATGGGCTGCCCGGCCAAGAAAGTCTGCAGCAAATGGGCCGGTTCAGCCCTGATGCAGGACGAGCCGCTGGCTTTGCAGATCATCGAAGCGGTGGTCGCTGCGGCGGCGCCGCGCAATGTGCCGGTGACGCTGAAAATGCGCACCGGTTGGTGCGAGACCGAGAAGAACGCCTTGCGCCTGGCGCTGGCCGCCGAGAACGCCGGCGTGGCCATGGTCACTGTGCATGGCCGCACCCGCGAGCAGGGCTACAAGGGCCAGGCTGAATATGCGACCGTTGCCGCCGTCAAAGCTGCTTTGCGAATTCCAGTGGTGGCCAATGGCGACATCAACTCGCCACAAAAAGCCGAACTGGTGCTGGCCTTGACCGGCGCGGATGCCGTCATGATCGGCCGAGCGGCCCAGGGCCGGCCCTGGATTTTCCGGGAAATCGCGCATTACCTGGCCACCGGCGAAACCCTGCCCGCACCTGCCGTACTGCAGGCCGGCGACTGGCTGACCGAGCACCTGCACGACCATTACAGCCTCTACGGCGAGCTGACCGGCATGCGTACTGCGCGCAAACATATCGGCTGGGCCGTCAGCGAGTTGCCCGGCGGCGAAGAATTCCGCCAGATGATGAACCGGCTGCAAAGTTGCGCGGCACAGTTGCAGGCGCTGAAACAATGGTTTTCTGAACTCGCCGACCGATATGAGCGATTGCCCTATCTTGTTAGCGCGAGCCAGGAACCGACAATGATGAACAACGAATCTCCGAGGCCAGCAGCGTGACACCCAACTCAATCGAATCCTGCGTGCGCGAAAATCTCGAACTCTATTTTCGTGACCTCGGCGGAGAACCCCCCCATTCCATGCACGACATGCTGATCAACTTGGTTGAAAAGCCGCTGCTTGAAGTCGTCATGCGCGAAGCCGAAGGCAACCAGAGCCGCGCCGCTGAATGGCTGGGCATCAACCGCAACACATTGCGCCGCAAGCTGAGCCAGCACCAACTGCTCTGAAGCAACAACGACCCATAACCCCGAGCTGACATGCCCCAACTGACCGCCCTGATTTCCGTTTCCGACAAGACCGGCATCGTCGAATTCGCCCAAGCCCTGCATCAATTGAAGGTGCGCCTGCTGTCCACCGGCGGCACTGCCAAGCTGCTCGCCGATGCCGGCCTGCCGGTGACCGAAGTCGCCGATCACACCGGTTTCCCCGAAATGCTCGATGGCCGTGTCAAGACCTTGCACCCGACCATCCATGGCGGCTTGCTGGCCAGGCGTGACCTGCCCGAGCATATGGCGGCGCTGCAAACGCATGGCATCACCACCATCGACATCCTCGCCGTCAACCTCTATCCCTTCGAGGCGACGGTGGCCAAGCCAGGCTGCACGCTCGAAGATGCGATCGAGAACATCGACATCGGTGGCCCGGCGATGGTGCGCTCGGCCGCGAAGAACTGGGGCGATGTCACCGTCCTGACCGATTCTTCGCAATATGCCCAGGTGCTCGACGAGCTCGGCGCCGAAGGCAAGACCAGCGACAAGACCCGCTTCGCCTGCGCCGTCGCCGCTTTCAACCGCATCGCGCAGTACGACGCCGCGATCAGCAACTATCTGTCGGCGCGCCAGGACGACGGCAGCATCGCCGCCTTCCCAGCCCAGATGAACAGCAGCTTCATCAAGGTGCAGGACCTGCGCTATGGCGAGAACCCGCACCAGAGCGCGGCCTTCTACCGCGACCTGCACCCGGCTCCAGGATCGCTGGCGACTGCCCGGCAACTGCAGGGCAAGGAACTCTCGTACAACAATATCGCCGATGCCGATGCGGCCTGGGAATGCGTGAAGAGCTTCAGCAGCACCGCCTGCGTGATCGTCAAGCATGCCAATCCTTGTGGCGTGGCGATCGCGCCCGATGTCGCTTCGGCCTATGCCAAAGCCTTGAAAACCGACCCGACCTCGGCTTTCGGTGGCATCATCGCCTTCAATCGCCCGGTCGACGCAGCGGCCGCACAGTTGGTGGCCAAGCAATTCGTCGAAGTGCTGATGGCACCGGCCTTCAGCGACGAAGCCCGCGCGATCTTTGCCGCCAAAGCCAATGTGCGCTTGCTGGAAATCCAGCTGCCAGCCGGAGGCCTGACCCCGTTCAGCCAGGGCCGCAATGCCGTCGACAGCAAGCGCGTCGGTTCGGGCATCTTGATGCAGACGGCCGACAACCATTTCCTCAAGGCCGAAGACCTGAGGGTCGTGACGGCCCGCCAGCCCAGTCAACAGCAACTGCAAGACCTGCTGTTCGCCTGGACGGTGGCGCAATATGTGAAGAGCAACGCCATCGTCTTCTGCGCTGATGGCATGACCCTGGGGGTCGGTGCGGGCCAGATGAGCCGCATCGACAGCGCGCGGATTGCCTCGATCAAGGCCGAAAACGCCGGCCTCACATTGAAGGGCTCGGCCGTGGCCAGCGATGCCTTCTTCCCCTTCCGCGACGGCCTCGATGTGGTGGTCGACGCGGGTGCGAGCTGCGTGATCCAGCCCGGTGGCAGCATGCGCGACGAAGAAGTGATCGCCGCCGCCAACGAGCGCGGCATCGCCATGGTCTTCAGCGGCATCCGCCATTTCCGGCATTGATAAAGTTGCCCGTCCTGACAAGTCTGGCATATTTTTCCCACAGTCATAGGGGCATTCCGCTTGGCCTGAAGCGCGGATGCAGTTAGCCTTCAGCCCGGTGAACAAGGAGATCGCAATGAACGAAGCCATGCAAGAACGACTGCAACTGGTGCTGGCGCAGCAGCGCGCGGCATTTGACGCCGAGATGAGCCCGAACCTGGCGGTGCGGCGTGACCGGCTGCAACGCTTGCTGGCGATGACGCAGCGCTATGCCGATGAACTGGTGAAGACGATTTCGCAGGATTTCGGCCAGCGCGCGCGCCAGGAAAGCCTGCTGGCCGATGTCTTTACCGTCGAGTCGGGTGTGCGCCATGCCTTGCGTCATCTGCGCAGCTGGATGAAGCCGCGCCGCATGCCAACAGCGCTGCATTTTCTGCCGGCCAGCAACCAGCTCTTGCGCCAGCCGCTCGGCGTGGTCGGCATCGTCTCGCCCTGGAACTACCCTTACAACCTGGCGATGAATCCGGCGCTGGCCGCGCTGGCCGCGGGCAACCGGGTGATGATCAAGCCGTCTGAGCTGACGCCGGCAACCTCGGCGCTGATGGCGCGGATGGTCAGCGAATATTTCGCGCCAGACGAAATGCAGGTGATCTGCGGCGATGCCGAAATGGGTCGGGCCTTTGTCACCCTGCCCTTTGACCATCTGTTTTTCACCGGCTCGACCAACGTCGGCCGGCTGGTCGCCAAGGCCGCGGCGCAGAACCTGACGCCGGTGACGCTCGAGCTCGGTGGCAAATCGCCGGCCCTGGTCGACCGCAGTTGCGATTTGAACCTGACCGCCACACGCCTGGCTTTCGGCAAACTGTTCAACGCCGGCCAGACCTGTGTGGCGCCCGACTATCTGCTCGCACCCCGCGAGATGGTGCCCGCGCTGATCACAGCCCTGACCCAGGCGATCCAGAAGCATTACCCAACGCTGGCCGGCAACCCCGACTACAGCAGCATCGTCACGCCGCGCCATCTGGCCAGGCTGGAAGGCTTGCTTGCGGACGCCAAGAGCAAAGGCGCAAGCCTACTGCCGACCCACCAAGGCCCGGTTGAAGGACGCCAGTTGGTGCCGCATCTGCTGCTCGACGTGAGCGCCGAGATGACGGTGATGCAGGAAGAGATCTTCGGCCCGCTGCTGCCTATCGTGCCCTATGACAGCGTCGATGAAGCGCTGGCCTACATCAATCGCCATGACCGGCCCTTGGCGCTTTACTGGTTCGGCAGGGATGCGGCGATGCAGCAGCGAGTGCTGGCGCAGACCCATGCTGGCGGCGTCACCATCAACGACTGCATCTGGCATCTCGGTCAGGAAGACCAGCCCTTTGGTGGCGTCGGCGCCAGCGGCATGGGCAGCTATCACGGCGAATGGGGGTTTCGCACCTTCAGCAAGGAGAAGCCGGTCTTCATCCAGTCGCGCTTTGCCGGCACCAAATTGTTCTACCCGCCGTACGGCAAGACTTTTGACTTGCTGCTGGGCGTGCTGAAGAAAATCCTGTGAAGCGGCGCAGCCTGCTCAAGCTCGGTGCCGGCGCCGCTGTGCTGCTGGCAGTCGCTGGTGGCAGCTTGGCCCTGCTGCGGCCTGGCCTGGTCAATGGCAAGCTCAGCCCGGGGGCGCGCCAGTTGATGAAGTCGGTGGCGATCGCCGTGCTCGACGGCCTCTGGCCCGCAGAAGCGGCGGCGCGCGAGGCCGGCCTGCAAGCCCATCTCGATAGTCTCGAGCTCAGCATCGCCGGCTTTCCGAAGCAGGTGCGCAAGGAGCTGTCGCAGCTGTTGACGCTATTGACCAGCAGCGCCGGCCGACTGGCCATTGCCGGGCTGAAAAGCGACTGGGACCAGGCCTCCAATGACGAACTGCTGCAGGCTTTGCAGGACATGCGAGTCTCCAGCCTGGCCGCCCGTCAGCAGATTTATCACGCCCTGCGCGACTTGAACAACGCAGTCTTTTTCGCTGATTCAAGCCATTGGCCCTTGATCAGCTACCCAGGACCGAGAGCGCTATGAGCAGCATTGCAGACCCGATCAAGGAAGGCCTGGCACGCGGCTGGAAGGTACATGGCGGCGAACAAGGCCCGTTGCCGGCAACGCTCGATTGCGACGTGGTCATCATCGGCAGCGGTGCCGGCGCCGGCATCACCGCCGAGCTGCTGGCCAAGGCCGGGCTGAAGCTGGTGATCATCGAAGAAGGCCCGCTCAAATCGAGCAGCGACTTCCGCCAGCTCGAGGCCGAAGCCTATCCGACCCTTTATCAGGAAAGCGCCGGCCGCAAGACCGCCGACAAGGCGATCAACATCCTGCAAGGCCGCTGCGTCGGCGGCAGCACCACCGTCAACTGGACCAGCAGCTTCCGCACGCCGGCGCCGACATTGGCCTTCTGGGGCGAGAAATTCGGCCTCGAGGATTTCAACCCGACGACGATGGCGCCCTGGTTCGAACAGGTCGAGCGGCGGCTTTCGGTCGGCGATTGGGCGACTGCACCGAACCCGAACAACGAAGCCCTGCGTCGCGGCGCCCTGAAGCTGGGCATCGAAGCTCCACTGATCCGTCGCAACGTCAAAGCCTGCTGGAACCTCGGCTCCTGCGGCATGGGCTGCCCGACCAATGCCAAGCAGTCGATGCTGGTGACGACGATCCCCGCCGCGCTCGACCAAGGTGCCACGCTGCTGGTGCAGACCCGCGCCGAACGCCTCGACATCCAGGGCGCTGAAGTCAAGGCCCTGTGGTGCCGGCCGGTCGGCATCGACGGTGGCGCCAACGGCCCCGAGCTGCGCATCACGGCCCGACATTTCGTCGTCGCCGGTGGCGCGATCAACTCCCCTGCGCTGCTGCTGCGTTCGGTCGCTCCCGATCCACATCAATTGCTCGGACGCCGCACCTTCTTGCACCCAACGCTGATTTCGTCGGCCATTTTTGACGATCGCATCGAAGGCTGGAATGGCGCACCGCAGACTGTTTACTCGGACCATTTTCTGCACCAGGGCAAGATCGACGGGCCGCTCGGCTACAAGCTCGAATCGGCGCCATTGCACCCGGTGCTGATGGCCACCAGCTTGGTCGGGCATGGCGCCGGGATGGTCGAGATGCTCAAGCAATACCCTCATTCCCAGGCCTTGCTGGCCTTGATGCGCGACGGCTTCCACCCGCAGTCAATGGGCGGACAGGTCGGCCTGAACAGCGATGGCACGGCCGTTCTCGACTACCCGCTCAATGATGTGCTGTTCGACGGCGCGCGCCGCGCCATGTTGAGCATGGCCGAGTTGCAGTTCGCTGCCGGCGCCAGCAGCGTCATCCCGGTGCATGAGCTGGCGACGGCCTACAAGAGCTGGGCCGAAGCCAAGGCCGGCATCGAGGCCTTGCCGATGAAGCCTTATCTGACCCGCGTTGTCAGTGCCCATGTGATGGGCGGCTGCGGCATGGCGGCAGACGCCTCACGCGGCGTCGTGCGACCCGATGGCCAGCATTGGCAGCTCGGCAACCTGTCGGTCCACGATGGCTCGCTGTTTCCGACCAGCATCGGCGCCAACCCGCAGATCTCGGTCTATGGCTTGAGCAACCGGCTGGCGACCGGCCTGGCGCTGCGGCTGACTCGCAAGGCCGTGCAACTGGCATGAACCGGGGGGCCGGGTACAGTCCGGCCATGGAAATTCCTGACCCGCTGCGCCCGAACATGAGCCTGCCTCATCACCGTTGCCTGACCAACGCCAACGGAGCATTGCCCCATGCGTATCCTTGGCATTGATCCTGGTTTGCAGACAACTGGATTTGGCGTCATCGATGCGGATGGGCCGAGGCTGGGCTATGTGGCCAGCGGCACGATCAAGACCAGCGCCGTGGCGACCGGCGATCTGCCGGCGCGACTGAAGATCATCTTCGACGGCGTGCGCGAGGTCATGTCGCGCTATGCCCCACATTGCGCTGCGGTCGAAATCGTCTTTGTCAACGTCAACCCGCAGTCGACCTTGCTGCTCGGGCAGGCGCGGGGGGCCGCGATCACCGCGCTGGTGTCGGCCGATCTGCCGGTGGCCGAATACACCGCCCTGCAGATGAAAAAAGGCGTGGTCGGCCATGGCCATGCGACCAAGGAACAAGTGCAGTTGATGGTCCAGCGACTGTTGAACCTGCCCGGTTTGCCTGGCAAGGACGCCGCCGATGCGCTGGGGCTGGCCGTCATGCATGCCCATGCCAGCGTGTCTTTCGAAGCGATGGGGCGCAGCACCACCTTGCAGCGGCGCCAGCATGCGCAGTTCAAGGGCGGGCGGACTTACTGAGCCGGCTCGCCGCATCCAATCGCCGCCCATGAATCCTGCCCTGCTGCTGTTTTTCGTCCTCGGCTATTTCGGCCTGCTGCTCGGCGTGGCCTGGCTGAGCTCGCGCGGCGCCGACAACGACAGCTTCTTCATCGGCAACAAGAACAGCCATTGGATGCTGGTCGCTTTCGGCATGATCGGCACCTCGCTCTCAGGTGTGACCTTTATCAGCGTTCCCGGCGCAGTCGGCACCACCGCATTTGGCTACCTGCAGATCGCGCTGGGCCAGTTCATCGGCTACTTCGTCATCGCCTATCTGCTGCTGCCGCTTTACTACCGGCTCAATCTGAGCTCGATCTACCGCTATCTGGGTGAGCGCCTGGGCGCCAGATCGCACCAGACCGGCGCGATCTTCTTCATGCTCTCGCGCACGCTGGGCGCCACCGCCAGGCTTTATCTGGTCGTGCGTATCCTGCAGGACCTGGTGCTCGAGCGCCTCGGCATGCCGTTCTGGCTCACCGCCCTAGCGATCCTGGCGCTGATCGTGCTCTACACGTTCGAAGGCGGCGTCAAGACCATCGTCTGGACCGACACCTTGCAGACCAGCGGCATGCTGCTCGGTTTGCTGGTCTGCATCGGGTTCCTGCTGCGCGGCCTCGACTTGAGCTTCACGCAAAGCCTGCAGCAACTCGACGCCGCCGGCCTGTCGACGGTTTTCAATCCCGACCCGATGAGCCGGTATTTCTTCGCCAAGCAGATCCTGGCCGGCATGTTCATCAGCATCGCGATGACCGGCATGGACCAGGAAATGATGCAGAAAAACATCTCGGTCAAGCGCCTGGAAGACTCGCAGAAAAACATGCTGACTCTGAGCCTGATCATGCTGGTCGTGGTGCTGATGTTCCTGTTTCTCGGCGGCCTGCTGCATCTTTTTGCCCAGGCCCATGGCATGAGCGAGCGCGGCGACAAATTGTTCGGCGCGGTCGTGCTCGGCCATCTGCCGGCCTGGGTGCAACTGGTCTTTGTCATCGCCTTGATCTCGGCGCTATTCCCCAGCGCCGATGGTGCGATCACCGCGCTGGCCTCGAGCTTTTGCATCGACCTGCTCGGCATGCAAGTGCGCCAGGACTGGAGCGAGGCCAAGAAAACCCGCTTGCGCAAAACCATCCATCTGGTTTTTGCAGCGGTCTTTCTGGCGCTGGTGCTGGGTTTCAGATGGGTCGACAACCCCAGCATGATCGGCCTGATCCTGAAGCTCGCCGGCTATACCTACGGGCCGCTGCTGGGGCTCTTCGCCTTCGGCCTGTTCACCCGCTTGCAGCCCCGCGATGGCTGGGTGCCGGCGGTTGCGCTGACCGCGCCGCTGCTTTGCTGGCTGCTTGACAGCCAGCAGCGCCGCCTGTTCGGCAGCTACGAGATCGGCCTGGAGTTGCTGCTGCTGAACGGCCTGCTGACCTTTGCCGGGCTCTGGCTGATCTCGCCGCGCCGGGCTGCAGGGGTACAGGGCTGATCAGGTTTGGGTCGTTGGTCGGTCGGCGGCGAACGGTAAGGGCAAGAAGCCTGAAGCGAGACCGATCGGCTGGGCGTTCTGCTGCGCTCATGCTCGAGCCAGAGGCCCGGGATTCGGCAAAGTCATTCGCTTGTGGCTCCAACCGACGACCGATCGGCTGGGCGCTCCGCTGCGCTCATGCTCGGGCCAGAGGCCCGGGATTCGGCAAAGTCACTCGCTTGTGGCTCCAACCGACGACCGATCGGCTGGGCGTTCTGCTGCGCTCATGCTCGGGCCAGAGGCCCGGGATTCGGCAAAGTCATTCGCTTGCGGCTCCAACCGACGACCGATCGGCTGGGCGCTCCGCTGCGCTCATGTCCTCCGGCGTCGGCCCGTGGCCGCCACCTCCCCCTTTACTTCGCTCCGCAGAACACCCAGCCGAACAGCCGCTGCGAATGGCACGCCGAAGTCACAGGGGATTGCGGGCAGCGCCTCGGAATAATTCAGGGCTGAAGCAATGAAACATTCGCCTGCAATTCATCCCAGGGTGCTGACAACTTTCGACCGTCCCGGATCAGCAATCCCGTTGTCTCCAAGACCGCAACGTCCTGATGCACATTTTTGTAATCACGCGCCAGTGACTGCGCCAACAATCTGACATTGTTGGCCCCATGCTGCCGAACATGACGCAGCAATTCAAGACGTCGGGGCGAGAGCGTGTCCAACATGGTTTGCAGGTTGAGAAACGTCACATGGGTTTCATCGACTTGCTCACCCGCAGCAGCCCGATTCCATGCGCCCGCAAACCGTTTTCCCATCTCGGTCAGGCTTCCTACATTGACCTGAACTTTATGCGTCTTGCTCATTGATCGTCCTTTCTACATCGGCCAGAAAATCCGCCACCAGTTTCTCGACATTCACAAATTTGTAAGGGGCTTCAATCGCACCCAGGTGCTTGTGATCGCCTTTGCCGCGCTCGTTGTCATAGCCCACGATGCGCGTTCCGTCGCGGCCATAAAACAGGCTGTATTTCAGCCGATGCGGTCTTTCAAGTGACGATTCCGGAAGCTGCCAGATCGTCATTTCAACGATGCTGCCATCAGGCAAAACCGCCTTGTCATGGAAGATCTGCGCCGCTTTCATAGGGTCACTCTAACCATAAATAATTGTGGCGTCAATGACCATAAATAGGGTCTGGAGTGCATTGCGTCGCGAAGGTTCCTGGCGAGCCGGCCGTCCAGTCTCGCGCCACCCATCCACCCAACAACACATAATCATGTGTTAATCTTCCCGGCATCGACAAGGAGCGTCCATGGCCAAGACCGTCAATTTCACCGGCGCGGTAGACCCCGTGCTGCTGCAGCGTGCCAAGGTGGTGGCGGCCAAGGCGCAGACCTCGATCAACGCCTTGTTCAACGCCGAGTTGCGCTATCTGGTGGAAACCTTCGAGGCCGGCGAGGCCAGCGGCAACCAGAACTTCCGCGCCTTGCTCGATTTCTCGCTCGGCCGCACCGACGAGGCCAGCACGCTGCAAGCCCTGGGCACAGACAGCGCCGAGGACCTGTTCCTGTTGATGGCCCAGTCGCATCTGCCCATGCCGCGGCTGCCCGACGCCACCACCCGGTCCATGGTCGACAGCCTGCACGCGCTGGTCAGCTGATCGGCCACCATGCCGCGCGATGACCCGGTCTTGCTGCTCGACGCCGGGCCGCTGATCACGCTGGCTTACGCCGACGCGCTCGACCTGTTGCTCAAGCCCGGCTGGCCTGTGGCGATCGTCGACATGGTGTTTCATGAGCTGACCCGCCAACCCAGCCCGACGAGCCAGAAGCTGCGCGACTGGGTGCAGCGCCAGGCCATCACCTTGTTGCCGACCCAGGTCTTCGCCCAGCATCCGCCGCCGGGCGCGCCGCGGCGCAAGGCCAATCTGGGCGAATTCGCGATCCAGGAAACGATGAACCAGATGGCGCTGGCCCAGCCCGCCCAGACCGGTGTGTTCCTGTTCGAGGACCACCGCATCGCCCGCGCCAGCTTCCTGCTGCCGCCGCAAAGCCGCAAGGTCAGCACCCGCGCCTTCCTGATCTTTCTGGAAGAGCGTGGCTGGATCGCCTCAGCCGCGGCCATAGAACGGCAAGCGGTGCTGGCGGGGCGGGCGTTTTCGGCAATGCGCTTTCCGCAGTAGCGGCGCACAAGTCCTGCCGATCACCGGCGCCACAAGCAGGTCAGCGCCCCAGCGTGGCCCGGTGATCTCGCGCAGCCGCACCAGGCACGGCGCACTCAGCCAGTCGCTGCGCTGCGCGCCAGCTTGCATTCGACCAGAAGGGATGATGTAATAACAAAGTATTAACTTCGAAGACTGCGATGCGAACCACAGTGCGAAAAATCGGCAACTCGCGCGGCATCCTGATCCCGGCCGCCCTGCTGGCGGAATGTGGCGTGGTCGACGAGATCGACATGCGCCTGGAAGGCAAGACGATCGTCATCGCGGCCGTACGGCCTGCGCGTGAAGCTTGGTACGAAGGCTTCAGCGCCGAGAATGACGACGACGCCTGGGAGGCATCGGCCCAGGACCTGGATAGCACCGACTGGGTCTGGTGATGGCAGCGCAGCGCTTTCGACGCGGATCGGTCTGGTGGGTCAATCTCGATCCGACGGTGGGCACCGAGATCAAAAAAAACCGCCCCGGGCTGGTGATTTCGCCGGACGACCTGAACGCCGCCTTGCCACGGCTGATCGTGGCGCCCTTGACCAGCAAGGGCCAGCCGCTGGGTTGCAGGCCTCAAGTTATCTTCGACGGCCGACCCGCACGCATCCTGCTCGACCAACTGCGCTGCGTCGACAAGTCGCGCCTGGTCAGCCCATTGGGCGAGATCGACATCGCGCTGTGGCATCCGGTCTTGCTGCAAATGCTGGCCTGACCTGCCTGAACTCGCCAAGCCAGCTTGATTGGGGCATCAATGCCCGTCAATCAGCCTGGAACGCTCACTCCTCGATGCTGATGACGCGCCGGATCTCGTCGGTCTTGAAGCCCAGCGCCATCGGCCGGCGAACGCCGGGCAGCGTAATCACGTCGTAGAGCTCGTCGACCATGCCCTCGAAGCGCAGCCAGTGCACCGCGTCGCCGGTGCGCAGGTCGATCACCTGCACGCCGCAGCGCGCCTCGGCCTGGCGCGACTTCAGCGCTTCGTCCAGCGGCAGGCCCGAGAAGGTCTTGTTATGGCGCGGCTTGGACGTGCCGACCAGCGCAAAGTCACCATGATTGGCGTACCTTGGCCGCAGATTCAGAGGTTTTTGAAATAGTCTTCAGGAATTGTGGCTTTTGACCCATTCGCGCATGGCCTCGTTGACGCGGGTCTGCCAGCCCGGGCCGGTCGCACGCAGCGCGGCCAGCACATCGCGGTCAAACCGGATTGCCACCTGCTGCTTGGTGCCAGACCCTGCCGGGCGGCCGCGCTTGGCCCCGGCCTTGGCCACGCCCGCCTGCATCTCCAGCCGCCCTAGCGGTCGCTCGTCTTCATCCTGGCCGTCCCAGACGAAGTTCTCGTCGGGCGGCACGGCACGCAGTGCCGCCAGCACCTCATCACGCTTCATTGCATTCGTTTTCGAGCCAGGCATCGTAGACCTCACGTTCTTCATGGCTTGCACGGCGAAAACTGATCACGCGCGCCATGCCGTCGCGCCCGGTATGCACCACGGTCAGCACCGCCAGAAATCGCAGCGCGTAAGACAGCGAGAAAACCCTTTCCTCGCCATTTCGGCTGACCCATGCGTCGAGCCGGTAGCGCGAATCGAGAACCTCACCGGCGTCGGCAAAGTCCAAGCCATGCTTGCGCAGATTGGCAAGCCGCTTCGCTTCATCCCAGCTTAACCGGATTCTCATCGGCTTAATTGTAGATGCAAAAACACGAAATCATCGGTTTTGCAGACACCAGCGGATGAGCATCGAGGAGCTCAGTGCCGCGGTGCAGTCGCTGGGGCTCAGGCTGCGCGCAGATCAGGCGCTGCCAGTGAACCAGGCGCAGCTTTCGCTGCAGGTCGAAGGGCTGCGGGCGCAAGGCCCGCTCGGGTCGATCGAACTGAGCGCTGTCGAAGTGGCGCTGCTGACAGCGCTGGTGCGCGCGCCCGGCCAGCGCTTGGCCCACTGGCAGTTGTTCGCGATCATCAACCCAGGCTCGGAAGCCGCCGCGCTGTCCAATCTGGCCGTGCGGATGACGCGGCTGCGCAAGAAGCTGGCCGACATAGGCATCAGCGGGCCGACCTTGCAGGTGGTTCGCCATGAGGGCTATCAGCTCTGCCTGCCGGTGAAGCTGCTCTGAAGCTGGATCCTTGCTTGCCTTGGGGATGCTCTGGCAGGGGACTGTCCATGCCTGACGATGGATCGGGCCTCCGGCAGGCCCATCCGCGAAATCGTCTTCTTGCCGCTAATGACCGGACTTGAACTCGCTGATCAAGTCGCGCAAGGCGGCGCGCACGGCGGCATCGCTCTGGCCGCGCAGGGTTTCTGAAACCTCGAGCAACCAGGGCAGCACGCGTTGCGCGGCTTGCTGGTCGTCGAGCCGGGCGATGCGCAGTTCGGGGCAGGCCGTGGGCAGCGTGCGGTCGCTGTCGGCCAGCAATTCTTCATAGAGCTTTTCGCCCGGGCGCAGGCCGCTGAAGACAATCGGGATCTCGGCCAAGCTATGGCCCGAGAGCCTGATCATGTCGCGCGCCAGATCGACGATGCGCACCGGCTCGCCCATGTCGAGCACATAGACCTGACCGGTCTCACCGATCACCGCGGCCTGCACCACCAGGCGGGCCGCCTCGGGGATGGTCATGAAATAGCGGGTGATCTTGGGGTGGGTGACGGTGACCGGGCCGCCGGCAGCGATCTGCTGCTTGAACTTGGGGATCACGCTGCCGCTGGAGCCGAGCACATTGCCGAAACGCACCGCCATGAAACTTGTGTTGTAGCCCTGGCCGGCCATATGGCTGATGACCAGTTCGGCCGCGCGCTTGGTCGCGCCCATCACATTGGTCGGGTTGACGGCCTTGTCGGTGCTGATCAGCACGAAACGCTGCACGCCGGCCTCGGCTGCCGCCAGCGCTGCGTGGTAGGTGCCCAGCGTGTTGTTGCGCAGCGCAGCGCAGGCATTTTCTTCCTCCATCAGCGGCACATGCTTGTAGGCTGCGGCGTGGAAGATGATCTGCGGCTTGAAGCGGGCAAAGCAGTGGCGCAGATGGGCCAGGTCTTTCACATCGCCGATCAGCCGCACCAGCGGTATCTGGGCAAAGCGCGCCGACAGCTCCTGCTCCAGGCTGTAGAGGGCGAACTCGCTTTGCTCGTAGAGGATGATTTTCTGCGGGCCATAGCGGGCGATCTGACGGCAGAGTTCGCTGCCGATGCTGCCGCCTGCGCCGGTGATCAGCACCACGCGGCCGCTGAGGCCTTCGCTGATGCCGGCTTCGTCGAGTTGTACCGGTTCACGGCCGAGCAGGTCTTCGGGTTCGATGTCGCGCAACTGGTCGAGTTTGCGGCCTTCTTGCAACTCGGCCGCACTCGGCACGGTCAGCACATGCAAACCGGTGCTGGCCGCCAGATCCAGCGCCAGCCGGCGTTGCTGGCGTTTGCCCGAGGGCATGGCGATGATCAGATGGGTGATGTCGTGCAGCGCTGCAACCCGCGCAACATCAGCCAGGAAGCCCAGGACCGGAATGCCAGCGATGCGAGCCGACTGCTTGCGCGGGTCGTCATCGAGCCAGCCGACCACCACCCAGCCCTGTTGATGGATGCCCGCCACCAGGCGCCGCCCGGCTTGGCCGGCACCCAGCACCAGCGCCCGGTGCGATTCGACCGAACTGCTGCGGCCGCGCAGATGCTCGTAAAGCATGCGGTAACCCATGCGCGTCATCGCCAGACCAATCAGGCAGAAGAACGGATGCAGGGCCAGCACCGCCCGCGGCACCCCGACCAATTGCGCCATCAGCACCACCGTCGCGCCGAGCGTGCCGGCGATCGCGCAGGCTGCGGCCAGCCGCTTCAACTCGCCGAAACCGCTGAAGCGCCACAAGCCTTTGGGCACTTTGAGCAGATAAAACACCAGCGTATAGAGCAGCAACAGGCCGAGCAGGACATAGCCGTCGTAATCGGGCCGCGCCGAGATCCAGCGCTCGAAACCAATTCTGAACAGATAGGTGACCTGCCAGGCCAGGGCCACCACGGCCGCGTCGAGCAGCAGCGACAAGGCCTCGCTGTGGCGGCGCAAGCGGATCAACAACCCGTCGAGTGAAGGCCAGCTGAGCTTGTCCATTTACCGCACCAAGGCCTGCAGCGTGGCAAAGATCAAGCGGATGTCGGTCAGCAGCCCGGCCTGCTCGACATAGCGCTTCGACAGCGCCAGCTTGGCCGGCATCAGCACCTCGATATATTCGCGCTCGGGGTCGGCCGCCTGCGCCAGCAAGATGCCCTCGTTGCGGTATTGCAGCGAGGCCGGATCGGTGATGCCAGGCCGCACCGACAACACAATCCGCCGCATCTCTTCGGGATAAAGCGCCACATAGGCCGGCACTTCAGGCCGCGGCCCGACCAAGCTCATCGCGCCGCGCAACACATCCCAGAGCTGGGGCAATTCGTCGAGCTTGGCCGCGCGCAGCAAGCGCCCCGCGTGGGTGATGCGCGGGTCGGCGCCGACGGTCAGCTGCGACCCTTGCGCCCCGGTTTTCATGGTGCGGAACTTGTGGATGAAAAAAAGCTTGCCATGGCGACCGACCCGCTGCTGGCGGAACAGCACCGGGCCGCTGGAGTCGAGCTTGATCCAGAGCGCAATCAGCGCCAGCGCCGGCGCCAGCGCCAGCAAGCCCAGGCCCGCGCAGACCAGATCGAAGCAGCGTTTGGCCATCTCGCCTCAGCCCAGCACAATGCCGGTCACGGTATCGATCACCCGCTGCACCTGGACATCGGTCATCGCCGTGTAGAGCGGGATGCTGATCATCCGTTCATAGGTTTTTTGCGAATGCACGAACTGCTCGGGCCGCAAGTCGTAGCGGTCGCGCCAATAGGGCTGCAGATGCAGCGGGATGTAATGCACGCTGCAACCGATGCCAGCGGCAAACATGCGCTCGATGAAGGTATCGCGGTCCATCGCCAGCTCGTCGCCCAGCCGCAGCACATAGAGATGCCAGGAATGCACATCGCCCTCGGGCGCCGATGGCGGAACGATCACCGGCAGATCGGCAAAAGCGGCCGAATAGGCTTGGGCGATCTGCTCGCGCCGCGCCTGGAATGCCGGCAAGCGCTTGAGCTGATGGATGCCCATCGCGGCAGCAATGTCGGTCATGTTGTACTTGTAGCCGGGGGCGACGATTTCGTAATACCAGCTCGGCACCTTCGAGGTAAAGCGGTCGAAGGCATCGCGGCTCATGCCATGCAAGCGCATCACGCGGGCGCGCTTGGCCAGCTCGGCATTGCGCGTCACCAGCATGCCGCCCTCGCCGGTGGTCATGGTCTTGTTGGCATAGAAGCTGAACACGGTGGCGTCGCTGCCCATCGTGCCGATCAATTCGCGCTCGAGCGTCGTCGGCAGCGCATGGGCGGCGTCTTCGACCACGCGCAGACCATGGCGGCGCGCGATGTCGAGGATCTCCAGCATGTCGACCGCCAGACCGGCGTAATGGACCGGGATGATCGCGCGGGTGCGCGGCGTGATCGCGGCCTCGACCAAGTTGGGGTCGATGTTCAGCGTTGCCGGGTCAATGTCGACCAGCACCACATCGGCACCCAGGTAGCGGACAACTTCGGCGGTGGCGGTGAAGGTATGGGTGGTGGTGATGACCTCGTCGCCAGGGCCGATACCCAGCGCTTCGAGCGCCAGATGCAGGCCGGCGGTGGCCGAATTGACGGCGATGCATTCGATCTGCGGCTCGGCCAGAAATTCGGCAAAAGCCAGCTCGAAGCGCCGGGCTTTCGGGCCGGTGGTGATCCAACCCGAACGCAAGGTGTCGACCACTTCGTTGATCTCGTCCTCGCCGATTTCGGGCAGGGCGAAAGGCAGAAAGGGCAAGGCGGCTGGAGGGCTGGAGTCGGTGGTCATATCAAGGTCAAAAGATGCTTTGGTTTGGCGCCACTGACGGCCTGCAGCGAGATGCCTGGATCAAGGCTGACGAGACGGGCATCATGCTCGACGGCGAGCGCGAGCAGATAGGTATCGGTGACCTGGCGCGAGCTGAGCATGCGGTCCCATTGCAGGCGTCCTGGGTCAAGCAAGCTGAGTGAATCGGGCCAGAACTGATGACTGGGATGGGCGACAGCCTGCGCCAGACGCTGAGCGACTTGCGTCACCGGATGCGGGTTCGGGTAGGCCGGTAGCGACAGAATTCGCAGGCAACCGTTTTGCGTCAACGGGCAGGAGGCCCAACCGCCGGACTGCGACTTGCGCAACCATTCGGTGACCAGGCCGTGATGCAGATGGCCGCCATCGAGCAGGGCGACCAGGATGCTCACGTCGAGCAAAGAACGCATCAAATGCCCTCGGCATCGCGCAGCGCATTGACTTGCTCAAGACTGGTCACCACGCCCGGCTTGGCAACGAAGGGCTCGAAGCCGCAGGTGATCGGCTGCTCTGCTTTGCCGGCGCTGGCAGCGCGGCTGCCGTCGGCCGAGTCGAGCCCGGTCAATGAGCGGCGCAACAAACGCGACACGATGACCCCGGCGCTTGCGCCTTCGCGCCGCGCCAATTCCTTGGCCGCCATCAACAAGTCTTCGTCAATATCGATTGTGGTTCGCATCGGGACTCCGGCTGCATCAACGCATCTGATGCGGTGATGCAGATTCTATCGCGGCAGGCGTTCCGGTCAGGGCTTCGATAAACCGCGCCGCCAGCACCGGATAGCTGTGATGGGCCAGCACGAAAGCACGGCCGCGCCTTCCCATCGCAGCGCGTTCGGCCGCTGACAAGGCCGCCAATTGGCGCCAGCCCGCAGCGATGGCCTGGGCATCTTCGGGCGGCACGGTCAGGCCGGCCTGCGCTTGGGCCACCGGGTCGTTGCCGGCTTCGACCGAATGCAGCACCGCGACCTGCGCCATCATGTAGTCCATCAACTTGTTCGGCGCGATGCCAAAGCGGTAGATCGGCGTGCGCTGCCAACCGATATAAGCGACGTCAAAGCATGCCAGCAAGGCCGGAATCTGCAGCTTGGGGATGGGCGCAAAGAGCATCACATTGCTGATCGCTTCGGCCCGCAGCCGCTCGGCCAACCGGGCTTTTTCATGGCCGCCGCCGACCAGCAAGATCGCCACCGCTTCGTCCTTGAGCAGCTTGGCCGCGTCGAGCAAAAAGTCGAGTGCATTGGGCAGCCCATGCGAGCCCGCATAGCCGAGCACCATCCGCCCTGCAGCCCGCTGCGCCGTGATGAAGTCGGCAAGGCCGGCATCCAGCGCCTCGCCTTCGCCCTGCCATTCATCGAGCGCAATGCCGTTGGGCACGATCGCGAGCTTACGCAGGTCGAGCCCATGCTCCTGCATATGCTGGTGCACCTTGGGCAGCATCGAGATGACGAGGTCGGCATCACGGTAGCCATCGTTTTCGGCTTTCTGGCACAGCAGCGCAAACGGATGTAACGGCGACATGCCCGAGAGCTCGATCGGCGACAAGGGCCAGAGGTCATGGACCTCGTACACCAGCTTGGCTCGGCACAGCCTGGCGATGCGCCGCGCGACCCAGAGGTCCATCGGATAAGTGCTCGACGCGATCACCACATCGGGTTGAATGTCGCGCGCGATCTGCGCGGCATCGCGCCAGAGCTGGCGGCAAAAGGACCAGATGTTCAAGACCCGCCCGAGGCCATTGCCGGCATAGGCGGGGGTTGGATACCAGCGGTAGGCAATGCCTTCAATCAGCTCGTCGCCGGCTGCCGGCTGGCGACTGCGCACATGCGAGACGGTGGAAGCCAGGATCTGCACGCTATGGCCGGCCCGCACCCATTCGCGCGCCAGGTAAAAAGGCCGGTACTCCATGCCATATTGCGGCGCGCCGGCGTAATGGTTGATCAGCAGCAGCTTCAATCGAGTTCTTTCAAGCGGGCCAGAAAACGCTTGACCGCCGGCGCAAACAAACCATGGGCGGCGACCCAATCGCGATTCGCCGCAGCCGCGGCCTTGACGTCAAAGGCTTCGAGCCTTGCCGGCAATCGGGCGAGGTCGGCCGGCTCGACGATCAGGCCGCGGCCCGGCTCGCTCAGCAACTCATGGTTGGCCGGCAGGTCCGACAGCAAGGGCACACAGCCATGGGCCATCGCCTCAAGCACCGACACCGCGACCGAATCGCTGGCCGGCAAGCTCAGGTACCAGCAGGCCAGCTCATATTGCTCAGCCTGACGATCTGCGTCGAGCCGTCCGACGAAGCTGACGCGCCCGGCCAAGCCCAGCACCCGCACCTGATCCTGCAGCGCCGCAAGCAGCGAACCTTCATTGGCCACAACCAGTTGCGCCTCCGGATGCCATGCAGCGACCGCGGCAAAAGCCTCGATCACCCACTCAGGCCGGTAGATCGGCTCCAGGCCTCGGTTGGCGAAAAAACGCCAGGGCTGTTTGATGCCGGCTGGGGCCGGCAGCGCTTCCAGGCCGAGCGGAAAAGTCATCACCTCGGCCGCGCCGAGCGACTGCATGCGGGCCGTCATATGCAGTGAATCCGAGGTGCAGATCGCACAGGCGCGCAGCACCCGCCGGGTCAGCTGGCGATAGAACCAATTGCGCTCGGGCGTCACCAGGATGTCGCTGCCCCAGGCCGAGCCGATGATGCGCGCGCGCAAACGCCACAAGCGTTTGGCGGCCCAGGCCAGGCTGCCATGCGAAGTCAGGTAATGGGCATGCAGCCAATCGGCATCGACCTTGGCCAGCCAGGACCCCAGCGCCGGCAGATGCTTCAGCAGGACCAGGTTGCCGCCGCCATGGTCGGGCTGGCTGTTCATCGCAAAGCGCCGCGAAGCCGGCAGCAGCGAATCGAAGCCGGGCAGAAAACCGCGCGAAGACGCGGCCCACAACTCGACTTCAGGCGCCAGCGCGCGCGCCCATTTCAGCAGATGCGGGCTCTGCCCGTCGCCGATCAGCACCAGTTTCAAAGCGGCTCCAAGCCGTTCGCCGGGCCGTTCCCAAGACCGGCTGGGTCGTCCGCTCGGCGGGAAGCCAGCGGGGGGCCAAGGTCAATTCCCGCCCAGGCCTGGTAATGGGCGGCCAGCTCCGGATGCAGGGCCAGCAGCTCAACGTCGCGGGCGCGGGTATCGCCGATCTGGCTCGCCGGTGCGCCGGCCATGATGGCGAAATCGGGGACCAGGCCGCGAATCTGTGCATAGGCGCAGATAACGGCACCACGGCCGATCACCGCGCCGGCTTCGATCAGACTGTGCGGGCCGATGAAGCTGTAAGCGCCGATATGGATGCTGCCGCTGCGATAGCCCGGCAGCGGTTGCGGATGGGTGACATAGCTGGCGCCGAGCAGCCGGATCGAGCGGTGCGAGCTGTGCGTGACGATGCTGACGAAGTTGCTGATCTGCACGCCTTCGTCGATCGTCAGCCCGGCCGTTGCATCGAGAAAATTGAACTGCCCGATAAAGACATGATCGCCCAGCACCAAGCCCTGCTCGCCCTCGATGCAACTGCTCGGCGCGATTCTGCTGTGCGCCAGCAGGCCGCCGCCGGCAGCAAATTCGCCAAAGCGGATGCGGAAAAAAAGCGCCCGCCAAAGCCGGCGACGCCAGCGGTTAAACAGCGCTTTGATGAACAGGTTCATAGGGAAATTCTTTCCAGTTCGCCAGCGACCAGAAGAAATAGCCGAAGTAGAGCAGCATCGCTGCCGAGACACCCCACCCAGCGCCGATCAATCCGCCCCAGTACAGCCCGGCCACCAGACCCAGCACGAACATCACTTGACCGACCAGGGCCAAGCGCAAGGCCCAGCCCTGTGCGCGCCAGGCCATCGTCGTCACCGACAAGGGCGAGGCGATGAAATGCAGCGCGATATAGGGCGCCAAGGCGCGCGCCAGCAAGCCCGCGTCATGCCAGCGCTCACCGAACAAGGTCTCGAACAACCAGGGACCCCAGAGCATCAGCGCCGCCATCAAGGCCAGCGCCAGGCCCGCCAGCAAGGCCATCGCCTGCCGCACCACATGCAGCGCCTCCGCCCCGTCAGCAGCATGGACAAGCCGCGGGTAAAGCGTTTGCGAGAGCGCACCGCCGACCAGGCTGGCAGGCGCTTTCAGATAACGCAGCGCCAAGGCCCAATAGCCGGCTGCCGCATCGCCGGTCCAGGCGGCAATCAGCAGCATCGCCAGGCTGTCCTGCAAGGCCCCGGCAAAAGCATGGGGCGTGTTCAGCAGCGGAAAGTCGCGGTGGCGCAGCGCCAGCGCCTTGACCGCGCCATGCTCAGAGCGCCAGAGCGAAGACCAGCCGCCCAGTGGCGCCGGCCGGGCCAGCAGCAAGGCTGCGGCCAGTCCGGCCAGCAGCGGCCCCAGCAGCAGCCCGACCGCGCCGAACTGCAGCAAGCCCAGCAGCAGTTGCAAGAGCGCACCACCACCATATTGCAGCACCCGGGCGGATGCGAGCAGCTGAAAACGCTGGGCCCGGGTGGCCCACAGAATCAGCCATTGCGTGGCGCCGCCCGACAGCAAAGCCGCAGGCAGCAGCCAGAACAAAGGCAGCTGTTTCCATGTGGTCAGCAGCCAAGCGATGACGACTGAAACCGCGGTGATGGTCAACAGCAGGCGGCCGCACAAAGACATCAGCAAGCTGGCCTGTTTGTCATCGCGCTCCAGCGGCAAGGCGAATTCATAGCGCGCACAGCCGATCACCGCCAGATTGGTCGACAAAGTCCAGACCAGGGAAAACTGGCCGAATTCGGTCGGCGAGTAGATCCGCGTCAGCCAGGGTCCGAGCAGCAGCGGCAAAACCTGCGCCAGCGCACCACCAGCCAGCAGCGTCAGAGTCGAGCGCAGCAAGCCGCCCTTGGCCATGTCAAGCCGCCAAGGCCTGGCGCAAGGCCTGCAGCACCAGATCCTGCTGCGACTCGCTCAGGTCGGCGCTCATCGGCAAACTCATCACGCGCTGCGCTGCGCGTTCGGCATGGGGGAAGCTCTGACCCGCGCCATATCGGGCATAAGCCGGCTGCTGATGCAGCGGCGTGGGGTAATGGATCGCCGTCGGGATGCCGGCCAGATGCAGCGCCTGCTGAACTGCGGACCGGTTGTCGAGCTGCAGCGTGAACTGGGCCCAGACGCAGTCGCGGTCAGCGCGCAAGGCCAGGCGCTCCACGGGCAGGTCCTGCAACAGCGTTTGATAGCGCGCGCCGATCTCGAGGCGGCGGGCAATTTCCCAGTCAAAACGCTCGAATTTGGCCAGCAGGATCGCGCATTGCAGCGTGTCCATGCGACCGCCGACGCCGATACGGGTATGGGTATAGCGCTGGCTCTGGCCATGAACGCGGATCTCGCGCGCGGCTTGCGCGAGCTGGTCGTCATCGGTGAACAGCGCACCGCCGTCGCCATAGCAGCCCAGCGGCTTGCTGGGAAAGAAACTGGTGGCGCCGAAGGTCGATAAACCGCAGCTCTTCTTGCCCTTGTAGCTCGCGCCAAAGCTCTGTGCGGCATCCTCGATCACCGGGATAGTCCCGGCAATTCCATTGATCTCGTCGATGTCGCAGACCTGGCCGTACAGACTGACCGGCATGATGGCGCGGGTTCGCGGCGTGATCGCGGCCTTGATCAGCGCGGCGTCGATATTGCAGCTGTCGGGCTCGATGTCGACAAAGACCGGTTTGCCGCCGAGCAGCACGATCACTTCAGCGGTCGCGGCAAAGGTGAATGGCGTGGTGATCACCTCGTCACCCGGCTGCAGATCGAGCGCCATCAGCGCGATCAACAGCGCCTCGGTGCCGCTCGAGACGGTGATGCAATGCTTGACCCCGACATAGGCGGCGAGCTTGACTTCGAGCTCCTTGACCTCGGGGCCCATGATGTACTGGCCATGGTCGAGCACGGCCTGGATGCGCGCGTCAATGCGGGTCTTCAGCTGCGCATATTGCGCTTTCAGGTCGATGAAGGGCAGCGAGCTCATAGCTGTCCTTCCTTGACCAGAACGCATTGACCATCCTGCAGTTCATAGCGGTCGCCGGTCTGCGCGCAGTGGGCCAGGCCATCGACAAAATCCAGGCGCTCGCCATGGCGGCTGATCCAGCCGATCTGCCGCGCCGGCACACCGACCATCAGGGCAAAATCAGGCACATCGATTTGCACCACGGCACCGGCGCCGATAAAGGCCCAGGCGCCGATCACATGGCCGCAGACGATGGTGCAGTTCGCGCCCAGCGAGGCGCCGCGCTTGACCAGCGTGCGCCGGTATTCGTCCTTGCGGACCACCGCGGCGCGCGGGTTGTGGACATTGGTGAAGACCATGCTCGGGCCGCAGAAGACATCGTCTTCCAGCGTCACCGCGTCATAGACCGAGACATTGTTCTGGATCCTCACGTTGTCGCCGATCACGACATCGTTGCCGACATAAACGCCCTGCCCGAGCGCACAGCGCGCGCCGATCCTGGCGCCGGCGCTGACATGGACGAAATGCCAGACCTTGGTGCCTTCGCCGAGCTCTGCGCCGGCGTCGACAAAAGCGGATTGATGTTGCCAGTGACTCATGGATTCAGAAGATCAGCGGCAGGCCGACACGCTGACCATCGCGCGCCGAGCGGTAAGCGGCGATCAGGATCTCGAGCGAGCGCAGGCCTTCGTAGCCATCGACCTCGGCGCTGGCCTGGCCGCGCAAGGTCTTGATGACGTTGTCGTAATAAAGCGGGTGGCCGAAGCCGTAAACGCTGCCGCTGTCGTAATTGCTGCCCTTGACCAGCTCATCACCGGGCTGCGGGTCGGCAAACTGCCAATGGTCGATCTGGTTGACCGCCGTGCCGCCGATTTTGACCGTGCCCTTTTCTCCCAGGATCGTGATCGAGCCCTCGAGGTTTTGCGGATAGGTCAACATCGTCACATTGATCGAAGCCAGGCCGCCATGACGCAGCCTGGCGCTCAGCACGCCGGTGTCTTCGGCCTCGATGTCGCGGTCAAGCGTGGCGGTATAGGCATGCACGCTGTCGACCGGTCCGACCAGCCAGTCGAGCAGGTCGACGTAATGGCTGGCCTGGTTCATGAAAGCGCCACCGTCCAGATCCCAGCGGCCGCGCCAGGGCGAGGCATCGTAATAACTCTGCGGGCGGGTCCAGAACACATTGACCGTGCTGAGAAAGATGCGGCCGAAGCGGCCTTGATCGATCGCGCGCTTGACCAGTTGCACCGTCTTGTTGAGGCGGTTCTGTTTGACGACAAACAGTTTGACCCCGGCATCGCGGCAGGCGCGCACCATCGCCAGGCCTTCGTCGAGCTTGGTCGCCATCGGCTTTTCGCTCAGCACATGGCGGCCGGCCTTGGCCGCAGCGATGGCCTGCTGCGGGTGCAAGCCGCTGGGCGTGGCCAGCACGATGACATCGGCATCACTGCCCGCGAGCAAGGCCTCGAGCGAGTCAAAACCGGCCGCGCCGGTGCTGGTCATGGCAGCGGCCAAAGCCGCCGGTTTGCTGTCGCAGACCGCCACCAACTCAGACTGCGGAGCATGCGCGGCGAGGGCTTCGAAATGATTCTTGGCGATGCGTCCGCAGCCCACCAGGGCGAAGCGGATCGGTCGATCGAGGATGGGGCTTGTATGGCGCATCGCTGCGGACCTGCGGGGTCCGGGCTGAGGAAAAGGATCCCGGATTCTAAGAGCCGGCCGTCGCCAGCATTCAGGGGCGCCTAAAATCGCCGCAAATTCAATGAGTTGATGATGACACAGCACAATCCTGCCGCACCGCACCACCCCGCCCCGCAAGTCCAGGACGAAAACCAGTTGATCACCGAGCGCCGCGAAAAACTCGCCGCCTTGCGTGCCCGGACTGCCATCCCCTTCCCCAACGATTTCAAACCGCAGCATCGCGCCCTGCCCCTGGCCCAGCGCTATGGCGACATGGAGAACGACGAGCTCGAACCGCTGGCGGTGGCAGTCAGCGTGGCCGGTCGCCTGATGCTCAAGCGCGTGATGGGCAAAGCCTCGTTCGGCACGCTGCAGGACGCCACCGGCCGGATCCAGTTGTTCGTCACCCGCGATGCGCTCGGCGAGGAAAACTACGACGATTTCAAGCGCCTCGACCTTGGCGACATCATCGGCGCCGAAGGCAGCTTGTTCCGCACCAAGACCGGCGAGCTGTCGGTGCGCGTGACCCGTTTGCGGCTGCTGACCAAGAGCTTGCGGCCGCTGCCCGACAAGTTCCACGGCATGGCCGACCAGGAACAGAAATACCGCCAGCGCTATGTCGACCTGATCACCGACGAAGCGGCGCGCTCGCGTTTCATCGCGCGCTCGAAAGCGGTGTCGTCAATCCGCAGCTATATGGTCGAGCATGACTTTCTCGAGGTCGAGACGCCGATGCTGCACCCGATCCCGGGCGGCGCCAACGCCAAGCCATTCACCACCCATCACAACGCGCTCGACCAGCAGATGTTCCTGCGCATCGCGCCCGAGCTCTACCTGAAGCGACTGCTGGTCGGCGGTTTCGAACGCGTGTTCGAGATCAACCGCAACTTCCGCAACGAAGGCATCAGCGTCCGGCATAACCCCGAATTCACGATGATGGAGTTCTATGCGGCCTACTGGACGCACCATGAGCTGATGGACTTCACCGAAGAAGTGCTGCGCCATGCGGCGCGCGCCGCTGCGGGCACGGCCGCGATCAGCTATGCCGGCAAGCCGGTGCATCTGGACCAACCGTTCGCGCGCCTGTCGGTCCGCGATTCGCTGGTCGTCCATGCCGGGCTCAGCGAAAGCCAGGCAGGCGATGCCGAATTGCTGCGCGAACGCCTTGGCGCGCTCGGTGAAGCGCCGCCCAAGCATTGGAATCTGCCCGAGCTGCAGTTCGGCATGTTCGAAGCAGTGGTCGAAGAAAAACTCTGGCAGCCGACTTTCATCATCGATTACCCGGTCGAGGTTTCGCCGCTGGCCCGGGCTTCCGACAGCAACCCAACGATCACCGACCGCTTCGAGCTTTTCATCACCGGGCGCGAATATGCCAACGGTTTCTCGGAACTGAACGACGCTGAAGACCAGGCTGCACGCTTCCAGGCGCAAGTGGCCAACAAGGACGCCGGCGACGAAGAAGCGATGTTCTTCGACGCCGACTTCATACGCGCGCTCGAATACGGCATGCCTCCCGCCGGCGGCTGCGGCATCGGCATCGACCGTTTGATGATGCTGATCACCGACAGCCCGAGCATCCGCGACGTGATCCTGTTTCCGGCGCTGCGAAGAGAAGGCTGAACGGGGACTGGAACCCCGCAATCCGCTGCGCTGCTTGGGCAGGCTACGGGGCCGGCGGCCCGGTCAGCGCTGGGTGAATTCGGGCTTGCGCTTGTTGATGAAGGCGTCCATGCCTTCGCGCTGGTCTTCGGTGCCGAACAGCGCATGGAAATAGCGGCGTTCGACCGCGACGCCGTCTTTCAGCGGGCCCTGGTAGGCCAGGTTCACCAGCTCCTTGATCAACATCACCGACGGGCCGCTGAAGCTGTTGATGGCCTCGGCGGCGGCCAGGGTTTCGGTCAGCAGCGCTTCGGCCGGCACCACCCGCGAGACCAGGCCGGCCCTCTCGGCCTCGGCGGCGTCCATCATCCTGGCGGTCAGCAGCATGTCCATCGCTTTTGACTTGCTGATCGCGCGCGGCAGGCGCTGGGTACCGCCGGCGCCGGGGATGATGCCCAGCTTGATTTCGGGTTGACCAAACTTGGCGCTATCGGCGGCGATGATGAAATCGCACATCATCGCCAGCTCGCAGCCGCCGCCCAGCGCGAAGCCGGCCACTGCCGCAATCACCGGCTTGCGCACCTGCAGAATGGTTTCCCAGTTCTTAGAAATCAGCCCGCTTTTGAAAGCACTGATGAAGCTGTGCGGCTGCATCGTCGGGATGTCGGCGCCTGCGGCAAAGGCCCGCTCGGAGCCGGTCAGCACGATGCAACCGATACCGTCATCAGCGTCGAAGGCCAGTAAAGCCTGGCCCAACTCGTCCATCAACTGGTCGTTCAGCGCATTCAGCTGCTTCGGGCGATTCAAGGTGATCAGGCCGGTCTTGCGCTCGCCTTGGCCTTCCACGGCGGTGATGATGCATTGATAAGTCATGTTTTTTCCTGCAATGTGGATGACCTCGACTATAGGGCGGCTTGAAAGGCGCCGACTTGAGTTACCGTGCGGCATCCGTCTGATCCAATCAAGCGATCAGCAAGACAGGAGACAAGCATGAGCCCATTCGCAAATCGTTTCGTCCTCTCGGTCATTGCCGCCGCCGCGCTGGCTTCCAGCGCATTCGCCGGCACAGTCACCGTCATCACCTCCTTCCCCAAGGAGCTGACCGGCATCTACAAGGCGGCTTTCGAGAAAGCCTATCCGTCGATCAAGCTGGAAATCCTTAACAAGAGCACCACCCAGGGCATCGCCTATTTGCGCGAACTGCCTGTCGGTCAGCGGCCCGAAATCTTCTGGGCCTCGGCGCCCGATGCCTTTGAAGTCCTGGCCGGCCAGAATCTGCTCGAAAACATCGCCGATCAGGCCAACAAGCAAGTGCCGGCCAAGGTCGGCAACTACCCGGTCAACAACCCGCAAGGCCTGTACCTGGGCCAGGCTTTGGCCGGCTACGGGCTGATGTGGAACAAGCGCTATCTGGCGGCCAACAAGGTACCGGCGCCGGCGCAATGGGCCGACCTGATGAAGCCGGTGTATTTCAACCATGCGGCGATGAGCGCCCCGTCGCGCTCCGGCACCACCCACCTGACGGTCGAGACTTTGTTGCAGGGCGAAGGCTGGGACAAGGGCTGGAGCCAGTTGCTGCAGATCGCGGGCAATAGCGCGGCGATCACCGAGCGCAGCTTCGGCGTCCCCGATGGCGTCAACAACGGCCAGTTCGGCATCGGCCTGGTGATCGACTTTTTCGGCTTGGCGAGCAAGTTTTCGGGCTTCCCGGTCGACTTCATCTACCCCGATGTCACCGCCATCGTTCCAGCCAATATCGGCCTGATCAAAGGCAGCAAGAACGCCGACGAAGCCAGGCAATTCATCCGCTACAGCGTCTCGATGGAAGGCCAGTTGCTGCTGCTCGACCCGAAAATTTCGCGTCTGCCGGTGCTGCCGGCCTCGATGATGGGCGGCAAGGTGCCGGCCGGCTATCCCGATCCGTTCCAACTGGCCAAGCGCGCCAAGGTGAATTTCGATTCTGATTTGTCAGAGTCACGCTACAACGTCGTCTCGTCGCTGTTTGACCAGACCATCACCTACCGGCACAAGGAGTTGCGGGCCGCGACCAAGGCGATCCACGAAGCGGCGGCGGCGCTGCAGAAAAAGCCCAACCCCGAGGGGCTGGCCCTGCTCAAGCAGGCCCGTGACCTGGCTTTCGCCCCGGCAGTCGGCGCTGGTCTGGCCGGCGACAAGAGCTTCCTGGCGCTGTTCACCGCGAACAAGAAAGATGCGTCGGCCAACAAGGAGTTGACCGGCCTGGAAGACCGCTGGAACGCCAAGGCCAAGGACAACTACGCCCGCGCCGAAGCAATGGCAAAGCAGGCCGGCGCACGCTGACCTAGGGCATGTCGAGTTCGTACGCCAGCAGGCTCTCAACGGCTTTGGGAGCGAACCGGTTCGAGCAGGTTCGCCCCGGCGCTTGGCTGGCCGGCGCCATGGTGCTGGCCTTCTTGCTGCTGTTCCTGTTGCTGCCGATCGGGGAAGTCGTCTACAGCGCCTTTGTCGACGCCGATGGCAGCTTGACCTTCGGCCATTTCGCGGCCTTCTTCAGCCAGGGCTTGATGCAGGAATCCTTCATCAACAGCCTGATCGTGGCCACGCTGTCGACGCTGTGCGCGGCGCTGATCGCCTTGCCGCTGGCTTATTTCACCGTTCGCTTCGAGTTTCGCGGTGCGCTGCTGATCCAGACCTTGGGTGTGCTGCCGCTGGTCATGCCGCCCTTTGTTGGCGCCGCCGCGATGCAGCTGATCTTCGGCCGCTCGGGATCGGTCAACCTGCTGCTGATCGAGCATTTCGATCTCTCGCTGCCGATCATGGAGGGCCTGAACGGTGTGATCTTTGTCGAATCGATCCATTATTTCCCCTTCATCCTGATGAATTTGACGGTCGCGCTGCGCAATATCGAGGGCGCGATGGAGGAAGCAGCGCTGAACCTCGGTTGCACCGGCTGGCGTTTGTTCTGGCGGGTCATCTTCCCGCTGAGCATGCCGGGCTTCATCGCCGGCGCCTCGCTGGTGTTTGTCAAGGTCTTTGACGATCTGGGCACGCCGCTGGTGCTGGGGCAGACCAATCTGCTCGCGCCGCAAGCCTATCTGCGCATCACGCAAGTCGGCCTGGAAGATCCGCTGGGCTATGTGATCGCCATGATCATGATCACCTTTTCAATCGCCGCGATGGCGCTGTCGGCCCGACTGCTGGTCGGCAAAGACTACTCGACCTTGCAAAAAGGCGGCACCAGCCTGGCCCGGCGCGAACTCTCTCCCTGGGGTGCTGTGGCGGCCTATGGCTGGATCCTGCTGGTGCTGCTGGTGGTGCTGTCGCCGCATCTCGGCGTGCTGCTGCTGTCTTTTGCCGAAGTCTGGAGCTTCGCGCCCCTGCCCGATGCCTACACGCTGGTTCATTACGCCACGGTCTTCCAGGACGCCAGCGGCATGATGAAAAACACCCTGCTGTACTGCGGGCTGGCGGCCGGGCTCGATGTGGTCTTGGGCATGACGATCGCCTACTTGCTGCTGCGCAGCCGCTTGCCGGCAGCCAAGTGGCTGGACCGGGCGGTGACCATATCGCTGGCCGTGCCCGGCATCGTGCTGGCGATCGGCTATCTGCGTTTCTTCAAGGGGGTCACCCTGCCAGGCAGCGACAGCTTGCTGACCAGCAGCTGGATCATCATCATGCTGGCCTATGCCGTGCGCCGCCTGCCCTATGCGCTGCGTTCCTGCGTGGCGGCCCTGCAGCAGGTGCATCAATCGCTCGAAGAAGCAGCCGAAAGCCTCGGCGCCACCAAGCTGCGAACGATCCGGCGGGTGCTGGTGCCCTTGATGGCCGGTGGCATCCTGGCTGGTTTTGTGACCAGCTTCATCACCGCAGCGGTCGAGCTTTCTGCCACCATTTTGTTGTCGTCGAGCGAGTCGCAGGCACCGATGAGTTACGGCATCTACCTCTATATGCAGAGCATTTCAGGCCGCGGCCCGGGCGCGGCGCTGGGGGTGCTGGCGATCCTGGTGGTGGCGCTGGGTACCGGCTTGTCGCATTGGGTGCTGGAGCGCGGCAGCAAGCGCCGGATCGTCTCGGCAGCCGCCGCCGAATGAAGCCAACGCCCATGAAAAAAGTCTCGCTCCAATGCCGCAATATCCGCCTGTCCTTTGGCGCCACCGAGGTGCTGAAGGGCGTCAGCCTTGACATCATTCCGGGCGAGTTCTTCGCCCTGCTGGGGCCTTCAGGCTCGGGTAAATCGACGCTGCTGCGCTTGATCGCCGGCTTCCAGCAACAGCAGCAGGGCGAATTGCTGATCGACGGCAAGGATGTCAGCGGTCAGCCGCCTTGGCAGCGCCAGGTCGGCTTGGTGTTCCAGAACTATGCGCTGTGGCCGCATCTGACGGTCTGGGACAACGTCGCCTTCGGGCTGGTCGAACGCCGGGTCGAAGCGGCAGCGATCAAGGCCAGGGTCGGCGCTGCGCTGGAGCAGGTCGATCTGTCGCCCTATGCCCAGCGCAGGCCGAGTCAGTTGTCAGGCGGGCAGCAGCAGCGGGTGGCGCTGGCGCGCACCCTGGTGACCGAGCCGCAGTTGCTGCTGCTCGACGAGCCGCTGTCCAATCTGGACAAGACGCTGCGCGTGCAAATGCGCCAGGAGTTGCTGGCGATGCAGCGCCGCCTGGGCCTGACGACGATCTTCGTCACCCATGACCAGGAAGAGGCGATGACCACGGCCGACCGCATGGCCGTGCTCGACCAGGGTCTGGTGCAGCAGGTGGGCAGCCCGGTCGCGCTCTACGACTACCCGGTCAATGCCTTTGTGGCCGGCTTTGTCGGCACGATGAATCTGCTGACCGGCAAGGTGCGCTCGCGCAGCGCCGGCCTGCTGACGCTCGACATCCCCGATGTCGGCTTGCTGCAACTGCCGGTCGATGCGCAAAGCCCGCAGACCGAATCGATGCAGCTCAGCGTCCGTCCGCATGCGCTGCGCCTGGCGCCGGCCGCGCA
>CAIJIT010000090.1 GCA_903820745.1 uncultured Burkholderiales bacterium
ATGCAACTATCGTGGCTCAATGGCTGGCCTATGCGTACCCCTGTCAACGCTTCGCCACGCACCTCGCGGCGCGCCACGCATGACTCGGGGACAACATGAATCGCTACTTCTTTGTCGTGAGGGACTTGCATCCTTTACTCCTTACCGGTTTATCCGGCGCACTCAGGTCTTGCAATCAATCAAATTCCCACTAAGGTTCGGCAATTCCAAGACCTTTGCGTGAAAGCAAGACCTGACCCCGATCGTGACCCCGATCGCCGCTGACCCCGATCGCCGCCGATCGCACGAGCATCGATTTTTTGCGATAATTCCCGCCAAATGGGAACATCGCCAAGTATTCTATTCCGGCAACTGCTGACTGAACTCCCTCGCGGGCAACCCTTGGGAACGGAATGGTTGCGCCTGCGAGGTCTCGCGCCCAAGCAGGTCGCCAGGCTGGCGCAGGAGGGTTGGCTCAAGCGACTCGGCCATGGGGTGTACCTGCTTGCGGGCGACAAGCTGGACCGCGACGCATCCCTGGCCTGGCTGGCACGGTTAATGCCCGGTCTCCACGTGGCGGGCAAGACAGCCCTGGCGTGGCGCGGCGTGCGCCACAACCTGGCCTTCCAGCAAACGCTGACGCTCTGGGGGGACAGGCCAGGCAGGCTGCCTGAATGGTTCACGGCCGAGTTTCCGGCCCACTACCAAGCCACGCACCTCTTCGATGCAACGATGCCGGCCGGGCTCGGGCTGGCACCGTTGCCCGCCGACCGGTCCGAGATGCTCGTCTCTACGCCCGAGCGTGCGCTGTTGGAGTTGCTCAACGACGTGGGCAAGCGGCAGGGTCTCGAGGAAGCTCGGCATCTGGTGGAAGGGGTGCGTTCGTCGCGCCTGCAGGTTCTGGATGAACTGTTCTCGCACCTGCAGCGCATCAAGGTTGTTCGACTGGCCGACATGCTCGCAACGGAACTCGAACTGCCGTGGCAATCGGTGGCTCGAAAGCACAGCGTGCGCATGGCAGGCGGAAAGCGCTGGGTCTCAGCGACCAAGACCGGCGACCGACTGAACTTGAGGCGCCCGACATGAACGAGGACTACGTCCGAACGGTGCAATTGCTGCTCACAGCGGCTCCCGAGGTTTTCGCGAACGACATCTTCGCGATGAAGGGTGGCACCGCGCTCAACCGGTTTATCCGGCGCACTCAGGTCTTGCTTTCACGCAAAGGTCTTGCCATTGCCCAACGGTAGTGGGAATTTGATTGATTGCCAGCAGTTCGTGGCACCGTTCGCAGGCGGCTGCGCTATAGCAGGTCGGCCAGCGAGGCGAAAAGCTCCCAACCCAAACGCTTGAACAATGCAATGCTGGATCAAATTCGGCACGAACAAACAACCAGCTTTTGCTTGATAAAGTAAGGAATATTTCTTACAATTTCTGCTCCACTGAAGAGGGATCTGGACATGCAAGCTATTCACGAAGTCGCCACCATCACATCGAAAGGGCAGATCACCTTGCCCAAGCCCATCCGTCAAGCACTTGGCGTAGATTTTGGCGGAAAGGTGGCGTTCGACTTGCAGGGATCACAGGTCGTGGTTACTCGTGTTGAAAACGAGTCCCATGAAGACCCCGCCATCAGAAGCTTTCTGGCGCTGCTTGAAAAAGACATAAGTTCGGGTCGGCATATCTCTGCACTACCCGTTGATTTAGTCCAATCCATGTTGTCGGCCATCGAGCGGCCTGTCGATCTGAGCGTGGATATCCACGGCGATGTAGCGCTGTGATTCAGCGCCACGGTTGGAATTTGCTCTTCCATCAATGTCTGATAGAGCAACTCCGGAAACTGCAAGTCGCATCGCAACGGGCGCAGGCCCAAGACCCGGAAGGGTTTGAGTCGAATGCCAACTTCAAACTTTTCAATGCCTTGTCACAGTTGATACTCGAGACCGTGCCGAGGGAACCCAATCGCGACGATTATCGGCAGGGCAACACCATGGGCCCTGGATTCAGGCACTGGCGGCGGGCCAAGATCGGGCGGAGGTTCCGGTTGTTCTTCAGGTTTGATTCCAAAACCAAGATCATCGTCTTTGCTTGGGTGAATGACGAAAACACTTTGAGGTCATCCGGCAGCAACAGTGATCCTTATGCCTTGTTCCAAAAAATGCTCCAGCGCGATCATCCCCCAGACGATTGGGATGCGCTCGTGCTTGCGAGCAAGTCGCAATGGACCTGAATTTCGCCATGAATTCAAGTTTCATCGAGCGAGAAGACACCCATATCGTGATCTACGTGATCAAGAACAAGCCGCTTTCGGCGTTGTAGTTGGTCAAGGAGCCTGCCGGCCAAGTGGCAATTTCAGCGATGACGCTGGCCGCACTGCTGCATGGCGCGGAAAAAAGCAACGCGCCAGCGCGCTCTTTGGGCAACCAATCGGGGTCAATGATCTGCACATTGCCGCCCATGCCGGGAGTGCGGATTACTCACTCAATCAACTGGCTGAAATCGGCCTCGGAGGCGACCTGCTCAGCGACATCCAGGTCAGCGGGCTGACGGGTTGGCAATCGTCCCTGCTGAAGATGGCCTGGTGCAAGTTTGAGGGGCCTGCGGAGCGTCAGCTGGAATTTCTGCTCGACCTTCCAGACGAAACCATCGCCCTTCTCGAGGCGAAGCTTGGAGATCTCACCGATCCTGATTTACTCGTAGCGCTCGACGAAGTGATCGAAGCCAAGGAAGAACTGCAGATCTCGATGGCGCAAGTCGATCAAGCGATCAACGAAACCACCAAGGCAATGCGCAAGGGGCTGGACCCGTGGGTGCGATCGATGTCCGATTGGTTTCAGGCGCACGAGGTGATTGACTCGGCGCCGGGCGTATCGATGGAGGTAGCTCGGCGCAGCACCACCGCTGAAACACTTGCGATCGTGACGACCATGCAAAGTCCGCTTGCTGTCGAGGTTGCACGAGTGCCGCTGGTCAATTGGTCGAGGGCAGAGCCGAAGCCAGTCCAAGAAGGCCGTGTCGGGGGCATCCGGTTCCGGTCAACGATTCCCTTCCTACAGTGGTTGGTGCAGCGACTGGAGCCCGGGGTGCTGGCATCAGTCACTGCCCATGAGGATGTTGACGAGCTCAATACGATGGAGGCGCTGGATGCCCACATCGCTGCCGAGATCCAGAGGCTGCGGACATCAAGTGGCGGTGGCGCACTCGGTCACGGTGTGCGTGGCGGGATCGTCGCCAGCCGGGACCGGCTGCGGCGACAAGTCTTCGGGCCCGGCTGATCGTCGCTGTGATGGGCATGCCTTCAACCCGGGCGCAAGCGATCGAGCGCCAAGCCTCGGAAATGCAGTAACATACGGTCGCATTTGGAATTGGGTCGGCGCCCAAGCCAACCTGCCTTCCCGGGCAAGGTGGAAACGCGAAAGCGGATGTGGTTCCTACTGGAGCAACGAAGCGGGTACAGCGTCGGCCCTCCCACAACGGAGGGCTTTTTGTTGTTCGAATCAATCATCGACGCTGGCACCGTGCAGGCCTTTCGGGAGACCGAGTACAGGGTGCATGGCGACGAACCGTTCACCCTGAATGTGGGCGAAACCTGCTCGGCGTTGGCCGCCGCGCACAAGCGCCACCGGGTCGAATGCAGCGCGTACATCACGGCCTGCAATCCCTTCAGCCAGATCCTTGACGACGAAGCCAATGCCGAACGGCATGCCGCCCTGGGACGCGAAATCAGCCAGCGCAGCCTTGCCAGCATCGAGGGAATCGGCCAGCACCCGTCCAATCAGTGGCCCGGTGAAGCGAGCCATCTAATCTTCGGCTTGACCTTGGAGGCGGCCAAGGCGCTGGGGACACGGCTGGAGCAGAACGCGATCGTCTGGGCGGGTGGCGACGCCGTACCGAAACTGATCATGCTGCGATGAAATCACGGGCTGGTCAGCCGACCTTCAAGGTGAACGACCAGGGGGATTTGATCCAGATTGCCGCCCCCGACACAAGTCAAAGCGGCTAAACAGGAGAAGTACATGCGTTCACTCATCCAGGCTACCCCGGCCTACGAGCTCTCGATCGACATCACAACCTCGGCGCACGGCCACAGCCTCCGGCGGTAAGCAGGCCCACCTGCTTCCACGAGGCAACCATTCCGGCAGGATCGGATTGCATCTTCGCCATCGCAGCAGCTTCAAGTAAACCGGCCAGCACGTCCTCACGCCAAAGGGATAGCCTGGCAGCGTCGGCAGATTGGCAGGCTTGCAGGGTCCTCTGGAGGTTAGGCCTGGTTAGCAGCCGGCACGCCGTTACCTTGGCCCCAGCAGCCCCGTAACCGGTTTGGCAACACCGTCAAGCCTCCTCTGCCAGCGAGCGGAATGCGCGCACCAACTCCCCGATACCCCCAAATCCATATCATTGGCTTGCGCCCAGACCTTGGCCTTCTGGCCGGAGGTCCGATAAGCCCGGACCCTCTCCAGGCAACGCTCAATTCGCTCTCGGTCCATTCTCAAATCTCCTCATCCGCCAATTGGGACGACCCGAGATTCGCAGCCTTAGTGGTCTTATGAAAGATGGGTTCGCGGAACGCTTACTTTGTGTATTCGTCCGTTGGTTATTGGTCACGGGCGAAGCGTTTCACAGAACTTTACAGCGCTTGACATGGCGAGGTCATAACCGTTTCCTAAAGTGCGGACGGTCCTCAGTTCACTCACATCGGAAAGACCTCTCCCATGGCATTTACGCACAAGCGCTCGCTCATCTCCCTGCTCATCGTCCAGGCCTACGCGGCAACCGTGTCGGCCCAGCAGGCCGCACCGATGACGGCACTCGAGACCATCACCATCAGCGCGCAGCGCACGTCCAACTCGGTGGCGCGCAAGGCGCAGGAAGAAGCGCCCAACCTGATCAACGTGATGACCGTCGAAGAAATGCGCAAGCTGCCCGACGTAAACATCGCCGAGACGGTGCGCCGCATCCCCGGCATTTCGCTGGAGACCGACACCGGCGAAGGCCGCTTCATCAACATCCGCGGCCTGGACGCCGACCTGAACAGCACGACCTTCGGCGGCCTGCGCCTGCCGCCTTCGAACAATGCCTCGCCCTTTGGCGGCGGTCGCGCCGTGGCGCTGGACGCCATCCCGACCGGGCTGGTCGGCGCCATCACCGTGACCAAATCGAACCTGCCGGAGCAGGACGCCGAGGCCCTGGGCGGCACCATCGAGATCACGCCCAAGACGGCGCCGCGCAACAGCAAGCCCTTCTTCGAGGCGCGCGTCGGGTCGGGTTACGAGGCACTGCGCGGCACCGGCATCGGCGACGTGTCGATCTCCACCGGTGGACGCTTCGGCGGCAGCAGCATGACCACGGGCGCCGTCGAGGGCTATTCGGACCGCCCCTTCTCGGTGGTGTTCACGGCCTCCTACTACGAAGACAAGCGCGGCATCGACGACGTGGAGCCCGGCTTCATCGACGACGGCGTGAACTCGCCCCTGGCCTACGCCGGTTGGGACCAGCGCCACTACCAGTACAACCGCAAGCGCCACGGCCTGGGCTTCGACCTGGGCTACCAGCCCGATCAGGACAGCAACTACTACGTGCGCTTCTTCGACGCCGGCTACACCGAGACCGTGGTGCGCAACCGCCTGACGATCACGCCCGACGGCAACCCGACGCTGGCCAATGGCGTGTTCACCGACGGCCTGACGGCCAACGGCTTCGACAAGACTCTGCGCGACGAGAAGGAGCGCATCAACAACAAGGTCTTCGTCATCGGCGGCAAGAACCTTCTGGGCGATAAGACCCTGGACTACCGCGTGGGCTATACCCAGGGTTCGTACAACAAGCTGTACGACTACAACTCCGACTTCAACTTCACACCGGCCTCGGGCAGCATCGCCTACAGCAACGCCGGCGCGGGCAATACGCCCAAGTTCACCGTCACCGGCGTCGATTACCTGAACCCGGCCAACTACGCCCTGGTGAAGTTCCAGAACAGCACCCAGAGCATCCGCGACAAGGAATTGTCGACCGCAGAAAACTTCAAGCTGCCGGTCAAATGGGGCAGCTTCGAGGAGGAGTCGCTCAAGGTCGGTATCAGCGGGCGCTGGCGCACCCGCAATGCCGGCGGTCAGCCCTATTCCTACCCGGGCGTTCCGGCGCTGGCGCTGACCGCTGCGTCCAGCGGCGGCAACGTCAACTTCTATGACGGCGCTTACAACAACGGCCCGCAGATGACCACTGGCTCGCTGCAGAACCTGCTGGCCGGCCTGCAAACCATCAAGGCAAGCGATGCCATCAACGCTGCCATGCAGACCCAGACCGACAAGGAGGACGTGTACGCCGCCTATGGTCAATACCAGATGGAGGCAGGCCCGCTGGGCGCCACCGGTGGCGTGCGCGTCGAGGCCACCAAGGGCGACTACTCGGCCTTTGGCAAGAGCGTGGACGCCAGTGGCAAGACCTTCGTCAGCCCGGTCAACGCCAGCAAGAGCTACACCAACTTCTTCCCGAGCCTGCAGGCACGCTACCAGATCGCGCCTTCGCTGGTGGCACGTGCGGCCTACTCGTCCACCATCGCCCGCCCCGGCTTCAACCAGGTCACGCCTTCGCTGGTGGTGAACCCGGCAGCCAACCAGGTCACGCAGGGCAATCCGGACCTGAAGCCGATCACGGCGAACTCGTTCGACTTCTCGGTCGAGCGCTACCTGAACGACGCCGGCGTGCTGTCGATCGGCGTGTTTGACAAGGAGTTCAAGAACTACATCGCCAATGCCGTGACCAACCAGACCTTCCCGAACAACGGCCTGTTCGCCGGCTTTGTCGGCGTGGCACACGTGATCTCGTACAGCAACATCGCCAGTTCCTACGCGCGCGGTCTGGAGTTCAACTACGAGCAAAAGCTCATGGGCCTGCCTGAGTCGCTGAGTGGTCTGGGCGTCGGCCTCAACTACACCCTGGTCGATTCGAAGTTTGCCATCCGCCCGGGCGAGACTTCGTCTCTGCCATCGACCTCGAAGAACACGGCCAACGCATCGATCTCGTATGAGAAGGACGGCCTGAACCTGCGCCTGGCGGCCTACTACCTGTCGCGCAACCTGTTTGCCATCGGTGGCGGCGCCGGCTTTGACGCCTTTTCGGAAGCCCGCACGTCGGTGGACTTCGGCTCGTCCTACGCCATGAACAAGCAGGTCTCGTTCTACTTCAACGCCAAGAACCTGACGAATACGCCCTTGGTGTTTTCCGAAGGCCAGGCCAACCGCGTGATCCAGCGCGAGTTCTACGGCGCCACCTACCAGTTCGGCTTGAACCTGACGTACTGATCCACCTTTGAACTGCACCATGCACAACTTCAACAAGAAAATTCTTGCGCTCGCGCTGGCGGGTCTTTCCTGCCTGCCGGCCCTCGCGGCCGACAGCGGCGACTACGCGCTGGCTCAGCCCCTGCAACTCGGCGCAGCGACCAAGTGGGATTTCATCTCCATCGACGCGCAGCGCCAGCGCCTTTTCGTGACACGCGGCGACCGCGTCGACGTGGTCGAGATCCCTTCCGGGAAGATCGTGGGCATGATCCCGAACACCCTGGGCGTGCACGGCGTGGCCTTGGCACAGGACCTCAAGCTGGGCTTCACCAGCAACGGCAAAACCAATTCGGTCACGGTTTTCGATTTGGAGACGCTGGCGCACAAGGCCGAAATCGCGCTCAAGGGAAAGAATCCGGACGTAATCCTGTACGAGCCATTCACCCGCAAGGTCTATGCTTTCAACGGCAGCAGCGCTGACTTTGAGGTGATCGATGCCACCACGCTCAAGGTGGTGGACACGGTCAAGGTCAGCGGCCGACCGGAGTTTGCCGTGTCTGATGAGCACGGCAAGATCTTCTTCAACGTCGAGGACAAGTCGGAAATGCAGGTGATCGACGCCAAGTCCAATAAGGTGGTCGCCAAGTGGCCACTGAAGGGCTGCTTGGAGCCAACGGGCTTGGCCATGGACTTGAAGAACGCACGCCTGTTCTCGGCCTGCGCCAATGGCGTTGCCGTGGTAACCGACGCGAATTCAGGAAAGAAGGTCGCACAGTTTGCCATCGGCGAGCACCCGGACGCCGTGATCTTTGACGACGTCAATGGCACGGTTCTGACTTCGGGAGGTGGCGGCACAGGAACGCTGGCGCAGGCGCATCAGGACGACGCCGACCACTACAGCGTGCGCCCTGCCCTGATCACAGCCAAAGGCGCCAAGACCATGGCCATGAATCCGAGCGACAAGACCGTCTACCTGCCCACCGTGGTTGGTGAAGCCTTCGTCCTCATCGTCGCCAAGAAAAAGCTCTGACCCCCGCGACCCCATGCCGGGGTCACACTGAGGTCATCATGAACAAAACCCTCATCTCCCTGCTGTGCCTGGCAGCCTTGCATGCCAGCCCCGCGATGGCGCGCGACCCATCGTTCGTCTCTGCGGCCCAGATCAATGCCTTCCAGATCCTGCCTGAACCACCTGCTGCCGCCTCCGACAAGACCCTGTCGGAGTTGGCGCTGTTGCACCGCATCGAAGCGGCCCGCACCCCGGAGCAGGCCGAGCGCGCCATGGCCGACGACAAGACCGAAAACATCTTCATTTACCAGGCAGAGATCGGTCCGGGGCTCAACGCTGCAGCCTTGCCGGTCACGGCAGCCTTTTCCACCCGAGTGAAGAACGACGAGGGCATCAACACGGCGCCCGCGCCGGCCACCTTGCCAGCAGTGAGCGTCACGGGCTCGGCAGCGCGCACCCGCATCGACCGCAAGGTCTACGACCTGAGCCAGGACTTGCAGCGCGCAACCGGCAGCGCGGCCGATGTGCTCAATGCCATCCCCTCGATCGAGGTCGACGCCGATGGCAACGTCAGCCTGCGCGGCGACCCCCATGTGACCATCTTGGTGGACGGCAAGCCATCTGCGCAACTGACGGGTTCGCGCGCGGGCGACGGCTTGCTGCAGTGGTCGGCCTCGGACATCGAAAAGATCGAAGTCATGTCCAATCCGCCGGCGCAATACAAGGCCGAAGGCACGGCCGGCGTGATCAACATCGTCACCAAGAAAGCCCGCCCGGCGGGCAGCTCAGGCTCGTTCCAAGCCAGCCTGGGGAATCGCGAGCGTGCCCTGCTGTCCGGCAACGGCGCGTACAACAACGGGCCCTTGAGTCTGTCGGCCGGCCTGGGTTTTCGCCAGGACGACCGGCAGCGCCGCGTGGAGTCGCAGTTGCGCGCCAGCGACCCGAGCACAGGCCAGGCCGAACTCAGCCACGAGGTTTCGGACCAGCAGATGCGCCGGCTGCTGACAACGCTCAAGGGCGGCCTGGACTACCGGCTCAATGCCAACCAATCCCTGGGGCTGGACCTGAGCGCACGCGAGCGCAACGGCAATCGATTCTTCGATCAGCACGACGAGGCGCGGTTGGCCGATGGGACCGCAACACACGTGTCCGACCGGCACAGCGACGGCCACGAATGGAGCCTGAGCAGCGAGCAGACCCTGCGCTTTCGTCAGCTGTTGCGCTCGCCTGACGACACGCTCGACGCCGCCTGGCACCACAGCACGGACCGTGAGCGCGAACGCTATGCCTACCAGAACAGCTTCAGCCTGCCTGCTGCCCCGCCGAGCCAGGACCGCCTCTACCTCGATCACGATCTGGTGAGCACCACACTGGGACTGGACTACGCGCTGACCCTGGCCGCCGGCCAGAAGCTCAAACTGGGGCTGGCGCTGGACCGCGACGATTACGGCTTTGCCAATGCGGGCGATACCGTGAACGCCAGTGGGCAGCCGGTGGCGAATGCGCTGCTGACCAACCGCTTTGACTACCGGCAAGAGGTCAACGCCCTGTACACCTCCTGGCAGCAGACCGTGGGAGACTGGGAAGCCATGGCCGGCCTGCGCGCCGAGCAGAGCACCGGACGCGGTCAACAGAACCGCTTCAACGGACTCTTCCCCAGCCTGCACCTAGAGCGGGCGCTGGGTGAGACGAAAACCCTGTCACTGGGCTACAGCCGGCGCCTGTCGCGCCCCGAACCGGACGCGCTGAACCCCTTCATCGACTACCAGGACACGCACAACCTGCGCGCCGGCAACCCGGCCCTGCAGCCGCAGGACACGCAGGCGCTGGAAGCGGGCTATCGGGTCGAGGCCGCAAAACAAAGCTATGGCTTGACGGCCTACGTGCGTGAAAATCGCAACAGCATCACCGACGTGCTGCAGGTGCTCAGCCCCGACGTCGTATTGGCCACCAAGACCAACCTGCCCAGGAGCTTGGCCACCGGCCTTGAGTTCAACACCGAGGGACGCCTGGCAACAACGTGGGCCTACAAGCTCGGCGGCAACCTGTTTCAAACGCAGATCGACGCCACCGCGTTGGGCGCGGCCGGCCTGAAGTCAACGACGGGTCTGAACCTCAAGGCCAGCCTGGACTTTCATCCGAGCAGCACGGACACCGCGCAGGCCTCGTTCAGCCGGGCCGACAAGCGCCTGACGCCGCAGGGCTATGTGGACGCCATCAATCTGGTCAATGTGGGCTACCGGCACAAGGTGGATGAACAGCTGTCCTTCTTCGCCACCGTATCGGACCTGTTCAACGGCCAGCGCTTCGAGCGCCATGTCAACACCGATACGCTGCAGCAGACCTATGTGCGTGCCCAGCGCGGACGCATCGCCTATGTCGGCTTGTCCTGGCTGCTGGGCGCGCCGAAAAAGGGCAAGGCAGCGGGGTTTGAATACGACCAGTGAGCGCCGCGGGTCAATTGCTTGACATCCTCCCCGCCCTAAGGATGGTCTGAATCACTCAGACTGAAGTCCGTTATTGGAGCGAAGTTGGCCTGATCGCCGGTCATTTCGTCGGCCGGCCGAAAAATGGCACTGATTCTTGGTGCATTTGCACCGCTTCTCGGCCCTTTTGAGGCCGTAGCGCCCTTTTCGGGCGGTCTCATGCCCCGATTCCTAATAGTTTTCCACGGGCCATCCATAAGTTGGACAGCGCGAACAGCGTCACCAACTGCGCCG
>CAIJIT010000091.1 GCA_903820745.1 uncultured Burkholderiales bacterium
AAACAGAAATCTTCTTGAAAACCATCATCCCAAGCCGCAAGGCAACCAAAAACTACCGGAACAAGCCATGAAAAAAAATGCAAAGCTCGATCAAGAAGAACAGGAGATTTTGCAAGCATGGGAGGCGGGCTCGCTCAAGCCAGTCGACGATATGGCGCAGCAAATGAAGGCCCATCGTGCCGCAGCTGGCGCAACCTTCAATAAAGACCAGCGGCTGAACATCCGCATTTCGTCCAGAGATTTAAAAAATCTGCAGGCACGCGCGCTTGAGGAAGGCGTGCCGTATCAAACATTCGCGGCAAGCTTGCTTCACAAATTTGTAAGTGGCCATCTGGTGAACCGACGCTAATCACCGGGGACTGGTTGACGACAATTACCTTGGCCGGCCTGTTGCCTCAAGAAGAGTGCCATCGGAGCCATGCCGTGAAGTTAGCGATCCAGTTCGGTGCCAGCCCACGACAAGACGGCACGAAGCAGCAAGTCCAATTCCTCGCGCTTCATCGAAGATGTGATTTCATCGTCGTACCGAAACTCCACAGCAAACGGATTTAGGCGGCGAAGTTCGTCCACCGATACTGGCAACGCCGTTCCATGATCCAACACGATTTGTCCCAAGGCAGCGAGATCGTGAGTTCGGCGGACCTCCATGCGTTGCTTTGTGCAAACTGCTTTCAGAGCTTTCTCAACTGCCTGCTGTGCATGAAAACCCAGCGCGGCCATGGTGGCTTGTGGCAATGGGAACAGCAGAGCGAAAGTGTCACTGTCGCGCAGCGCCAAGCGCAGTAGACGGCGCGCCTCGTCAAGCGCTGGCGTCATGAATCAGTCTTCCTTCTTTCGCCGCCCAGTAGGGCAGAGTTCCGGGCACCTGGCTACGACGCGTGAACTCCTCACGGGACATGACCAGCACATCGACCCCTACACCGATGGAGCCAATGGCTCGGTGCAGCTTCAGATACTCCTCGGCCTTGTCTGGCACATCGGCTTCTATGACTAGCAGATCCAGGTCTGAGCCTTCATCTGCATCGCCCCGTGCATAAGAGCCAAACAGCATGACTCTCGCAGGACTGCTTGCCGCATTTGCGGCCCGACGTGCAGCATCAAGAATGGCGTGTTCGGCCAACATAAACTCTCACTTTCACGGATAGGAGTTCCACCCGCATGACGGCAAGTATGACATGCGTTGTGGGCCGAAAAAGCCTTTGATTCCTGTGGTTTGGGCCGTCGCATCTGCTCAATGGCCACGATCGTTGAAATAGGCATGCGACAACCGTACCGGCGCCGTGGTCTTCCAGCACCCCGTATTCCGCCTGATTGGCCCACCGGGCCAAATGCGGGGACCCACTCGTTCGTTTGCCGCAGTCAGTGAAATTCGCCAGCCGCGATCATTCTAAGAAACCAGCCACCCGCGATCGCTGAAATACGCACAAGTTAGTGCTACCATTATTATCACGAAAGATTCAAAGGAACGGACCATGGAAGTGGCAATCCGCAAGATGGGAAACTCGCAGGGCGTGCTGATTCCCAAGCCGATTCTGGCGCAGGT
>CAIJIT010000092.1 GCA_903820745.1 uncultured Burkholderiales bacterium
ACCTGCGCCAGAATCGGCTTGGGAATCAGCACGCCCTGCGAGTTTCCCATCTTGCGGATTGCCACTTCCATGGTCCGTTCCTTTGAATCTTTCGTGATAATAATGGTAGCACTAACTTGTGCGTATTTCAGCGATCGCGGGCGGCTTGTTTCTTAGAATGATCGCGGCTGGCGAATTTCACTGACAGCGGCAAACGAGCGAGTGTGTCCCCGCATTTGGCCCGGTGGGCCCATGCGGGCTACGGGGTGGCGGAAGACCAAGGTGCAAACAGCGTCAAGGCTAGTTTTGAAACCCAGGTCAGGTGGCGGGCAGTGTGCCTTGAGATGGCATTGCCGTTGCAATTTCGAGCAGCTGTGCTAGAGTTTCGCACATCTGGTGTGGAGACTCTTATGGCCAAACCATCCATCGAATCCCTGCTCGAACAAGAGCGATTCGAACTGCGGCCAAAGTCTGGTGGCGGTTTACTGAGCTACGAGGTTTGGGGCTACCAGGAGAAGGGCAAGACTGTGGTCACCCGCTATAACTTGGCTTACATCAATCATTTAATTTGCCATGTGGACAACGGCAGAGTTCTTGGTTTTGATAACGCCCATGATTACCACCACCGGCATTACATGGGCGAGGTTACAGGAGTAGCCTTCAACAGCTATGAGGAAACTTTGGAGAGGTTTCAGAAAGAATGGCTGGAAATTGTTACGGCAACACGAGGAAAGTAGTCATGAGAAAAGTTTTTATTCGCACTGATGACCTGGATGGATTCTTCGATCGTGCAAAGGATGCTGCCCGCAGAGCCGATCAATCTCAAAAATTTGAAGAGAAGGTGACGTTTTCTTTTGAGGATCCACAGCGCATGTTCAAGGTTTTGTCTGAAACTCGCCGTCGGCTGATGAGCGAGGTCATGCTTGAGCCAAAGACCATCAAGGAGTTGACGAGCCGTTTGCATCGCAACCGCTCGGCGGTCACCAAGGATGTCGGATTATTGGAAAAAATGGGCCTCGTCGTCACAAGTCGGCAATCTAACCCCGGGCATGGTTTCCAAAAGGTAGTGCAGTCCATCGCTCAAAAAATCGAGCTGGTCGCAACTTTGGGTTAAATAATTTGCCGGATGCTGCGGGTCCGGCTCCCGAGGCTGCAGAGGCTCAAACCACAGGAATCAAAGGCTTTTTCGGCCCACAGCGCATGTCATGTCGGACGCCAATGCGGTGATGACGGCCATGAAATCGCCAGCCAAGGTCGTCCGATGCGGACCTTTGACTTCGCGCTTGTAGTCCCGCTTGAACTGGCCGGTTTGCTCAATCGTCCGCATTCAAGTCTGCCATCAAATCCTCGACGGTCGCGACGGACTTCAAGCCACCACGCATAGGGGCGGATTAGGCAGTGCCGGAGCCGGTGCACTCAGGCAGGCGCCAGCTCAACCTGCACGCGCCGACCTGCGCGCACCGCCAGAGTGACCAGCATGTCCAGACTGAATTGCTGCCACTTGCCGCGCACCAAATCGCTGATGCGCGATTGGCTCACCCCCAGCGCGGCGGCAGCTTGCGCCTGCGTCCAACCCCGCTCTGACAGCAGGTCACGCAAATCCGTCATCAACTTGGCGCGCATCGTCATCAGCGCAGCCTCTTCGGGCGAGAAACCGAGGTCGACAAATACGTTGCCGCTCGATGGGGTGCTGTCGTTCATGGGTCACTCTCCGGTCATCTGCTGGTAACGCCGTGCTGCCAACTGCAGATCTGCCTTGCGGGTTTTCTGGGTCTTCTTGTGGAAGGCATGCAGCACAAACACCGTGTCAGCTTGCCGTGCAACGTAAACCAAGCGCCATTCCCCCAAGACATGCACCCGGATCTCATACGCGCCCTTGCCGATCTGTGGCATGGGCTTGAAATCGCTGGGCATCTGTCCGACTTGAACCGCAAACAACTCGAAGCCGAGCTGTCGGCGCGCTTCAATCGGGAAGCCGCTCACATCTTCGAGGCTGCTGCCGAGCCAATGCAGCGCTTTGATCATGCCGCAATTATCTAAGTACTTGGATGGTGAGTCAATGGATCCGACTCGTGACAGTGGGTGCACCTTTGCCGGTACCGGATCTTGAATTGGCCCCCTGCGGCGGCTGGCGCTGGGATCAACGCGCCGGTCGGTTGATAGCCGCAGCCAGCCAGGGTCGGATAGTTGAGCAAGCGTGCCGAGGCAGCGAGGCGATCGCGGAGGCTTGTTTCAGGATGATCACGGGCTGGGAATATCACCGACGGCGGCAGCATGCAAGCGGCTCCCCGCATTTGGCCCGGTGGGCCAAGCATGCGGGATACGGGGCGTGCGTGAACCCATGAACGAGTGGGTATCAGCCCCGACATCCAAATTTTGAGTCCCCGGTGATTAGCGTCGGTTCACCAGATGGCCACTTACAAATTTGTGAAGCAAGCTTGCCGCGAATGTTTGATACGGCACG
>CAIJIT010000093.1 GCA_903820745.1 uncultured Burkholderiales bacterium
AGCTGCCAGCGATCGGGCATCTGAGCATGTTGTTTCACCCGCCGGTGTTTGCCGATCTGCTGAGTCTGTTGCAGGGCAACTGCAGCAAGGGAACTGCCAGCTACTCAAAGGGGTAGCGAACGCCGAGTTGGCGCCGCATCTCGTCGATGCAGGCCAGCGTCGCCAAGGTCTCGGTCAGCGGCATGCGCGAGCTCTGGCCCAATCCGGCGCGAACGCAACGGATGACCTCCTCGATCTCGCCCTCGAAGCCGTTGATCCGGAATGGTGCTCGCATCGTTACAGCTGGTAGGCCATGCCGGCTCAGCACCGCTTCGGTGGCCTGCCAGAAATTATCGGGCAGATAGATCATGCCCTTGTCGCCAAAGATGCTGAACGAGTTGTTGGCATGACCATCCAGCGCGCAGACGAATTGCGAGGCGATGCCGCCGGGAAACAGCAGCGTTGCCGTCACCCGTTGATCAACGCCGGTGCTGCTCAGCAGACCGTCGGCGCGGATGCTGGTCGGCTCCGGGCAGACGCCGTCACTGGTTTCGATCACCCAGCGTGTCATCGCAATGTTGTAGATGCCGATGTCCAGCAAGGCGCCGCCAGCCAATGCCGGATTGAACAGCCGGCTGTCAGCGTCAAATGTTGCTGCGAAGCAAAAACTCGACTGCATGCCCTGCAACTTTCCGATGGCGCCTTCCTGCAGCCAGCGGCCGACATGGTCGTAGATCGGCAAGAAGCGTGACCACATGGCCTCCATCAGGAACAAGTTCCGCGCTTGCGCGAACGCGACGATTTCCTTGCCCGCAGCCAGATTCGGCAGCATCGGTTTCTCGCACAAGACCGGCTTGCCAGCTTCCAGGCAGCGGCGGATCAAGCCCCCATGGCTCGAATGCGGCGTGGCGATGTAGACCGCATCGATGGCCGGATCGGCCAGCATTGCGTCCAGATCAGGCACCGGTTGCAGCCGGCAGTCGCCATCGCGCGACCAAAGCCTTGCGAAGTCTGCCGCTCGCGCCGCGTCCCGCCCGTAGACGCTGCGCAACTGCGTCCCCGGCAAATTGCAGACCGCTTCGGCAAATCGATTGGCAATGCTGCCCGGGCCGATCAGCCCCCAGGAAAAATCAGCCGCCATCGTCAGTAGCTGGCTCGGCCGCCCGAGAGGTCGAAGACCGCGCCGGTGCTGAAGGCGCAATCTTCGCTGGCCAGCCAGCCGATCATCGAGGCGGCCTCGTCAACTTCGAGAAAACGTCCCATCGGAATTTTCGAGAGCATGAAGGCGATTTGCTCGGGTTTCATTGAATCGAACATCGGCGTCTTGGCGGCGGCCGGGGTGACGGCATTCACCAGCACGCCGGTCATGGCCAGCTCCTTGCCCAGGGATTTGGTCAAGCCGATCAAGCCCGCCTTCGAAGCGCTGTAATGCGAGGCGTTCGGGTTGCCTTCCTTGCCGGCAATCGAGGCGATGTTGATGATCCGCCCATAACCCGCCTTGATCATGTGCGGGACCACGCTGCGGCAGGTGAGATAACTGCCCACCAGGTTGACTTCGATGACATGGCGCCAGACGGCGGGTGACAGCTCCCAGGTCGTCGCATTGCCGCCGGTGATGCCGGCGCTGTTGACCAGGATGTCGAGGCGGCCGAACCTGGCCAGCGTCGATTGGGTGGCCGCATCCACTGAAGCCTCGTCGGTGATCTCGACGGTTTCGGTCGCCACCCTTCCGGGCTTGGACAGCGACTCGGCTGCAGTGATCAGGCCTTCGTGGTTGACGTCCCATAGACAAACCGAAGCTCCGGAGGCCAGCATCCGCTCGGCCACGGCATAGCCTATGCCCTGTGCTCCGCCGGTGATGACCGCGACACGACCCTTCAAATCGATGCTGTTCATTGCTTGACTCCGCTATTGATGCTGCGCCGCCGGTCAATGCCGACAGCTCGATGAATGGACCGCCCTTCCGGCCAGCCATGCCATTGCGACTCTAGCGGGCATTGGCGCCGAAGGAGGAATATCTGAATGCCAAGGCCGATTTCTGCGTCCGGATGCATGGTCAATTGGATCGCGGATTACAGGCGGTACGCCGCCTCAGCCTGCTGAAATTCCCTCTGCCCCGCGCCACAATCGTCTGGCATTCGATGCCCGAATAAATCGGCAAACCGCGAGTTTAGCCTTCACAATACGCCCGGACGCCCCGCCTTCGCAATCTCTATAAAGTGAACCGTATGAGCATCAAGCCGAAGAAGAAGCCTGAGGAATTGCGCAGCCAGCAATGGTTCGGGCGTCAGGACCGCGATGGCTTTGTCTATCGCAGCTGGATGAAGGGCAAGGGCCTGCCGCACGATCAGTTCGACGGCCGGCCGGTGATCGGCATCTGCAATACCTTCAGCGAACTGACACCCTGCAATTCGCATTTCCGCACGATTGCCGAGCAGGTCAAGATCGGCGTCTACGAAGCTGGCGGCTTCCCACTCGAATTCCCGGTGATGTCGCTCGGCGAGACCTTGATGCGCCCGACCGCGATGCTTTATCGCAACCTGGCCAGCATGGATGTCGAAGAAAGCATCCGTGCCAACCCGATTGACGGGGTGGTGCTCTTGATGGGCTGCGACAAGACCACGCCTTCCTTGCTGATGGGGGCGGCCAGCGTCGACTTGCCGACCATCGGTATCAGTGGCGGCCCGATGCTGAACGGCAAATGGCGCGGCCAGGAACTGGGCTCGGGCACCGGCGTCTGGAGCATGAGCGAGCAGGTGCGAGCCGGCACACTCAAGCTGGAAGAATTCTTCGAAGCCGAGAGCTGCATGCACCGCAGCCATGGCCATTGCATGACGATGGGAACAGCCAGCACGATGGCTTGCATGGTCGAGGCGCTTGGCGTTGGCCTGCCCGGTAACGCAGCCTTTCCGGCAGTTGATGGCAGGCGCAACCTGCTGGCGCGCAACTCGGGCCGGCGCATCGTCGAGATGGTGCATGAAGACCTGGCGCTGTCGCAAGTGATGACACGCGGCGCCTTCGAGAACGCGGTCAAGACGCTGGCCGCGATCGGGGGGTCAACCAATGCGGTGATCCACCTGATTGCGATGGCCAGACGCATCGGTGTCGAGCTGACCATCGACGATTTTGACCGTCTGGCCAGTGAACTGCCTTGCCTTGTCAACCTGCAGCCTTCGGGAAAATACCTGATGGAGGACTTCTGTTACGCCGGCGGTCTGCCGGTGGTGATGAAGGAGATTGCGCAGCACCTGAACCTCGATGCGATGACCGCAAGCGGCTTGACCGTTGGCCAGAATATCGAGACTGCGCAGAACTACCAGACCGATGTGATCATGCCGCTGGCCACGCCGTTCAAGGAAAACGCCGGCATCGCGATTCTGCGCGGCAACCTCGCGCCACGAGGCGCGGTCATCAAGCCCAGCGCAGCCACGCCGGCCTTGCTGGTGCACAAGGGCAGGGCCGTGGTGTTCGAGAACAGCGATGACTTTCACAAGCGCATCGATGACGAAGATCTCGACATCGACGCGACTTGCGTGATGGTGCTGAAAAACTGCGGCCCGAAGGGTTATCCCGGCATGGCCGAGGTCGGCAATATGCCGCTGCCACCGAAGCTGCTGCGTCAAGGGATCACTGACATGGTCCGCATCAGCGATGGCCGCATGAGCGGTACGGCCTACGGCACGGTGGTGCTGCACACCACGCCAGAGGCAGCCGCTGGCGGGCCGCTGGCGGTGGTCCAGAATGGCGACATCGTCGAGCTCGATGTGCCGCAAAGAAAACTGCACCTGCATATCAGCGAGACCGAACTGGCCCGGCGCCTAGCGCTATGGACAAAGCCGCCACCGCCCTTGTCCAGCGGCTACTGGAAGCTCTATGTCGATACCGTGTTGCAGGCCGATGAAGGTGTCGATCTGGACTTTCTGGTCGGCAAGCGCGGTGCCTTCGTGCCCAAAGACAACCATTGACAAGCCAGCAGAGGAAACCCGATGACGCAACGACTACTCGGCAAGAAAGCCCTTGTCACCGCGGCCGGCCAGGGCATAGGCCGTGCCACTGCGATCGCCTTTGCACGTGAAGGCGCCCATGTCACCGCCACCGACATCAATACTGAAGCGCTGCTGTCGCTGCAAGCCGAAATCGGCTGCGAGACGCTGCGTCTCGATGTGACCGACCCGCAAGCAGTCAAGGCTGCAGCAGAGTCGATCGGTGCCGTCGACGTGCTTTTCAATGCGGCCGGATTTGTCCATGTCGGCAGCGTTCTGGAATGCACCGAAGAGCAATGGTGCCTGGCTTTCGAGCTCAATGTCAGGTCGCAGTTCCGCACCATCCAGGCCTTCCTGCCCGGTATGCTCGCCCAAGGCGGAGGTTCCATCATCAATGTGGCCTCGGTGGCTGGTAGCATCAAGGGCGCACCCGGCCGCTTCGTCTACGGCGCGACCAAAGCGGCTGTCATCGGTCTGACCAAATCGGTGGCGGCTGATTTCGTTACCCGCGGCATTCGCTGCAATGCCATCTGCCCGGGTACGGTAATGAGCCCTTCGCTGCGCGACCGGATCGCGGCGCAGTCGCGGGCCAGCGGCCACTCCCTGGCTCAGGTCGAGGCTGCCTTTGTCGAGCGCCAGCCGATGGGCCGGCTCGGCCGTGTCGAAGAAATCGCCGCACTGGCCGTCTATCTTGCAAGTGATGAATCTTCCTTTACCACCGGTACCGCCCAGATCATCGACGGCGGCTGGTCCAACTGAAACTGGAGTGAATACATGAAACTATTGCGCCACGGCCCCAAGGGCCAGGAAAAGCCTGGTCTGCTCGATGAGTGCGGCCAGGTCCGCGACCTGAGCGTGTTGCTGTCCGAAATCACGCCCGCCACGCTGTCGCCAGCCGGCCTTGCCGCGCTGGCCAGCATCGATGTCAGCCAGTTGCCGATCGTGCCGCAGGGCCGTTTGGCTGTGCCGTGGACAGGCATGGGCAAGTTTGTCGCCATCGGGCTGAACTATGCCGACCATGCGGCCGAATCGAATATGCCGATCCCGAAGGAGCCGGTCATCTTCATGAAAACACTGGAATGTGCGGTCGGCGCCAACCATCCGGTCGTGCTGCCGCAGGGCTCGGTGAAGGGCGACTGGGAAGTCGAGCTTGGCGTCGTCATCGGCAGCCGCGCACGCTATGTCTCGGAAGCCGATGCGCTCAAGCATGTGGCCGGGTATTGCGTTGTCAACGACTTGTCCGAGCGGGAATTCCAGCTCGAGCGCGGTGGTCAATGGGACAAGGGCAAAGGCTGCGACACCTTCGGCCC
>CAIJIT010000094.1 GCA_903820745.1 uncultured Burkholderiales bacterium
CGCCACCGAGCAAAAAGCCGGTCAAGCCAGCGCGCAAGGTCAGTTGCGGCATGTCGCCGCGAAACACCTTGGTGAACCACCAATGGTCTTTTTCGGCACGGGTCCAGTTGCGGATCTGTTCGTCGCTGAGTTGTTCGATGGCCATGGGTTGACGGTTTCTAGATGGCTTGTGGCCAGTTGCACAGGGGCAGGATTGCCCGGATGGGCGATTGTGGCAGCGGCCGCGATGATGAAAAGTCGGGCTTGCCCGGGCTTGCCCGGGGTCGCAGTTCGCAGCCGGGACTGCTGCTGAACGTGCCAGCGATTCTCATTGCCCGCCAGCGCCCGACAGGTCAGTTGGATCGCGTTTGCCGCGATCTGAACCGTTCATCGGACGAGCCAGTGCATTTTCTTCTGCGCCAATGCCGCAGTTTCTTGACCTCTACCAGGCCCTGAAAATCCGGAGGGCCTGGCTGCTTGCGGCTGACGCGATAACGAGCATGCCTCATACTCGTGGCCCTATTTCTCTCCCCTTGAACAGCCCAATGAAACTTCTGACTGCAGAGCAATTCGGCGACATCGCCCTTAAAAATCGTGTCGTCATGGCCCCGCTGACACGCATGCGCGCTGGCCCGGGCGACGTGCCTGGCGCCTTGGCGGCCCAGTACTACGCACAGCGGGCAAGCTCCGGCTTGATCATCACCGAAGCCAGTCAAATCTCCCCGCTGGCCAAAGGCTACCCCGGCACCCCAGGCATCTACAGCGATGCGCAGGTCGAGGGCTGGAAAGGAGTCACCCAAGCCGTCCACGCCCAGGGCGGACGCATCGTCTTGCAGCTCTGGCATGTTGGCCGAATCTCGCACTCATCGCTGCATCAAGAAGAAGGTCTGCCCGTGGCACCCTCGGCAATTGCCCCCAGCGGCAAGGTCTACAGGGCCGATTGGCAGTTGGCGGACTATGAAGTGCCCCACGCCATCGAAATCAGCGAAATCCCGGCCTTGATCCAGGACTATCGTCATGCGGCTGAACAAGCCAAGAAAGCCGGTTTCGATGGTGTTGAAGTGCATGCGGCCAACGGCTATTTGCTCGATCAATTCCTGCAGGACGGATCCAACCATCGCGACGACGCTTACGGCGGCAGCTTCGAGAACCGCACCCGCCTGACGCTGGAAGTTCTGGATGCTGTGATCGGCGTATGGGGCAGCGCACGCGTGGGACTTCGCCTGTCGCCTTACGGCAGCTTCAACGACATGTCGGATCAAGACCCGATCGGCCTGTTCAGCCATTTGATCGCCAAGCTCAACCCGCTCAAGCTGGCCTATTTGCACCTGATTGAGCCGCGCGCGACGATGGCCGGCGGCAATGACCGCGTGGCCGTCAATGTACCGAGCACGGCCGCCTTGTTTGGCAAGCTGTTCGCTGGCAAGGTCTTGATGGCGGGCGGTTATGACCGCGAACTCGCTGAAGCGGCTCTGCAAGCCGGAGACGCTGACGCCGTGGCCTTTGGCCGGCTCTTCATCTCCAATCCGGACCTGCCGCAGCGCTTCGAACTCAATGCCGCACTCAATGCCTACGATCGGTCGAGCTTTTACGGCGGCGATGCCAAGGGCTACACCGACTACCCGGTGATGAACGTCGGTTAAACCACAAGTGCCCAGCTCTTGAGTTTTTCTCAAGCTGCCCTGAGCTGATCCTCCTCAAGTGCTGGGTCCGTACGGCAATATTTCCGCATTATTTTTTTCAGACTCGGTCCTGCATGGCGAGATCACCGAGTTTTGAAAAAGATGATCGCAGCGGTATTGCCCTGAATTGGGGAACAACTCCTGGTGGGCGTTCCAAGGTGCGGGAAGTGATGCAAAATCGCTTCCTGATCACAGCAGGAATTCAACATGAGCCGGATTACGCTAGAGACCGGAAAACGGGGTGGCCGGCCGTGCATACGTGGCTTGCGCATCACTGTCTACGACGTGCTGTCGCTGCTTTCCAGTGGCATGTCGCAGCAAGAAATTTTGGATGATTTTCCGGAACTGGAAGCTGCCGATATTTTGGCTGTGCTTGCCTTCGCGGCTGACCGGGAACACAAGATCTATTCGCTGGCCGTTCAATGAAGCTTCTGTTGGACGAAAACCTGTCCCGGCGATTGGTTCCGTTTCTTCAGCATGACTACCCCGGTAGCTCTCAGGTCACTCTGTTGGGCCTTGAGTCAGCAACTGACACTCAGGTCTGGCAATTCGCGAAGGATGAAGGTTTTGTCATCGTCACCCGCGATGCGGATTTTGAAGAGCTTTCGCTTGTCTGGGGCCAGCCGCCCAAGGTGATTTGGCTTAAAACCAGGAATCAAAGCCGCGCAACGACACTCAAGATTTTCCTGGATGGCCGCTCGATGATCGAAGACGCCTTGCTGAATAACGGGCAGGCCTGCGTGGAAGTATCGGGCGTGTAAACAGTCGGTCGGAATACCCGGCGCCGGACTGCGGGACTTGGGCGATGTGACGTCGGGCTTGCCCGGTGGATAGCTCAGTATTTGAGCTGGTGATGCCTCAGACTTGGCCGAATCATTCAAGTTACCGGGCACACTAGCAGCGCCGCC
>CAIJIT010000095.1 GCA_903820745.1 uncultured Burkholderiales bacterium
TGCCTGGCGCCACCACCGCGGGATGATCCGGCTCCAGCCGGCTCTGCGCGCCGCGCGTGGAGACGACAAAGCCCAAGTCCGGGACCATCGGGCTGTCGTACATGGTGTCGGAGGGTGTGGCCGAGTACCCGTTGCCATATCGATCCATGATGGCTGCGTAGATCGTGTCAGGCGCGGCTCGTGTCGCCTCGCCAGCCGGCATGCGCAGGCCCTCGCCGGCCCCGTACATGTGCCCAAGCGCGCGGGTGCGATCGATGCGGGCGCGCTGCGCATTTGCATAGTCCTGACTCAGCAGCTTTTGCGTGGGCACCTGCACAAAGCGCGGGTCGCCAATGAATGCCTCCCGGTCGGCAAATGCCAAATTGAGCGCTTCGGTCATCCAGTGGATATGCGCCGTCGAGTTGTGGCCCTGCTCGCGCAGTGGCACGCCCTCGAGCAGCTTGAGCGCCTCCAGCAACACGATTCCCTGGCACCAGACATCGCAGGCATGCACGTCCAGGCCAAAGACCCGGGTCGAGATGCTGGCCTCGACCGGAACCTGGAAGTCTCGCAGGTCGGCTGCGCGAATGAAGCCACCCGCTTCCTCGTGGAAGCGCACGATGCGCTGCGCGATGGGCCCCTTGTAAAAGAAATCGTGCACGGCGCGCAGCTTGCTGTCGCGATCGCCACGGTGCTCGCGTTCTGCGGCGATCATGCTGTCGATGGTGCGGGCCAGATCGAGTTGGCGCAAGACGCTGCCTACTGGCGGCGTCTTGCCACCGGGCCTGAAGATGGCGGCATTGGTGGCGAAGCGGTCGATCTCGCCGCCGTGCGCCTCCAGGACGTCGGCCAGCTGCGGATAGACAGCGAAGCCGTCTCGCGCCAGATCGCGTGCAGCACTTGCTGCCTGCTCAAAGCTGATGGTGCCGAATCGGCGCAGCGCTTCTATGTGGGTGGCGGGTGCGGCGGGAATGATCTGCCGCATCACGCCTTCAGGAACGCTGCCGGTGCCCGCACGCCTGAGCGCGGCGATGTCGGTGCCGGCAGGCCAGTATCCCAGGCCCGCAAGGCTCACCACTTCGCCCGATTTCAGGTACACCAGCGTGGGGGCGACACCCGCGAAGGAGACGACATCGGGCTGCAACACTGACAACGCCATGGCAGCGGTGACGCCGGCATCGATCGCGTTGCCGCCACCGTCCAGAATCCGCATCGCGGCGAACGTGGCCAGTTGATGGCCAGTGGCTGCGGCGTGCGTGGACCCCGTGACGGTGGGTCGCCAGGCTACTGCGGCAATGTCGACCGGCATGGGCATGGCGTCATCTCCTTGTCATGCGGTATTGGCGAACGCTTCATTCGGGCGCGAGTTTCAGCTTTGTCATCAGTTGCTTGTAGCGGGCGATCTCGCTAGAGATCAGTTTTTTCAACTCCTCGGCCGAACTCCCGATCGGTCGAATGTAGACGCCCTCCAGCGCGGCGCGCGACTTTTCGTCATTCAGGAATTTGATGGTTTCCGCGCGCAGCCGCTCGGTGGCTGCGGCGGGCGTGCCCGCGGGCACCATCAGTCCGTACCACGAGCCGCCCGCAAAGCCAGGGTAACCTGACTCGGCAATCGTCGGCACGTCGGGAAGTTTGCTGAGGCGGGTAGGCGAGGCTACCGCCAGGATCTTGACTTTGCCGCCCTGCACCAGTTCCAGGCTGGAACTGGGCGTATTGAAGGTGTACTGCACTTCGCCCCCCATCAATCCGACCAGGGAAGGACCGCTTCCGCGATAGGGCACGTGCAGCGTATTGATGCCGGTGCGGTCATTGAACTGCAGACCGATCAAGTGCGTGGCAGCGTACATGCCCCCCGACGAGTAGTTGACCTTGCCCGGATTCTGCTTCTCATAGGCAACCAGTTCCTGCACGTTATTGGGTGGAAAGGATTTGGACGCGATCAGCAGATAGGGCCCGCCGCCGATCTGCGTCACTGGGTCGAAATCGCGCTCAGGGTCGTAAGGCATCTTCGCCACCGTGGCGGGCGCCATGGTCAGTTCAGCGCCGGTGCCGAACAACACGGTGTAGCCGTCCGGCGCGGCGCGCGCGACCGACTGCGTGCCAATTCGTCCGCCGGCTCCGCCGCGGTTGTCCACCACCACCGGCACGCCCATCTGCTCGGACCAGAACTTGGCCAGCATGCGCGCCACGTTGTCCGTGCCGCCACCAGGCGGATAGGCCAGCACCAGGGTGATGGGCCTGGATGGCCAAGCCTGCGCAAGCGCAGTGCTAGGGCTCAGACAAGCCGCCGCAAGGGCTGACACCAGTCCGATGGCAACAGCGAACCGCGACGCCATGGTTTGCAAGCCAGGTTTCCCCACGCCATGTTTCGAGGCATCGCAGTGCATGCAGATCTCCAATCGAAATGCTGGCGGACACGGTGTCCGCAAAAAAGTGAGCGGATGTTAGGTGGCGCAGCGCCTGATGCGCAGCATGATTAATCAGGCTGATCGAGTCAATCACGCCTTGTGATGCTACGGACGGGAGTACGGGAGTATCAACCGCCTGTGGGCAAGCATGACCCGCGTTTCGGGCCGCCGAAGTTGCTCAATGGCGTTACCCTCATTTTTTAGGCCCTGCCGTTGGCAGGCGCGCTGGCCGAACACTTCCGATCAGCGATGGTCTGGAAGATCGGGCATTTCAGGTTCACCGCCCGCCGGTTCGTATGGCGCCAGCATGGGGGGAGGCACCGGGGCGAGGTCGACTTTTGAACCGAGCGCTTCCCTGAACTTCGCGAAGAAATCGTCAGCCGTTTTCTTCGCTGCGCCCATCACGAGGCGCGACCCGATCTGCGCGAGCTTGCCGCCCACCTCGGCCGTGGTTTCGTACTTCAGCAGCGTGGCGTCGTCCTGCCGGGTGAGCGTGACATGCGCGCCGCCCTTGCCGAAGCCGATCATGCCGCCGCTGCCATCGAAGCTCAGGCGGTAGCTGTTCGGTGCATCGATGTCGGTGATGCGCAGCTTGCCGTTGAAGCGCGCCTTCAACGGACCTACTGCCGCGACCATGGCGATCTTGTACTCGTTCTCGGCCGTGAGTTCCATCGATTCGCAACCGGGGATGCAGGCCTGGAGGATGTCGCGCGTGTTGAGACTGTCCCAGACCAACTGCTGGGGTTGGGCGATCAGCTGTTCACCGGTGAGTTGCATGGTTCAGAACTGGGTTGAAAAATTCGAAATCGGCAGGAGCGCGAAGTAGCGGGCATAGAA
>CAIJIT010000096.1 GCA_903820745.1 uncultured Burkholderiales bacterium
ACCGATGCGGCAAAGCTGCCATCGGCTTGGGTTTTGATCATGGGTGAGACAAGGTATTTGCCCACCTCTATGCTTTTTTTCTGCATATTCTTTATCGAGGTGTGCGCCAGAACGATTTCAGGGCGCGGTATGGCGAAGTGAGTTTGGCTGCGCGCTTGGGGTACGTGCAGGTGACCGTGAGTCTTCGAGGCCTCAAACGATCGGGGCTGGCTGGTGCTGCCCGAGGGATGCTCTGCATAACCCCTCACGGTTTGCGATAGCGAGGCCTCGGGCGGTCTGCGGCGTTGCATTTATCGCCAATAGCACGTGCTATTGGCCGCAAAATGCGCCTTGCATCCCATCCCGATCCGCACTACACACACTCGCGTTGAGCTATGCAGAGCATCCCGAGCTTGCCGGCTTTATTTTTATTGATGCTGGCAAGCTTGAAAAGACAACGCACCGGCCAGGCCGATGCGTCGTTTTGCTTTGATTGAATCAAAGCGGCTGATGCTCACGCATCAGCCTGGGTTGGCGGCGCTGAATGCGCCGCCGCGGGCTTTACAGGCCGCGGATGTTCGAAGCTTGCAGACCCTTGGGGCCTTGCTTGACTTCGAATTCAACCTTTTGGTTCTCAGCCAAAGTGCGGAAGCCGCCGTTGTTGCGGATTTCGCTGTGGTGAGCGAACAAGTCCTTCGAGCCGTCTTCAGGCGTGATGAAACCAAAGCCCTTGCCGTCGTCAAACCATTTCACGGTGCCAGTTTGCGTAGTCATGATGTGTTCCTTTTGAAACTATTGAAAAAATACTCCACGGCCACTTGGCTTGTGGAGACAGAAACACTCAAGAACAGTCAAACTGGGAGTTGAAACTGAAGCGAGCCGGTCGCGAACGTACCGCGGGGCTGCAGATTGAAGACCTTGAAAAAAGGGTCTTGTGCGTATCTATGCGAGCAGTGTAGCACGAATTGTTGCTTTGTCACGAGTTTGCTGACTTTTACGCGGCAGCGACTTCGACCGCAATGCCGCTGAGCACCGCATTGCCTGACAAAGGGTCGCGCATTTGATCATTGAGCAAGGCGTTCATGTTCACGCCAGGACGCTGCTCTGCCAGCTTCAGCCTGGCGCCGGGCAAGTCATGGCCCCAGCCGTGCGGCAGGCTGATGAAGCCCAGCATCAGCTCGTCGCTGAGCTGCACCGGTGCCAGCAATTCGGCGCCGCCGGCGCGCAAGCGCGCCATGCCGCCGTCGCTCAGGCCGAGCCTGGTGGCATCGAGCGGGTTGACCAGCAAGGTGCAGCGCTGCGGGCCTTTGGCCAGCACCGGCAAGTTGTGCATCCAGCTGTTGCCGGAGCGCATATCGCGTCTGCCGATCAGCAGCATGCCCTCAACCGGCTGCTGCAAAGCTTGTTCGACATGAACCAGATCAGCCAGCAGCAGCGCGGGCGCCAGTTCGATGCAGGCCGAAGGCGTGCGCAGCAGCTCGGGGATTCTTGGCTGCAGAGCGCCGAGGTCAATGCCGCCGGCAGCGGCCTTGACCTCAGCCAGCGTCAGCCCGTAAGGCCCGCTGCGCAGCGCCAGATCGATCAAGCGCTCGGGGCCGCTGCCGAGCGTGGCCAGCAATTCCGCTGGCTGCGCTCCGGTGATGCGTTGCACTTCCGCGTCATCCAGCGCTTTCACATCGACATTGAGTCCCTTGCCTTCAACCAGCGCAGCCAGGCGCAGCAGCGTTTGCCATTCTTCCGGATGGTCCGCTGGTTTGGCGAACACCGGTCCGCTGAAACGCGCATGGTTGCGGTAAGAAAGCTGCGGGAAGGCGACGTCGAAATGTGCCTCCTCCAAAGGCGACAGCCCGGGCAGGATCACATCGGCATGGCGGCTGGTTTCATTCACATAGATGTCCAGGCTCAGCATGAAGGAGAGCCCGTCCAGCGCTGCAGCAATGCGCTGGCCGTTCGGCGTCGACAGGACCGGATTGGCCGCGATGCAGATGACTGCCTTGACCTGGCCGGCTCCGGGCGTTTCGATTTCCTCGGCCAGGCAGGTGATCGGGAATTCACCGAAAACCTCGGGCGCGCCTGAGACCCGGCTGCGGCGCCTGCCGGTCGAGATACCCCGGCCGCGGCCCGGCTTTCCATGGGTGTTGGCGGCAAAGGCGGCAGCCTTGGGGAACATCGCGCCACCCTCGGCATCAAGATGTCCGGTGAGGACGTTCAGCACATCGATCAACCAGCTGTTCAAGCTGCCGAAGCGCTGCGTGCAGGTGCCGATGCGGCCATAGACGGCGGCGCGTCCGGCCGCGGCCAGATCGCGCGCCAACTGCCGCTGCGCCGGCGCAGAGATACCGCAGCCGGCAGCCATGCGCTCCGGGGCAAAGGGCAGCATGGCGCTGCGCAACTCCTCCAGACCGTTGACATGCTCGGCCAGCCGCCCAAGGCGGACCAGACCCTCGTCGAATAGCGTGTGCACCAGGCCCAGCAGCAAAAAGACATCACCGCCGGGCTTGATCGGCAGATGCTGATCGGCCTGCGCTGCGGTCTCGGTGCGGCGAGGATCGACGACGATGATGCGGCCGCCGCGCTCGCGCATCGCACGCGCTTTGCCGCGGTAATCGGGCACGGTCCAGAGGCTGCCGTTGCTGACCAGCGGATTGGCGCCAAGCATCAAGAGCAGATCGCAGCGCTCGATGTCGGGCACCGGAATCGACAGCCAATGGCCGAACATCAGCCCGGCGCTGAGCTGCTTGGGCATCTGGTCGAGCGTCGAGGCCGAGAATAAATTACGCGTTCCCAGCGCCTTGGCCAGGCGTGGAAAATAGCTCAGCAAGCCGACCTTGTGCGCGGCCGGGTTGCCGATGACAGTCGCCACTGCATCGTTGCCATGCTCGGCAATGAGGGGAAGCAAACGGCGCTCGACCTCGGCGAAGGCTTCGTCCCAGCTCGCCTCGACGAACTCGCCATTCCGCTTGATCAGCGGCTTGCGCAGCCGATCCGGGTCTTCGTGCAGATCCTTCAGTGAAACGCCTTTCGGGCAGATGAAGCCGTGGCTGAAGACATCGTTGCCGGCACCGCGAATGCTGATGACGCGACCGGCTTCGGTCCGAACCTCCAGACCGCAGCAGGCTTCGCAGAGCGGGCAGATGCGGTAATGGCTTTGGGTTTCGATCGAGGTCTGGCTGGGCATCGCGGTTCTCCTGTTGGGCGCGATTGTGCAGCGTCTGTCCATAGCTCAGCGGTCATCTAGGCGACAAGCGCTGGACGCTGTCCTGGGCTTTCAATTGGCATTTCGGGGCGGGACGTTCCCGGATCAATGCTGTTATTGGATGGAAGTCCGGTCAGCTTAACCAGTTGACCACAGCTGCAAGATCGCTGCGCCGTCCTGGAGGCTCAGCTTATCCGAACATCATTGAGGTCCCTGACCGTCCGACTGCCACTGTCGACAATTTTTACAGTTCGGCCCCGGGATTTTCGACGCTTGATTCTTTTTTCATATAAATCAATGGCTTGCACTTGTGGCTCGGTACTTGCTAAAGATCCGCCCGAGGACCGTACCTCGATTCGAATTACGACCTGTTTATCCTCGAAGCCAACAGCACCGGAAAGTAAGCCTTATCAACCCATTGAATGGACGAATATTATGAAAGCAATAAAAATACTGCAAAATGCTGCCGCCTTGGCGGTTTCCCTTGTATTTCCTGCAGTGGCGCTAGCAACACCCTTGCCACAAGGATTCCAATTCGACGATTGGTCGCATGGATTTGTTACGAACCCAATAACGACGTCCGGGACTCTGACCAGCCAGGAAAGCTGGACTCAGTCCGGCATTAGTATCAATCGCATAGAGACGGTAACGGCATTGAGTGGCGGCACAGCTACGGCCGAGACAAAAGCGTCTGGTCCTGATTGCCAAAATCCAGAACATGAAGGTTGCGTGATATTCAAGACAACTGGTCAAGGCATGCTGACGCTTGACTACAAACTTGGAAGCCCCTATGAGTTAGGGAGCGTCATGGCCTATTTTAGAAATCTGGGAATCGTCCCATATGACGTGGACATGTTCTATTTATCCGGTACTAATTGGCTTCTGGCTGAACAGTACAACATAGCTGCAGGTGCGAATGGATATTACAGATTTGATTTCCCCCAATCCACTATTGGCGACCAAATCATGATCATGTACAACCCGCTCACTGAAACCGGCCAAGTCGATGGTTATGCCTTCACCGCGAGTAACAGTGAATTTGCTTTCCAAAATCCGGCTCAAGGGGCCGAAGTTGAACTATGTTGCGTCATGGCTGTCCCTGAACCCGGTTCACTCCCGCTGGTCGGTTTGGCCTTGGGGCTGGTCGGGTTTGTCGGACGAAGGACGCTGAAGTTGCAACCCGCAACAGATTGACCCTTTTCCGATTTGCGCTGTGGTGGGATTTGAGCTTTGGCTGAAATCCCCCAGCGCAGGCGGCGGCAAGGCGCTTCGGTGCGATCGAGCAGCCTTTGTTGACAAGCAGTTGATCATCCAGGTGACAAGTGCTGGCTCCTGGTCCGGATGACGAAGATGTCATTTTCAGCAATTGCACCCGACCTAGGATGGGTGCATTCGAGAAAGGCAGACCATGAAACTGAACTCAATCCTTGTTGCCCTGACGGTGACCTTGCTGGCCGGCGTGACGGCGGCGCAGATCGATGCTTTTCATCCGCGCAAGAAACTCAGGCCGGCAGCTCCTATGCAGCGACCGCTGCCGGGCGGCGCTCCGCAGTTCGGCGATGCCTTGCCCGGCCTGGATGCGGTCAGTCGGCAGGCCTTTGTCCTTGGCCGGGAGGAGTTTGAAGCGGTCGAAACGGCGGCGGGAGGCCTGGGCCCGATCTTCAACGGCAAGTCCTGTGTCGAATGCCATAGCGACGGCGCGACCGGTGGCGCCAGCGTGATCACGGTGACGCGTTTCGGGCGAATGCTCAATGGCAAATTCGACCCGATGGACCAATTCGGTGGCTCGCTGCTGCAACGCTTTGCGATTGACCCAGCGGCGCAGGAACATGTGCCGGTGGAAGCCACCGTGGTGGCACAACGGATGGCCACCCCGATTTTCGGTGCCGGGCTGATTGAAGCGATTGCCGACCAGGATATTTTGCTCAATGCCCAGCGGCGTCAAGCCGATGGCGTACAGGGCAGGGTGTCGATGGTCACCGATGTCGTCAGCGGCAAGCAGCGGGTCGGGCGTTTCGGTTGGAAAGCGCAGCAGGCGACCTTGCTGGCTTTTTCAGGCGATGCCTATGTCAATGAAATGGGCATCACCAACCGTTTTTTCCCCAAGGAAAACGCACCGAACGGCAATGCGGCGCTGTTGGCCAGGTTTGACCTGGTGGCCGATGTCGAGGACGCAGTCGACCCGGCCACCGGCAAGGGCGACATCGACCATGCGGCGGATTTCATGCGCTTGCTCGCGCCACCTCCACCCTTGCGCTTGAGCGTCTCCGCTGCTGCTGGCGGCAAATTGTTCAGCCAGATCAACTGCAACTCCTGCCATCTGCCGGTGATGATGACAGGTGCGAACCGATTGCCGGCCCTGTCATATCAGCCGGTCGCGCTGTTCTCTGACCTGCTGCTGCACAATATGGGCGCACTTGGGGACGGCATCGAACAAGGCAATGCCAAGGGCAGCGACATCCGCACGGCGCCGCTGTGGGGCTTGCGCGCCAGGACGCGTTTCCTGCATGACGGACGCGCGACTACCTTGGGTGACGCGGTGCTCGGTCATGCCGGCGAAGGCGCAGTAGCGCGGGACCGGTTCAAGGCCTTGAGCGCCGTACAAAAGCAGCAGCTATTCGATTACCTGAAGTCGATCTGAGCGGACCTTGTGGATATTTCATTGGTGAAGAGGGAAGGATGATGATCAAGAAATCATGGCTGGTCTGCACTTTGATTTTGGCTGCTGGCTTGGCTGTTGGTCAGGTTCGTAACCCGGATAGTGGCAGGCCGCCGCCGCCCCCTCCGCCGGGTGAAGACCGGCCGCCGGGTGGGCCGCCACCGCTGGTGTTGACCAGCGCCGAGCAAGCCAAGGTCAAGTCGGTGCTGTCTGCCTACAAGCCTGCGACCTTGACGGCCGAGGACGCACGCGCGCTGAAGCGGGCGCTGCGCGATGCGGGCCTGCGGCGTAGCCCGGCGCTTGACGAGGCGCTGAATGCGGCGGGTTTCAGCCCGGCCAAGATGGAGGCACTCGACCCACGTCCGCCCGGACCGCCTGGTCCGCCACCAGGCAGGCCGCCGGAAAAATAGAGTTTCAAGATGGCAACTGCGACAAGTCAGGCGGCCCGATTGAAGGTATTGCTGGTCGAAGACGAACAGAAAATCGCTGACTTCGTCATCAGCGGCCTGGCCGAGCGCGGTCTGCAAGTCACTCATTGCGACAACGGCAACAGCGGCCTGGCCGCAGCCTGCGAAGGCCGTTTCGATGCGATCGTGCTTGACATCATGCTGCCCGGCCGCGACGGCATGTCGGTCCTCAAGGCCTTGCGCAGCGCCGGTGTCGTCACGCCGCTGATCTTGCTGACCGCGCGCAACGAACTCGGTGACCGCCTCGATGGGCTGAGCCTCGGCGCTGACGATTACCTGGCCAAACCCTTTTATGTCGAGGAGTTGGTGGCACGAATTCTGGCGCTGCGTCGCCGCTTGGCGGGTGATCGGCAGAACCAGGTGCAGGTCGGTAATCTCAAGCTCGACCGGATCAGTCGCCGCGCCATTTGCGAAGGTCAGGAGGTCGAGCTGACGACAAGGGAATTCAGTCTGCTCGAATATCTGATGCGGTCCGAAGGGCAGATCTTCAACCGTCGGCAGATTCTTGAACAGGTCTGGGGTTACGACTTCGACCCGAGTACCAATGTCGTCGACGTCTGCATCAAGCGTTTGCGCGGCAAGCTCGCTTCGATCGACGCGCATGGCGCATCGCCGATCGAGGCAGTGCGCGGTGCCGGCTATTTGTTCAGAGCCGCCAAGTGACCCTGTCGTTCCGTACCCGGCTGTTTGTCAGCGCGGCCTTGATCGTCGCGGCGGTGCTGGCCGCGGTGTTGTTGCTCGGCTGGAGCAGGGTTTTCAACTTCGAGGTCACAAGACTTGACGACCGGCTCTGCCGTGAAGTCCGCCGCCTTGCAAGCCAACCAGTACTGGGCGAGCAGATCGGCCGGCTCGAATCCGAACTGGTCAACCGCCTGCGCCTGGTCAACCGCGAACAACTGCAGTTTCGTTTCGAATCGCTGAACGGTGAGCGTGGTTTCCAATCAGCCAACTGGAGCAGCAAGCTGGTTGCCGATAACTTGCAATGGGATGATGTGGAAAACCCGGTGGATGCATCCCCACCGCCGCCGCCACCCCCACCTCCACCAGGAAGCCGGTCCGAGTCTTTCGAGCGACCGCCGCCGCCCGGCCCTTGCAAGTTCGCTTCGTTCAACGCAGAAGAGCGTGATTGGCGCATGGCCAGGTTTTCAGCCCCCTTCGGTCAAGCGCTGCTCGCTGCCGACCTGGCTGCGACCCAGGCCGAGATGCTGGGTGCGCTGCAAAGCGCCCTGGGCATCGTGATCCCGCTGGCGCTGGCCTTGACCGCGGCGGGTGCCTGGCTGCTATCGGGCTTGACGATGAAGCCGGTGAACCGCTTGCGCGAAGCGATGCAGGGCATGACGCAGCAGGCGCTCGACCGGCGTTTGCCCAGCGCTGGCGAGGACCTGGAGTTCAAGCAGTTGATTGCCGTCTACAACCGGATGCTGGAACGGCTGGAAGCGAGTTTTGTGCAAGCCTCGCGGTTTTCCGCCGATGCCGCACATGAATTGAAGACCCCGCTGACGATTCTGCGTGGCCGCATCGAGCAGGCGATCCAGCATTCGCCGCAGGGCAGCCTGCAGGTCGAACTGGCCGGAATGCAGGACGAAGTCGACCGTCTGACCGGCATCACGCGCAAGCTGCTGCTGCTGTCGCAGGCTGATGCCGGCAAGTTGGCGCTGACGGCCAGCCTGGTCGACCTGAGCCAGTTGCTCGACGATTTGATCGGTGATGTGCAAATGTTGCTGACCGACCAGCAATGTGAATTCAAGATCGAACGCCAACTGCGGGTTCAGGGCGATGCCCTGCTGCTGAGCCAGTTGCTCAACAACCTGGTCAGCAATGCATTGTCCTATTGCAGCGCGGGGGGCTGGATCCATGTCATCGCCAAGGCCATGCCGGCAGGCATCGAGGTGCTCGTCGCCAATTCAAGTCAGCTGATCGACGCAGACAGCCGTTCGCGTTTTTTCGATCGCTTCTACCGCGGCGATGCGGCGCACAATCGCGCCGTCGAGGGCAGCGGCCTTGGCTTGAGCCTGGCGCGCGTAATTGCCCTCGCGCATGGCGGCGAGCTGACGCTTGAGGTGACTGCTGTCGACCAGGTCAAGCTGCGCTTGTGGCTGCCTTTTCGATGAAATTGCCGATCCATTTTTGAAACCGGGGAATGACCTTTTGAAGATCAAGATCCTGACAGTTTTCTGGCTCAGCGCCATGCTGGCTGCTTGCGGAGGTGGTGGCGGGGCAGCTACCAGCGCTGCGCCCAGCAACATCCCGTCTGTCCCCGCGACAGGCGGCACTTCCGCAGTTGCCTGCAGCCTGAGCTATAGCGCTTACAACAACAGCGTCAAGGTGATGGCCAACAGCATCTCGAGCTGGACCTGTAGCGGCGCCCTGAGGTTGTTGACCGGTAACGGCATCCCTGATCATGCAGTCACTGATGGCAACTTCGCCACGCCGATTTCGGTTCAAAACATCTCGACCAGCATGCCCTTGCTGCCGGTCAACAGCGGCAGCCAGACCAGCGGCGCAGGCAATGTCGGCTATGTGCTGAACGGCGTCAAGCTCGACCCCGGCACCGCAGGTACCTGCCTGGGCACTGCGACCAGCACCGCCCCAGGCGGCGGCTGCGTGCAGATCGCCGGACAAGATCCCTGGCGCATCGAAGCGCTCGGCGGCGCCTTCACCTTCGGCACCGATTCGAGCAATGCCCATGTGCAGCCGACCGGGCTTTATCACTACCACGGCATGCCCGAGGGCTATATCGCCAGGCTCAACAAAGGCAAGGCGATGACGCTGGTCGCCTTTGCCAAGGACGGCTTTCCGATCTATGCCCGCTATGGCTACAGCAAGGCCGATGACGCGGCGTCGGCAATCAAAGCGATGGTCGGCAGCTTCGCCAAGAAGGCCGTGCCCGATGCCGGCAGGCCGGCGCTATCGATTTTTCCGATGGGCACATTCACGCAGGACTATGAATATATCGCCGGCTCGGGAGACCTCGACGAATGCAATGGCCGAACCGGGGTGACGCCCGAGTTTCCGAGTGGCACTTACCATTACTACATCACCGACAGTTACCCCTATATCCAGCGCTGCGTGAAAGGCCCGCTTTGACGCGTCTGCTCGCCAGTTGGCTGGCCGGCTTGCTGTTGAGCACGACCGCCCAGGCTCATCTGATGCCGGCCCAGCAGGGCAGCCTGAATCTGCTCGATCAGGCGGTCTTTGCCGTCGTGGCGATTCCGGTGTCGGCGCTGCCCGCAGCCGTCGATAGTGACCGCGATGGGCGCCTGTCGGCTGCCGAGTTGCAGGCTCCCGAAGTGAACGCGCAATTGCTGCAGCGAATGCGGCTGTTCGATGGCGAACAGGCCGGTCGCGTCGATTTCATCCAGGTGATGGCCGAACAGGACGAGCGCAATCCGGCTTCTGCGGCTGGCGGCGGTCATTTCATCCTGATGGCGAAGTTCAGCTTCAGCGCGCCCCCGTTGGCCTTGCGCATCGAAACCGACTTGTTCGGCGCTGCGGCGAGCGAGCAGCAATTGACGCTGAAGGCGAGCCGCGGCAGCGAGGTCGAAGTTGCCGTGTTGAGCACAATGCGGGGAAGCCATTTCTTCTTCCGCCAGCCCTGGCAGGTGCTGGGCGACCAATTGCTGGTCGGGGTCGAACATATTCTGCTCGGCACCGACCATTTGCTGTTTCTGTTGACGATCGTCGTCGCGGCTGCCGGTTGGCGCTACTGGCTTGGCGTGCTGACCAGCTTCACCATCGCACACAGCATCAGCTTGACGGCTGCGCTGCTCGGTTGGGTGCAGGTCGCATCCAGCATCGTCGAGCCGCTGATCGCTGCCAGCATCGTCTTGATGGCTTTGCTCAATCTCGGGCAGAAACAGGTCATCGTCAGGCAGCGAATGGCCATCGTCTTTGCCTGCGGGCTGCTGCACGGGTTGGGTTTTGCTTCAGCGATCAGCGACATCGGTCTGCAGGGCAAGGCGCTGCTGATCAGCTTGCTTGGCTTCAATCTTGGCATCGAAGTCGGCCAGGGCATCTTCGTGCTGTCGCTGCTGGGCTCGCTGGCGCTGCTGTCGCGCTTGGCGCGTTTGGCCCCTGCGGACTGGCACAGGCGGTTCCAGGGTTTTCAGGCTGCAAATCTGGCCAATTCGCTGGCGGCGGTGGTCGGCATGTGCTGGCTGGTCGAGCGCATCGGCGCCTGAATCTTCCGGCTCGGCCATACTCCAGG
>CAIJIT010000097.1 GCA_903820745.1 uncultured Burkholderiales bacterium
CGATCTGGAGGAAAGTGTAAACGTGGATTGGACGATTCGGATTCTTGGCAAACAGCGATTTCAGCGTCGGCACCAGGAATCCGGCGCCGGTGCCGCCGGCGACCGAGCCCGCGAGGATGACCAAATGGCTGCCATCCAGTTTGGTAATCAGGGATTCCGGGTAGGCGTGGGCATTTTTCTCTTGGGCTGCGTTGGCCGCGCTCGTCAGCAGACCGCCGATCTTGGCCATCCCGAACAAGCCGTCCTTGATGTTGTGGTCCGCTTCTTCCTGCGTCAACACGGTCTGGAGCAGCGGGTGGGCTTTGTTTAGTCCAGCCAGATCAATTGCATCAAAAGCTTCAGCATTTACCGGGCCGGAATAGGGCGGCAGGAACACCGGCGGCTCCGGCTGATTTGATCGGCCTTCGGCCCCTTCATCGGCGCCAGCCAAAAATTCGCGCGCTGTATTTGCGTCGCGCCAAAGGGCTTGGATACCGGTCTCACCGCCTTCGCCTGCAAAATACCGCTGATCGGCGTCAACAATGATCAACTTGCGCGGCAAGTCGCACAGGCCCCAGCCAGCGGCCGTGACCACGGCTTCGGCGAATTGCGCACCAGATCCACCAATCGCTACCAAATCGTACAACATCTCGATCTCCGAATTCTGGAACCGCGGGCAGATTCACATGCGAATTTAGGCTTTTGGTTTCCGTGCCAAGTGAATACCCAAGCCAAGAAATACCCCAGCCAGCGCGCCGAGACCGCCCGCCTCCGGGAAGTTTGACGGAAACGGCGTGTGCTCGCGCGCGTCATAGATCGGCCCGACGTCGGTCGGAGTCGGCGCTGTGCGCGGGTAGATTTTGGGATCAATTTTGTCAATCGATTTCATGGCATCGATCATGTTGTCTCGGATCGGCCCGAAAGTGGAGAGTTCAATCCTGACAGCATTGTCCTCGATGCGCGTGGTCGACCTCTGCAGGATTCCCCGGTAATCTCGTACGGAGGCGACGGCCGTGTTGTCAGCTGTCTCCGCTCGGTTCAAGACGTCGCCGTTGCAGGTAAGCTGCCGACTACCGTCTGCTGGAAACGAGGTCCCGATCACATTCTTTTCCTTCAAAGTCATCAACCGGTTGTACATCTCCTTGCCATGCGGCAGCGCGAGATACGAATACAGCGCGTAACCACCGCCAGAACCTACGATTGCGCCAATGACCAACATCCCGAGTTGGACCAAAAGCCGATTGGTGCCCGACCAGCCCTTTTTGCCCGCGCGCGCCGCAACGAATGGCTGGAGAAGCCCAACGCAAAGCACCGCCAGCGCAAACCCGATCCAGAGTGTGGCCGTCGTCATGCGCCGGAATTCCACGGCTTCGTCCGCGGCAGAGGTGAGAATGGAGAAACACGCCTGGACGCAGCCGATTCCAGCACCGGGATCCGCATTTTGCAGCTCCGAGATCTGACATTCCTTGAGTTTGCCGCCGAATTTGTCCGCGGCGACGTCGCCTTCCGCGGCAAGCGCCAACACGCCTTGGGTCAAACCAGCCGCCAGAATTAGCAGACACACCGCGCGTGGCGCCATCGTTGCTCGCATCATTCGTCGAATCGTTTCCACTTCTTTCTCCTTGAACCTTGGCTCAGCACTTTGATCGCCGAGCTGAACTTCCCCAAAAACGCATTTCCCAGATGCAGCCGCGTTGCGAGCAGCTTCGGTTGCGACGCGACGATTCGGTCGCTCCTCAGTGCTCAAATTCTGCCGAGGATCTCGGAGGCTAACTCGACTGCGGGGTAAATGTCAAATCGGCATGAAATTAAATACTTGGCTTCGCGAAGGGCGGGTTCAATCCGCAAACCTAGCGCCCTGGAAAATCTAGCCAACCTTCAACTTCACCTTCTCCAACCGCCCTTCCAACGCCTGCACCGCCGCCCTGACCCTCTCCCGCTGCAAATCACTCAACTTCTCGCCATCCACCAGCGCCCACTGCCCCGCCAACTCCTCGATCTCCAACAACGCTCGCTCAAACCGCGCCACCACCCGCCCGGACCTGCACCGCCGCGGAAGTACACGCGATCATCAGCAAGGCGCACAGCAGGATGCGTAGGACCTGCGAACGCTGTACCGCTTCCGTCCGCCACCTGCCGCCTCGCCTAAAACCGCCAACATCGGCAAAATCCGCGGCCCGCCCGAGCCTTGAGCGGCAGAATGCACCCGGCTCCAGCGGTTGTCAAGCGCTTTTTTCACCAAAATTCCCGCAAA
>CAIJIT010000098.1 GCA_903820745.1 uncultured Burkholderiales bacterium
GCTTCGTAGCCGGTCTTGTTGCGTGCTGCCCAAGCCGCGAGGTCGCCGAACTTGGGTGCGCCGAGTGCGCCGGCCGTATGGCAGGCTGTGCATTGGGCCTCAAAGACCTGTTGACCGGTTTTCATCGAAGCCGGGTCAGACAAATCCTTGACCTCTATCCTGCCAACTGGCTGCACCCGCTCAGCGATCGCTTTGGCTTCCAGCGCTTCGCTGCCAGCGGACGGCTTGCTCTCGGTCGTCACATAGCTGGCCAGCATCACGATCACGATGACCGGCACGACAAAGGCAAACAACACGGCCAAGGCCAGTTGCTTGGGGGTCTTGATCGGCCCTTCGTGCGATTCTTCGTCGTGGGCTTGCTGGTGATCTTGGGGTCCGCTCATGAAATCCTCGTAGGCCTTGGCATTGATGTTTGCGATGGAACAAATCGCGCACCCGCCAGAGCGGACCGCAAAGCCGCAGATTATATCTACGCTGTCGGCCAATGCCGGCCGAATGCCCGCCCGCTGCTAGAATGGTCGACGCTGCGCCCGTAGCTCAATGGATAGAGTACTGCCCTCCGAAGGCAGGGGTTGCTGGTTCGAGACCGGCCGGGCGCACCATAAAATTACTTGAAAATCAAGCACTTAGCCTAAAAACCGAGTGCTTTTTATTGCAAGAAACAGCCGGTACGGAATCCATACGGAAAGGCTGTTTGAACTTTTGCATCGAAAACGGCGGAAGTTTCGGTGGAGAACGTCCTGTGCTGTATCGCCTGCTGCCCCGGTCTGCCGGTGGCCTGGGGCACTTGGGCGCTGCCGATCTGAACCCTGACTTCGTCGTGCTGATGCTCGGCATCAACAACACCTGGGCGGCGGAAGAACCGGTGGTGGACAGCATCCTGGCCGGCGTACAAGCGGTGATTGCCTCTGTGCACGAGCGCAAGCCCAGGGCACATATCGTTTTGCAGTCGATCCTGCCGACAAATGATTCTGAGAAAAATCCAGACCATCGTGCTGCCTGCCAATGATCGGCTGCGGTCGATTGCAAGCAATGCCGCTCTTGCGGGATACATCACCTTTTTGGATTTATACCCGGCATTTATCGACGCAAAAGGGCGGCAGATTACGACCTACTTCAATGATGGTTGACATCCGAGCATGGACGGCTATAAGCGCTGGCGGGATCAGCTTGAAGCGTTCCTGAAATTAGCCCGTGCCGCGCGCCCAAGCAAATAGCTCTAGTTTTTCAAAAAATTCTGCGAGGTTTGGGCCAGGCTGCCGACAGATTAATCGGACGAAGGGGGCGAGTCGCCCCCTGTGTTTCTATTCGGCAGGCGCTGCGGCAGGTGCCCGGCTTGCATAAAAATATGCAGCCAGGACCAGGAACAGCAAGCCCTGATCCACTTGTTTATTCGCCAAAGAAAGCGTTCCGTGTAGAAATGCCAGGTACAGGCCGCCCAAACCATAGACCAGCCAGGCCACAGCAAAGACACCCATGATGGAAGCGCCGTTTTCAGCAGAAATCATCTCGCGCATCTTCCAGAAGGCGTAAGTCAATGCAAACAGCCCGAAGCCGCAAATCGAAAGATTTGCATTGGCCAGCGGTGTTATCGCTTCGGCTGTTGCGCCCATCATTGTGTGATAACTTCCCGGCGCAAATACGAACCAAATGCCGTATACAGCGGCGGCCAGGATTTGAAACATCATCAGGTTTTTCTGCTTGGTCATTCAAGTCTCCCTAGTTAATGACGAAGCAGGGTGTACGTCGGTTTTCAACGCATGTCAAGGTAATCTTATTCATGGGGGTCAGGACTTGAGCCTGAATCGCTTTGGAATTGAGTTTTTATTCACGTCGAAATGTTACTCAGAAAGGCGAACTGCTCGCGCTAAATAAATCTAGAAACCAAGCCCGGACAGAAAATTTTCGCCAATGTTCTGAATTGTCATAGGCTGGCCGCAGTGCAACTCGCGTCAACGGCTTGAAAATGTCAACAATGAACAA
>CAIJIT010000099.1 GCA_903820745.1 uncultured Burkholderiales bacterium
GACCGGTGCGATCAGCAACTGGTAGAGTGCCTGCGCGGCTGGCAGCGGATCCGATTTCGGGTCGCGCAGCAGCCGCCGGAAGGCAGCGATCTGGCGGTTCAAGTCCTTGGCGCTGACCTCGCTGCTGCGCGCCAGTTGCACGCCCGGGCCGGTCAGCAGCAGGTTGACCTGGTCCTCGCTGAGATAGATCTGCAGCAGCAAGGAGCCCTGGCCGAGTTCGCTCAGCATCGTGCGTAAATCAGCCAGCGCCTTGACGCTCGACTCGGCCAGCTCCACCTGGCGCGCCGGCCCCTGGCGCGCAAAGTCCTCGCGCATCGCCGTCATGAAGGCATCGAAAGCCGTTTGCGCCACCTTCAGGTCGGCTGCCAGGATGAGCTGGCGCTGCTTTTGCTCGGCACTGAGGCCCTGCTTGACCAGCTTGAGCAAGCCCTGCTGCTCTGCGCCGATGGCGGCGAGCTGGCCCGAGATCTCTTGGTAGCGGCTCATCCAGCCCTGTTCGGTCGGGTTGTAGCCGATGCGGGTGCGGCCCGGGTCGAGCGTGGCACTGCGGCGGATGAAGTCGAACTGTTCGTCCTCCTTCAGCATGTCGAGCACCATCTGCGCCTCGGGCAGCCGGCCGGCATCGGTCAGCGCTGAGGCCAGCCGCTGATAGGTCGAAGCGACCGAATCGGTATAACTGCGCAATTCGGTGCTACCGATTCCGGCCGCCTGTTCACGCATCGCCTGGTAGTTGTTGACGGCCTGTTTCAGCAGCGTTATGGCAATCGGCCGCTCGTTCAAGGCCAGATGCATCGCCGCCAGACTTGCCAGCGCCAGTGCCGTGTTCGGATGCGCCGGGCCCGAAGTATTCTGATAAATGCTCAAAGCGCGTTGTTGCAGCGGCATGGCCTGCGCTGGCAGACCGAGTGCGACATCGATCTGTGCCATGGTCTGCAGGCTGGCTGCAAGGTCGGTATGCCAGGCGCCGAGCGACTTCTCGCGTATCGCCAGCGCTCGCTGCTGCAGCGGCAGGGCCAGTTCCGGATGACCGCCAGCCAGGTGGGCGGCGGCGAGGTTGTTGAGGATTGCTGCCACGCCGGGATGCTCGGGCCCGAGCGCTTTCTCACGGATCGCCAAGGCACGTTCGAGCAGTGGCACAGCCAGGGTGTCCTGGCCTAGGGCAATGTGCGTCTGTGCCAGGTTGTTCAGCATCTGCGCCGTGTTCGGATGCGCGGGGCCGAGCGTCTTTTCATAAATCGCCAGCGCCCGCAGCCTTATAGGCAATGCCTTGTCAAACTGCCCCATCCTGGTGTAAGTCGTGGCCAGATTGCTGAGACTTCCCGCCAGGTTCAGATGCTCGGGGCCGAGCGTTTGTTCGAAGATCGCTGCCGCCCGCTGCTGCAAGGGCAGGGCCTTGTCGAAGCTGGCCATGGCGCCATAGGTCGAGGCCAGATTGTTCAGGCTGGTGGCTGTGGCTGGATGGTTTGGCCCGAAGGTTTTTTCATGGATTGAAAGACTGCGCAGTTGCAGCGGCAAAGCGAGGTCACGCCTGCCAAGCACCGCATAGTTGTCAGCCAGATTGTTCAGCAAGGCCGCTGTGTCGGGGTGCTCAGGGCCGCCTGTTTTTTCCTGAATCGCCAGTGCGCGCAAACGCAGCGGCAAGGCTTTGTCAGGCATGCCAAGAGCCGTTTCGACCAAAGCCAGATTACTCAAACTCGTTGCGATCAGCGGGTCTTCAGGCGCCAGCGCTTTTTCCCGGAATGCCAGCGCCTGTTGAAGAAGCTGCGAGGCCCGGCTGTACTGTCCGGTCTGATACAAGACTGCGGCCAGATTGTGCAGACTTACCGCGATCAACGGATCCCCAGGCGGAAGCAGTTTTTCGCGGATCGCCAGTGCTCGCTGGTGCAGTGCCTGGGCCTCGGCGTAATGAGTCATTGCCGCCTGGTTCATGGCCAGATTGTTCAAGCTGGCGGCCACGTCCAGATGGATGGGCCCAAAGGCTCGCTCCCTGATCGCAATGACCCTCTGGTTGAGCTGCAAGGCTTGCTGGTGCTGGGCCAATGCTGAGCGGGTCTCGGCAAGGTAGTGCAGGGCGACGGCAGTCAGCAGATGCTCGGGGCCTGAATTCGATTCGGCAATGGCTACGGCCCGCAACAGCAGCGCCTGCGCAGTCTGGTGGTTGCCCAAGGCGGATTCGGCCTGACCTGAGAGCGTCAGCGCATCGCTGACCTGAGCGCCTGCAGCGCCCGGCAACTGCCCGGCCAGCGCCAGCGCTTGCTCGCTGAGGACCTTGGCATGCTTGAAATCATGACGGTCGATGGCCGCCTGCGCCTCCTGAATCAAGCGCGCTAAATCCGGCTCCGCCGGCTCCGCCGGCTGTGCACCAGCCATGATGACAATCAACAGCAGAGGCAACAAGATGACTTTTACCCCGGCCTTGCTCCACTTCATCCCCATTCGCATCCCCAGGATTTTTATCAGTCACAAAAGCATTATCCAATTACAAAGTTTTAGCAATTAAATTAATTCAAACGCCTTGCGATCTCCGCCTGTAGCCCGTCCCGTCGCTCGCCATGCAGCGCAGCGCAATGCGGGGAAAATCGTGTCAAGCCGAAGCGCGTTCCGGCCGCCGGCCCGTTCGACAAGGTGAGCGGGGGCGTCGTCCTTGCTTTGGTGCTGATCAGGGCTTTTGCAGCGCCTTTTTCCAGTCGCGATAGAGGTCCAGATCAACCCCGTCGGGATAGTTCAGATAGCCCGGCAGATGGCCTTTCACGCCGAGCACGCCGTATTGCCAGATGATGGCCTTGGTCTTGCGGTCGACGACGATGACGCGGTCGTGCAGGCCGTCGACGATCAGCACATCGCCGGTGTCGGGCAGCTCGCGTGCGATCGATGGGTGGTCGAGCGCCTGTTCGCCTTCCTTGAAGAAATAGTCCCAGCTCGGTTTGCCGGTGGCGGGGTCGAAGATCACCACCCGGCCCGGCTTGCTGAAATCGGCCACGATGACCTGCTTGCCATCGACGGTCGGGAACGCATCTGACGGATAGCGGATATTCGGCGCGCGCACGCTCCACAGCAGCTTGCCGGCGCGGGTGATGCGCGAGATCCAGGCATCGGTAATTTCGCTGACCAGGATGTCGCCGTTTTCCATCGGCGTCGCGCCGTTCGGATGCGCCAGTTGATGCGGCGGGTTGTGGCGACATTTGCCTGCCTCGCCCCATTGGGTGGCGATGCTGTTGTCCTTCGGATCGATGATCAGCACGCGGCAATTACGGATGTCGGCGGTCATGAACTTGCCGTCTGCCAGCAGATGCGCGTCGTCCGGGTAATTCATCAACCCGGCCGATTTGCCGCGCCGGTCGGGCACGCCATAGGTCCAGGTGATCGCGCGCGCCTCGTAGTCGACGATGTGGACATCGAAGTTGTCTTCTTCGCTGACCGCAAGCTGGCGGCCATCAGCCGAGAAGTTCACATCCTCATTGCCGCGATAGAGCAGCAGGCTTGGCGAAGGGAACTCCCAGATGATGCGTTTATCGGGCGCGATCTCGATCAGCCGGTTATTGCGCCGGTCGGCAATCACGATTGGGTAGGGCAGCGGTTTGCCCCATGAAGCGACCGGGGTCTTGCGGTTGCCGGTGACCGGCGGTATCGGCGGCAATTTGACGCCGCTCGAAACGATGCCTGCACCTGTCATTTCGGCGGTGACCTGAACGGCGACACCAGGCTCTTTTGGCGGCTTTTCAGCCTTGGCCGCAAGCGCCGACGCTGCCAGCAGCAAAGTCGCGAAGAGGGTGGCGATGAGGTGAGGTTGCTGCATGGTTGGCTTGCCTGCTGGATGAACAAGCCACACCATGCCCGACCGGCTGCGCCACATTCTTGATGGTTCTCAAGCTGCGCCGTATCAGGCGCTACTTGCACACCAGCAGAAAAATTGCGGTGCTTTACCGGACCCGCCCAGCCGCCAATCGCAGCAGGTCTTGGTCCTCGGCCATGACCGCGCTCAGCAACTGGTTCCAGTCGTCTGGAGGATGACCGCTTTCCAGCATTTTGCGGAACACCCGGTAGGCGTCGTCGCTGCTCCCGTAGGCGCGTTTGCTGTCCTCGTTGTTGACCCAGGCGAAGACAATGACCCTGCTGGGTGCGTGGAAGCGGAAAAACAGCCGGTACTGCTGAAAGAAACTTGCCCGGAACCAATGCTTGTGTTCGTCGCCGAGGGTCTTGCCCTGCCGGTATTCCGGCTTCATTGGATCCTGCGGGATCACGTCGAAGGCCAGCGTTGTGATCGCCGCCAGTCGCTTGCTGGCATTCTCTTTCACATACCCTGTGGGGTCCCTCAGCCTTGCGATTTCGACTTGCCGAGCCAGTGCTTCAAGCTGCGCCAGGAACAGCGGGTGCGCGAAAACGGTCCAGCCGTGAACGACCAAGGGCGCGGGCTTGCCCTCGCTCATTCATCATCTGCCGACAGGGCGGCGTCAAGATCGACGGCAACGCTGCCGGTCAGGGCTCGAAGTCGCTCGACGAAGACCTTGTCGATGGACTGCAGATGCTCTGGGTGGCTGGCGATATTGCGCGCCAGAAAGCCCAGAAATTGACTCAGCACCGGGTCGTGATCTTCTGCGGCCCCGACACGCGTCAACAAGACTTCGCCACCAGGACGGATCTCGTAGTGAAGCTTGTCGCGTTTGCCCAGCCGCAGCACACGCCGTACGGTCTCCGGCACCGTCGTCTGGTAACGGTCGGTCAGCGTGGATTCGGCATCGATGGTGGTCATGGTGGGCTAGGGTCAAAACTTGGATGTTCGCCATGGTAATGCAATCGCCTTGCTTCGGCAATGCAACTGCATTACTAGTTCAACGCCCTTCGCTGACGCTTCGGCCATGCAGCGCTTGCACAGGCCTTGCGTTATCAGGGAACAACTGGTGCAGGCTTGCCAGTTGCGCGCTTGACAGCTCCAGCGGCTGCTTCAGTACCAGCCACAGCACGCCCTCGGTGCAGGGCGGGGCGGTCAGCGAGCCGGCATAGCTGTAATAGCCGCGCTCAGCCGGCAGCCATTGCGCCGGGTCGATCGTCGGCAGCTTGTGTTCAGCCTTGTCGCCGCGCGCCGGCATCTGCGGCAGCAAGCCGGCCATTGCCTTGTGCTCGGCGCCTTGCCGGAACAGCAGCACCAGCGAGACCAATTGGCCCGACCGGCTCTTGTGCAGAAAATGCATGGCCAGCGGGAACTCTTCGCCCTGCAAGCGGTCGCCGCCGGGCGTGTGGAAATGGAATTGCTGCAAGCTCAAGTGCTCAGTGCCGATGGTCAGCTGGCTGCCTTTGGCAATGCGCACCCGCACCGTATGGCCATCGTTGACGATGCTGGCCGGCGCGCTGCGATAGTCGAACTGCAGCGGTTTGGCGGTCTGGTTTGGTTTGATGCTGGCGCTGGTGATGTCGATCGGCGACTGCCGCTGGCCGCGCCCGCACAACGCGTAGTCGGGTCGCATCCCGGCCCAATGCTCAGGACCCTGGTCGCCGCTGTATTGCCAATGCAGCTTGTCGGCTGCGGCTGCCGACGACAGGGCAGCCAGGCACAAAGCCAGGCTGGCGAAGAGTTTTATCGGCAAACGGGTGCTTGGCATCAGGCGTCGAGCCTAGCCCATTGCAGCCGCAGCACCTTGACGCAACTTGGTGCTTGCAGGGGATTTGCATGGCTCAGCTGCCGGATCTGGCACAGTCGGCCATCAGCTCAGCTCGAGGAAGCCCATGCCTGCAATGCCCGAAGCCCAGATCACCCGCTACCAGAACTGGCTGCGCAGTGAACGCGGTCTGCAATTCGACAGCTATGACGCGTTGTGGCAATGGTCGGTCGACGATCTGCCGGGCTTCTGGGGTTCGATCTGGGATTATTTCGAGGTCGAATCGCCAACGCCCTATCGCCAGGTGATTGCTGCCGAAGTCATGCCGGGTGCGCAATGGTTTGAAGGCGCGCAGCTGAACTATGCGCGCCAGGTGCTGCGCCATGTCGGCAAAGCTAATGCGGCAGGCTGTCCGGCGATTGTCTTTGCCGACGAGTTGATGCTGGCCAGCGGCGCGCTGTGTGAGTTGTCCTGGCCCGAGCTGAAGCGCCAAGTGGCGGCGTTGGCGCTGGCCCTGCGCGAAATGGGCGTTCAGAGGGGCGACCGCGTTGGCGCGGTGCTGGCGAACCGGCCCGAGACGGCGGTGGCTTTTCTGGCCTGCGCGAGCATTGGCGCGATCTGGTCGATCTGCTCACCCGATATGGGGCCGGTGTCGGTGCTCGACCGCTTTCGTCAGATCGAGCCCAAGGTCCTGATCGCGGCGGACGGCTACCGCTGGGGTGGCCAGGCCTATGACAGGCGCGAGGTACTGGCCGAGTTGCTGCCCGAGCTGCCGAGCGTCGAGCAGCTGATCCTGTGGCGCCATCTGGATATTGCCGCCCCCTTGCCCGAGCTGCCGGGCCGGCAAGTCCATGACCTGGCTTCGTTGCTGAGTGCCAGCGGGCCCGCAGTTGATGCCTTCGAGCCGGAATGGTTGCCCTTCGACCAGCCGCTCTGGGTCGTTTATTCCAGCGGCACCACCGGCCTGCCCAAGCCCATCGTCCATGGACATGGCGGCGTGATGCTCGAGGCGCTGAAATGCGGCACGTTGCACAACAACTTCGGCCCTTCGGCGCTGACCGGTGAGCGTTTCCACTGGTTCTCTTCGACCGGCTGGATCATGTGGAACAGCCAGGTGGCCGGCCTGCTTGGCGGCACCACCTTGTGCATCTATGACGGCAACCCAGCCGGTGCCAACGGGCCGGGCCAGCCGCCGGACTGGGGCACGCTGTGGCGCTTTGCCGGCGCTGCCGGCGTGACATTTTTTGGTGCTGGCGCAGCCTTTTATTCGGCTTGCCTGAAAGCCGGCACCTCGCCGCAGCGCGAGGCCGATCTGTCAAGGCTGCGCGCGATCGGCTCGACCGGCTCGCCGCTGGCCGAAGACGCCTACCGCTGGATCTGGGCGCAGCTGCCCAAGGTCGATGGCCAAGACATCTGGATCGCCACCATCAGCGGCGGCACCGACTTCGCCGGCGCCTTCATCGCCGGCCTGCCGACGCTGCCGGTAATCGCCGGCGAAATGCAATGCCGCTGCCTGGGTGCCGCCGTCGAGTCCTGGAGCGAAACCGGCCAGGCCTTGCTCGACGAAGTCGGCGAGCTGGTCTGCGTCAAGCCGATGCCCTCAATGCCCTTGTACCTCTGGGGTGACGAGCAAGGCCAGCGGCTGCACGACAGCTATTTCGACATGTTCCCCGGCGTCTGGCGCCATGGCGACTGGATCCGCCTGATGCCCCATGCCGAGCTGGGTGCGACGGGTGCGATCATCTACGGCCGCAGCGATGCGACGATCAACCGGCATGGCGTGCGCATGGGCACTTCCGAGCTGTACCGTGCGGTCGAAGCCCTGCCCGAGGTGCTCGACAGCCTGGTCGTCGACCTCGAATACCTGGGCCGCGACAGCTGGATGCCCTTGTTCGTCGTGCTGCGCCCCGGCCTCACGCTCGACGCCGCGCTGACCTTACGCATCAAGGCCGAAGTGCGCCGCGCGCTGTCGCCGCGCCATGTGCCCGATCAGCTGTTCCAGCTCGACGGCCTGCCGCGCACCCTGTCGGGCAAGAAGATGGAGCTGCCGGTGAAGAAGCTGCTGCTCGGCGCCGACCCCGACAGCGTGATGAAACGCGATGCGATGGTCAATGCCGACAGCATCGGCTGGTTCGTGGCGTTGGCGCGGCAGCGCGCTGCGGGGTGATTCAACCGGCGGCTGACGATTTCATCTGCCTGGCTTGCAGCAGCAAGGTGCCCAGGCCGGCCAGTAGCAGATTGAAGCCGATCAGCCAGCCCAACAGCGGAATCCAGCTGAGCAAAGACAGGGCGAATAAAGTGACCGCACTGGCGCTGATGCGCACCCACAGCTTGGCTGCCCGTGTCGGCAGCCATTTCGCCAGAACCCAGTCGCCCAGGCTGATGGCGGCGAGCACATAGGCCAGCGGCAGCATGGCGACATAGAGCGCCATCGAAGCCATCGCCAGCGGCATGCCGACCAGCGTGAAGCAGAGGATTACTGCGGCCACCGGCACGCAGACCAGCCAGGCGAAGCCGAGCAAGAGGCTGGCGCCAAAGCGCATGCGCAGCGTCCTGCCATGGGCGGCCGTGAAGCCCGGCAGCAAAGCCAGCAGCAACCCGGCCAGCAGCACCAGTCCCAGCGTCCACAAGCCACCAGCAGCAAGGCCGAGGCCATGCTTGACCTGCTCGCTCTTGCGGGCTTCGTCGTCAGGCCGGCCCAGGCTGGGCAACTGCTCGATGCCGCCTGTGACTTCGGCCTTCGGGTCTTGTTTCAGGGCTTCGCGGCTGCGGTAGCGCAGCTTGCCGGCAATGCGCGCGTTCGGCCCCAGCTCCAAGCTGCTGCTGTGCGCGATCACATCTCCGGCGATCGGCCCGTCGATCAGGATCCGCCCGCCTGCTGCCTGGACATGCCCGTTGATGCTGCCTGACAGGCCTAGCTGGCCGCCGACGGCCGAGACATTGCCGGCAATTTCGGACTGCGGGCCGAGCTCGATCTGCCCGCCGGCCAGACGCGCATTGCGACCGACCTTGCCCTTGATCGTGATCTGTCCGGCCGCTGCATAGACCGATTGACCGATGTCGGCGCCGAGCCGCAGCTTGCCGCCGAGTGCCAGCGCATCCCCTGCCACTGCCGAGTCGACGTCGATATTGCCGCCCGACATGATCAGGTCGCCGGCCACCGCTTGAACCACGGTGACGGCGCCGCCGGCGATGAAGAGGTCGTTGCCAAGTTGCTGCGATGCAATCGGCTTGTCACGACTGTCGGCTGCGGCCAGGCCCAAGCAAGAAGCGAACAGGAGGCTGCAAGAAAGTAGTTTCCACATGATCCGGACCGTCCTTCAAGAATTGCTGTATGAAGGGCTTCAGCCTCGGGCAGGACATCAAGCCCGGATTGAGAGGACTCAAGCCGCAATGCTCGAAACAGGCTGGCGGGACCAAATGTTAAAGGGCGTGCGGGAGCTTGCTACTGCCGCGTCACGCTGTAGTCTGCGAAAAGTGCTTTGCTCATTGAGCCATGCAGGGATCCCAGCTTGGGCGTCTGGCCATAGGCAGGGCTCGGCGGCACCTTGAAATACCGCGCGGACCAAGGCAGCTCGGTCACCTGGTTCAAATCGAATTTGGTATCGAAAGCCAGACCCGCCTGCTTGAAGGCAACCGGGTGCTTGTCCTTCGAGATCAGGAATTCACCAGCACGAAGCGACTTCGTGCGTTGGGTCGTCCCGTAGGCCACCTTGATCGATACACCGTCCTCAAACAGGCTTACACCGACAACCAGTGCCGGCCTGGGTTTGGGGCCGGGGGTCGTCGCAGGCAAGAAGGGAAGTGGCACCACACAATGTCGCCAGGCGATGGTGGGAGCCAAGAGGTCATGGGAACAGCGACTCTTCGGACAGCAGCTTGCCCTTGGGCAAATGCTTGGCTGCATCGGCCTAGACCGCAGTCAGCTGCCTGGCATTCAATGGCCCGCTATCGGCCGCGTAGGAATCCAGGGTTTCCTCAGCCAGCTTTGCCAAAGCGAGGTGAACGATCTGGGTCTCGGGAACACCCAGCCGCGTCGCCATGGACTTGACCGTCTTGCGAGTGACCCCCAAAGCCGAATCCGTAGGTCGGAACTTCAGCAACAGGGAATCATTGGCGGTGGCCATCATGCATCTCCTTCAAAAATATGGGAACGATATACGTTGAAGTTACGGCTGCATATTCCGCTGACCTACGATTGAGGTAGGCAGCCAAGCCGATAACAGGACTGACTTGCCCGGAAGTCAAGTCGCAATGCTTGAACCTGGAGTCAGCAGGTGACCGGTCTGCATCGCCTCGCCTCGCCCATGCGTTTCCCGTCCAGCGGCCACAATGCAGGCTTGATCGCTACCCGCTGGCCTGAAATGAACTTGCACGATGATTTCTCTCTGCGCGTTGTCGCCCTGGCGGCCGATGCGAGCTGGACCCCTTCGCCGCAGGCTGGGGTCTCTCGATTGATGCTCGACCGGGTTGGTGCTGAAGTGGCGCGTGCCACCAGCATCGTGCGTTACCAGCCCGGGTCAAGTTTCGAGCGTCATGTGCATGGCGGTGGCGAAGAAATTCTCGTGCTTGAGGGCAGCTTCTCTGACGAAAGCGGTGATCATCCGGCCGGCACCTACCTGCGCAATCCGCCGGGCAGCGCACACAAGCCCAGCTCACAGGGCGGATGCCTGCTGTTCGTCAAGCTGCGCCAGTTTGCCGCCGATGACCTGAAGCCATTGCGGATCGATACCCACAGCGGCCATTGGCGCCAAGGCATGGTGCCCGGCTTGACCGTGCTGCCCTTGCATTCGCACGACGGTGTCGACACCGCGCTGGTGCGCTGGGCCCCGCAAACGAGGTTCAACACCCATGTGCATCCGGGCGGCGAGGAGATCCTGGTGCTGGAAGGCGTCTTCAGCGACGAAGGCGGCAGCTACCCCGCAGGCAGCTGGCTGCGCAGTCCGCGCTGGAGCCGCCACACCCCATTCACCGGGCCAGAGGGCGCACTCATCTACGTCAAGGTCGGTCAGCTCGGCGCCGAGCTGATGGCGCTTTGAATTGCCCTGCACGAAGGTGAAACTCAGTCGACGCTGGCGCCTGATTCGCGCACGACCTTGCCCCATTTGAGGGTTTCGGCCTGGATGAAGGCGGCGAACTGTTCCGGCGTTTCGCTGATGACTTCGCCGCCCTGTTCGCTGATTCTTTTCTTCACATCGGCCTGACCCAGCACCTTGATGATCGCCAGGCTCAGTTTGCTGATGACCGCCGGCGGCGTGCCCGCAGGTGCCAGCAGGCCGAACCAGGACGTGGCCTCGAAACCAGGCAGGCCGCTTTCGGCAATCGTCGGTAGATTTGGCAGCTCGGGCGAGCGGTGCGCCGTGGTCACGGCGACGGCGCGCAACTTGCCTGAACGCACATGCTGGATCGACGAAGGCATGTTGTCGAACATGACGTTGGTCTGCCCGCCGATCAGATCAGTCAGCGCCTGTGCGCTGCCCTTGTAGGGCACATGCTGCATCTCAACCTTGGCCATTGAATTGAACAGCTCGCCCGACAAATGGATCGAGGTGCCGTTGCCCGAGGACGCATAGGTGACTTTGCCAGGATTGGCCTTGGCATAGGCGATCAACTCGGCCACGGTCTTGTACGGCTGCGTCGGGTTGACGACCAGCATATTGGGCACATTGGCCACGCGCGACAGCGGCGCGAAATCCTTGATCGCGTCAAAGGGCATTTTCTTGTAGAGGCTGCTGTTGATTGCATGGGTGCCGACGGTGCCCATCAGCAGCGTGTAGCCATCGGGCGCCGCCTTGGCGACCAACTGACCGCCGATATTGCCGCCGGCGCCGCCCTTGTTCTCGATCACCACGGTTTGGCCCAACTCGACCGACAGCGCCTGCCCCACGATGCGCGCCAGCAGATCGGTCGTGCCGGCCGGCGGAAACGGCACGACGATGGTGATGTTCTTCGACGGGTAAGCCGATTGCGCTGCTGCCGGCAGGCTGGACGTCAACCCGGCACCGAGGCAGGCTGCAGCAGCCAGCAAGCCAAAAGTCCGGTGATTCCGGTCGAGCGTGAGCAATTTTCTGAACATGGCGACTTCCTTCCGTGTGAGGCGATCAATGCTTGGCTGCCAGCGGGCCGGTGGTTTGACAAGCGCATCGCCGGCAGGCTGCACAGAAGCGCAGTCTGGCATGGAATGAAGGGGCGGCTTATGCTGGGCTTCCCTAGGTTTGAAGGGACAAGACCCGGTTCCGCGACGCCTGGATTGCTGCACACGGCGTGACCAAAACCTGCAATTTGAAGAAATTTTCTTCAAATTGCAGGTTTTTTGCTACCATCGATGCATGATTGAACGAAACATTGCGCCGGTGCTGCGGCGGCTGGCCAGCCAATATCCGGTGCTTACCCTCACCGGGCCACGTCAGAGCGGCAAGACCACTTTGGCCAAAGCGATATTTTTTGACAAGCCTTACCTGACGCTGGAAGACCCTGACACGCGCCGCTTTGCAAGCGACGATCCACGCGGATTTTTGACCCAATATGCCCAAGGCGCCATCCTTGACGAGATCCAGCGCGTACCAGAGCTGGCCTCCTATTTACAGGGTATGGTTGATGCCGACCCACGGCCAGGCCGCTTCATACTGACCGGCAGCCACCAGTTTGAACTGATGACCCAGGTGTCGCAGTCATTGGCGGGGCGGACCGCCGTGCTGCGCTTGTTGCCGTTCACGCTTGGCGAAGTGCAACGCCTCGCCGGGCCGGGCGCAAGCAGCGAACTCGGGCAATGCCTGTTGACAGGCTTTTATCCACGCATCCATGACCAAGGCCTCAACCCATCGCAAGCGCTGGCTGATTACTTTGCGACTTATGTGCAGCGCGATTTGCGTCAACTCGCGGCAGTGCACGACCTGCAGCGCTTTGAGCGTTTTGTGCGTCTGTGCGCCGGGCGCACCGGACAGTTGCTCAACCTGAGCAGTCTGGGCAACGACGCCGGGGTTTCGCATGCCACGGCCCGCGCCTGGATTGATTTGCTGCAGACCAGTTACATCCTGCATTTGCTCCCACCCTGGTTCAGCAACTCCGGCAAACGTCTGGTGAAGGCGCCCAAACTCTATTTTTACGATGTCGGCCTGGCCTGCTGGCTATTGGGTCTGCGCAGTGCACAGCAGGTCACGCGCGACCCGCTGTGGGGCAGCCTGTTTGAAAACTTCGTCATCATGGAGGCCATGAAAGATCGACTCAATGCCGGAGAAACGGCGGAGATGTACTTCTATCGCGACTCTGAAGGCAACGAGGTCGACTTGTTGCTACCCACCGGCGGCAAGATGCATGCGATCGAAATCAAGGCCGGCGCGACCGTCAACCCGGACTATTTCAAGGGCTTGAAGACCTTCGCTGCGCATCAGCCGGCGGCCTTTGCAAGTGGTTGCGTGGTGTTTGGTGGCACTCAAGGCCAGGCGCGCAGTGATTGGCCGGTTCATTCCTGGCTGCAACTGCGGGCCAAACCAGCGGCTTGAAATAGGCGCCGGGCCAAGCAAGCCTGCCCGGCTAAAATCATTGGTCAGCCTCCATCGCCGCAACGCCACCCCGCCATGAATCTTTCCGCCTTGTCCGCCATTTCGCCGCTGGACGGCCGCTACGCTTCGCGTGTGGCGCCGCTTCGGCCCTTGTTGTCGGAGTTCGGTTTGATGCACCGGCGGGTGCAGGTCGAAGTCGAATGGTTCATCGCCTTGTCGGATGCGGGCTTTGCCGAGTTCGCGCCGCTGTCGGCGAGTGCGCGCAGCCTGTTGCGCGACCTGGTGCAACAGTTTTCGGAGGCCGACGCACAAGCGATCAAGGACATCGAAAAGACCACCAATCACGATGTCAAGGCGGTCGAATATTGGTTGAAGTCGCGCTTCGGGGCCAGCCCCGAATTGCGCGCTGCCGAAGAGTTCGTCCATTTCGCCTGCACCAGCGAGGACATCAACAATTGCAGCCATGCGCTGATGCTGAAAAGCGCGCGCGCCGAGGTGATCCTGCCGGCGCTCGACCGCATCACGGCCAAGCTGACCGACATGGCGCATGCCTTGGCCGCTACGCCGATGCTGGCGCGCACCCATGGCCAGACGGCCAGCCCGACGACCGTTGGCAAAGAAATCGCCAATGTGGTGGCCAGGCTGCGCGCTGCGCGCGAGCGCATCGCCGCTGTCAAGCTGCTGGCCAAGATGAATGGCGCGGTGGGCAATTACAACGCCCATCTGTCGGCCTGGCCCGATTTCGACTGGGAAGCTTTTTCGCAGCGCGTGATCGAGCAGCAACTCGGTCTGAGCTTCAACCCCTACACGATCCAGATCGAGCCGCATGACTATATGGCCGAGCTGTTCGACGCGGTCACGCGCATCAACACCATCCTGATCGACTGGTCGCGCGATGTCTGGGGCTATGTCTCGCTGGGCTATTTCAAGCAACGCCTGAAGGCCGGCGAGATCGGCAGCTCGACCATGCCGCACAAGGTCAACCCGATCGATTTCGAGAACGCCGAAGGCAATTTCGGCCTGGCCAATGCCCTGCTCACGCATATGAGCCAGAAGCTGCCGATCAGCCGCTGGCAGCGTGACCTGACCGATTCGACCGTGCTGCGCAATATGGGCGTGGCGCTGGGCTATGCACTGCTCGGCTACGACTCGCTGGCCAAGGGCATGGACAAGCTCGAGCTGAACGAGGCGATGCTGGCCGACGACCTCGACGGCGCCTGGGAAGTGCTGGCCGAACCGATCCAGACGGTGATGCGCCGCTATGCCTTGCCCAACCCATATGAGCGCTTGAAGGAACTGACGCGCGGCAAGGCGATCACGCGCGAATCGATCCATCAGTTCATCGCCGGTCTCGAGTTGCCCGAGGCCGAAAAGCAGCGCCTGCTGTTGCTGACACCCGGCAGCTATACCGGCAAGGCGGCCGCACTGGCGCGCCGGATCTAGCGAGGGTCCCTAGGCCTCAGACGCAAACACCCGCGTCAGCCGCGTTTCGCCCTCCAGCGTCTGCAGCCCCTGGTCGAGCATGCCTATGCTTTGCAGTACGCGCGCTGAAGCCAGGTTGTCAGGCCCGATGATCGCCAGGATGCGGGGCAGCTGGAGCTGCTGATGCCCGTGGCGCAGGCAGGCGGCCGCCGCCTCGCGTGCGAAACCTTGGCCGCGGTGCAGCGGCAAGAAGCCATAGCCGAGATCGACCGCCGGCAGGCTGGCGCGCTTGAACAGGCCGCACATGCCGATCAAGACGCCGCTGTGGAGCTTTTCAACCGCCCAGAAGCCATGTCCGAGGCGCCGTTGCGGTTCGAACAAGCGTTGTTCCATCCAGGCCAGGGCCTGCTCGCGGTCGCGCACGCCCGGGTCGTTGATATGCCGATGCCAGTCCTTGTCGTTGACCAGTTCGAGAATGAACTCGACATCAGCAGGACTGAATTCGCGCAGCCGCAGCCGTTCGGTTCTCAAGATCTCCATCGCTTCTTCCGCAGTCAATCAAAGGCTGGACAATAGCGCAAACAACGGACCCCACAATGAATTTCATCGAGCATCTGCAAGGCGCACAAGATCGAAACGACTCGCTGCTTTGCGTCGGATTGGACCCCGAACCGGCCAATTTCCCCGGCGCCTGGAAAGGCGATGCCAGCCGCATTTTTGACTTTTGCGCGGCCATCGTCGACGCGACCCATGACCTGGTCAGCGCGTTCAAGCCGCAGATCGCCTATTTCGCCGCGCACCGCGCCGAAGCGCAACTCGAGCAGCTGATCGCGCATATCAAGCGGGTGGCGCCGGCCGTGCCGGTGATCCTCGACGCCAAGCGCGGCGACATCGGCGCGACGGCCGAGCAATACGCGAAAGAGGCTTTTCTGCGCTACCAGGCCGACGCGGTGACGCTGTCGCCATTCATGGGTTTTGATTCGATCGAGCCCTATCTGCGCTACCCGGACAAGGGCGCGATCCTGCTGTGCCGCACCTCGAACAAGGGCGGCAGCGACTTGCAGAACCAGCGCTTTGCCGACCTGCCGGGCCAGCCGATGCTTTACGAGCATCTGGCGCAGTTGGCGCAGGGTTCGTGGAACAAGAACGGCCAGCTCTGCCTGGTCGTCGGTGCCACCTTCCCGGCTGAAATTGCCCGCGTGCGCGAACTGGCGCCGACCCTGCCCTTGCTGATCCCTGGCATCGGTGCGCAGGGCGGCGACGCCGAAGCCACCGTCAAGGCCGGTTGGCGGCCCGGTGGCACCATCATCGTCAGCAGTTCGCGCGCGATCCTCTATGCCAGCCAGGGCGAAGACTTTGCCGCTGCTGCCCGCCGCGTTGCGCTGCAGACGCGCGATCAGCTGAATCTGGCCAAAGTCTGATCCAACCCTGGAAAGCTGACGAATCTGCTCAGCCCAAAGGCAGGCTGCGCAGCCGCTCCCCGGTCAGGGCGAACCAGGCGTTGGCCAAGGCGGGTGCAACCGGTGGTGTGCCGGGCTCGCCGGCGCCGCTGGGCGGGTTTTCGCTGGCGACCAGATGGGTTTCGATCAGCGGCGTTTGGGCCAGCGTCAGCAGCGGGTAATCGTTGAAATTGCGCTGCTGCACGACTCCCCCCTTGATGTCGATGCGACCGTAAAGCGCTGCGCTGAGCCCGAAGATCACCGCGCTTTCGATCTGCTGGCTGACCAAGCCCGGGTTGACGACGATGCCGCAGTCGATCGCGCAGACGACGCGGTGCACGCGGGGCTTGCCGGCCAGGCTCGAAACTTCGATCACCTGCGCGACCACGCTGCCGAAGCTGGCGTGTAGCGCCAAGCCGCGGGCCCGGCCCTGCGGCAACGCTTGACCCCAGCCGGCTTTGTCGGCGGCCAGCTTCAGCACCGCCGCGTAGCGCGGCAGGCCTTGCAGCAGATTCATCCGGTAGGCCAGCGGGTCGGCGCCGGCGGCAGCAGCCAGTTCGTCGATGAAGCTTTCGCTGAAAAAGGCATTCTGCGAATGGCCGACCGAGCGCCAGAAGCCGACCGGCACACCACTGTGCGTGGCCAGATGGGCGATGCGCTGGTTCGGCACTGCATAAGGCTGGTCGAACAGACCTTCTGCGGCTGCTTTGTCAGGAAAATCGACCGGGCTGGCCAGCGCCGGCAGCGCCCGCTCGAACCAGCGCGGCGCGATCGCGTCACCGGCGCTGCCGATCTGCAAGGCCAGCGGCCGGCCCTGTTCGTCAAGCCCGGCCTGCATGAAGGCGGCGGCGGCCGGGCGGTAGAAATCGTTGCTCATGTCGTCTTCACGCGACCAGAGTATTTGCACCGGCGCGCCGCCCATGGCCATTGCCACCGAGACCGCCTGGCCGACGAAATCAATCTCCAAACGCCGGCCGAAAGCGCCGCCCAGATAAGTGACATGCACGGTCACTGCCTCAGGCGCCACGCCGGCAATGCGCGCCGCCAATTCACGCGCCAGACCCGGCACCTGGGTTGGCGCCCAGATCTCGACCTTGCCGCCCTTGACCTGGGCCGTGCAATTCATCGGCTCGAGCGTGGCATGGGCCAGATAGGGCGCGCTGTAGAAGGCATCAATTTTTTGCGGTGCCTTGGCCAGTGCCTTGACCACATGGCCTTGGCTGTAGAAGTTGTCGCCCTCTTCGGCGGCAAGGCGTGCCGCGGCAGCCAGCGCGGTCGCGATTTTGGCAGTGTCGAGCGCTGTGCTCGGGTGCCAGTCAACGTCGATTTCGCGGGCTGCGCGCAAAGCCTGCCAGCTGTTGTTGGCGACGATGGCCAAGGCCGGCTGACTGCCCGCGAAGGCGGCCAGCTGGATGATCTGCAGGACCCCGGGCTGCTGCAGCGCATTCGGCGGAATATAGGCCGGCCTGCCGCCATGGCTGGGGGCATGACGGATCGCCGCAAACAGCAGGCCCGGCAGGCGGATGTCGATGCCGAAGCGTGCTCGGCCGTTGACCTTGTCAGCCAGGTCGATGCGCGCGGCCGCGCTGCCGATCTGCTGCCAATCGGCAGCCGGCTTCGGCTGGAATTCACCCGCGGGTGTGGCCGCTGCCTGCCTGGCCAGCTCGCCGAAATGGGCGCCGGCCCCCGAGGCGTGGCTGATGCGGCCATCCCGCATCTGCAGCTCATCCAGCGGCAGATGCCAGCGCAAGGAGGCCGCGCCAAGCAGTCGCTGGCATGCCGTGGCTGCGGCCCAGCGCAAGGGCTCCCAGGCATCGGCGATGCTGCTGCTGCCGCCGGTGACATTGATGCCGAGTTCGCGTGCCAGCTTGGCGAAGGTCCAGCGGCCGAGCTTGACTTGCAGGCTTTCCTGGTCCGGCTCAGTATCGCGCGGCTGGGCGGTCAGCCCGCCGACGAACATCGCGACGTTGCCGTAAATCGATTCATGGCCGGCGGCGATCAGCCGGATCGCGCCCGGCGCCAGGTTCAGTTCCTCGGCGACCAGTTGCGCCAGCGCCGTATGCACGCCCTGACCCATTTCGCTGCGCGGCATCGCCAGCAGCACCTGACCATCAGCAGCGATCTTGATCCAGCCATTCAGGGCGATGTCACCCGCCGCGTTTGCCAGCAGCTCGGCCGAGCCGATGCGGCTGCGCGGCGGCAAGGCCCCCCAGCCGACCAGCAGCGCGCCAGCCGTTCCCAGGCCCGACAGCAGCAGCGTGCGGCGTCTCACTTCTTGCCGCCGCGCATTTCGGCTGCCGCGGCCTTGATCGCGATCTTCACGCGTGGGTAGGTGCCGCAGCGGCATAAGTTGCTGATCGCGGCGTCGATGTCGGCATCGCTGGGTTTGGGCTGGCGCGCCAGCAGTGCGGCGGCGGCCATCAGCATGCCGCTTTGGCAATAGCCGCATTGCGGTACTTGCGCGGCGGTCCAGGCGCGCTGCAACGGATGCGGCCTGGCCTGGGTGCCCAGCGCTTCGATGGTGGTGATCGACTTGCCCTGCACCGCCGCCAGCGGCGTGACGCAGGAGCGCACCGGTTGGCCGTCGACATGGACCGTGCACGCGCCGCAAGCAGCGATGCCGCAGCCGAATTTGGTGCCGGTCAGGTTGAGGCCGTCGCGCAAGGCCCAGAGCAAGGGCATCTCCGGGTCGCTGGCATATTCTGGCAGCTGCTGCAGTTGACCGTTGACCTTGATTTTCATTCCTGGCTCTGGCTGGTTTGACATCCTCTCGGGCGCAGCATAGCCGAGCCAGCGGCGGCGGCCGGCGACAATCGACGCCATGCAACCTGTCACCGACTCCCGCGCGATCGTCAGCCTCCCCGCAGCGGGGGCGGCGGATCTGCTGTTCATCCTGCTGCATGGCGCAGGCGGTCAGGCTGCCGACATGGCGCCGCTGAGCAGCGCGCTGCGCGAGCAATATCCGCAAGCCGCCTTGGTCGGCTTGAACGGCCCGCTGGTTCAAGCCGCCGGCTTTGCATGGTTTGAAAATGCGCTGCCGGCCGCGCTGCCCGACTTCAATGCCCGCATCCGTGCCTGGGCCAGGCATTTCGACTTATCTTGGGAGCGAGTTGCTCTGGCCGGTTTTGCGCAAGGCGGCACGCTGGCCTTGGAAGCGGTGCAGTTCGAGCCGCAATTGGCCGGCCGGGTGCTGGCGTTGGCGGGTACTTACATCGCGCTGCCGCAGCATGCGCCAAAGGATGTGAGCCTGCATCTGCTGCACGGCATCCAGGACGAAGTCGTGCCCTACCCAGCGGTGGTCGCCGCTGCGCGCGCGCTGGTGCCGCTGGGCGCCGATGTCACCGCTGACATCCTGCCCGGCGTTGGCCATCAGCTGCATCCGCTGTTGATCGAGAAGGCGCTGGCCCAGCTGCGCACCTTTTTGCCCGGGCGGCTCTGGCGCGAAGCGATGCTCGCCGCGCCCAGGTCCTAAGTCACTCCGGCCTTATTCGAGCAGCAACTCGGTCCGCACCGTGCCGGCACGGTCAGCGCTGGCCTTGAGTGACAGCTTCGTGCCTTTGGGCGCCTTGATGACCCATTCGCCAACCGCCCGGTCAGCGGTGACTTCACGGTTCGGCAGAAAAGCCAGTTGTGAGCTCTTCGGGCCATGGCCTTCGAGCTGCGGGCCTTCCATGCGCGGCTTGCCGCTGATCAGGCTGGCGCTGCCGTCGGCAGGCAGGTCGATCTCGAAGATCACGCCGCGCACGACCTTGCGCTCGAGCGCCCGTTTGGTCACATAGGCCGGCAGATAGCCGCTGTTGGCCACGGCGAGGCGCACGCGCCAGCTGTCGTCGCCAAGCGCTTCGACCTCGGTGCGCAGCAACTCCAGCTTGGGCAGGCTCAGCGCGATCTGGGTCATCCAGCCTGGAAAGCGCGCGGCTTCGCGCTCGCGCAGATTCGGTGGCGGGTTGCGCCAGTAATTGAGCTTGTCCCAGCCGCCGATCTCGACCGCGCCGAGTTGCGGATGCATGAACGGTGTCCATTCGACATGGGCCTGGCCGTCGCATTGCTCGTCGCTCCATTTCAGCAGCTTCAGATCGTCCTCGACCGGATGGTCGCGGTACCAGTCGACCCATTTATAGCCTTCGATGCCGGCTTCCTTGTTCGGCGCCCAGAGCTCGACCACCCAGAACAGCGCGCCGAGATGCTCGTAGACCCAGTCCTGCGTGCCGGTGATCACTTCCTTCGGGTGGTACTTGAAGTCGTGCCAGATGCTGATGGCCGGATAGCCACTGTGCTTCTCGCCCAGCGCCGAGAAGCGCTTGTAGGCCCACAGATCCTCGGGAATCATGTCGTCATCGCTATGCCCGCCCATCGGCCGCAGGATCACGCCGCTGTGGGTGTGATAACTGATCGCCGCACCGATGTTCTTGTGCGCGACGATGAACTCGACCATCGCCCGCACCTCGGGCTCGCTGGTCGGGAAAGCGCCGGCGCCGACCTGCTGGTATTCCTGGCGCCAGTCGCTGGGGAAGTTGCGGTTCAGGTCAAGACCTTCGCGGTCCTTGTTGATGCGCACCGTGATGCCGTCATGGTTCTTGATGAAGCCTTCGGGCAGCAGCCGGTAATAGTCGCCACCGAATTCGCCCGGCTCGCGCGCCACCATCAGGCGTGGCTCGCCGGGGTATTTCTTGTACGTGCCATGCGGGTCGGGCACGCGCATGCTGAGGATGCGGCCGTCACCATCGACATCCTCGACCGTCAGACCATCCACCGGTTCCTCGTCATAGGGATAAGGCTTGGTTGACGAGCGGATATGGCGCGGCCGGTCGGCCAGGGCCAGCTCGGCGCCATCCGGGTTCAAGCGCGGCACCATATAGATGGTGCGCGAATCGAGCAGATAAGTGATCTGCGGGTCGACGCCATAACCCTGCATCAACTGGTGCAGGTAGTACAGGCAGGTGGTCGATGCGGTCAGCTCGGCGGCGTGGATATTGCCGTCGACCCAGAACGCCGGCTTGTCGACATCGGCGCCGGTGGCCTGGTTGGTCAGCACCAGCATCCAGATCTCGCGGCCTTCGTAGCTCTTGCCGATCGACTGCATCTGCACCAGACCGGGCCTGGCTGCGGCATAGTCGCGCAGCAAATCGGTCAAAGGTTCGTAACGGTAAAACTGGTCAAATTGTGGATGCGGGAGGTTTGTCATGGGTTTGTCCGGTTGCCCGGCGATTGTGACCAATCTGCCGAGGCCCTGCTGCAGCGTTACTTGGCGGGCTTGTTCATCGTGCCGCTGAGGAAGTCCAGCGCCACCGTTGCCATCAGCCGCATGCCGATCGGCAGCGCGGCGTCATCGGCCTCGAACAGCGGCGAATGGCCGGACGAGACCTTCGACAGATCCCGGCCCCGCGGCGCGACGCCAAGCCCGAAGAAGCTGCCGGGGACTTTTTCGAGATAACGCGAGAAGTCTTCGGACGGCAGGATCGGCGCGGACTGTTTCACCATCTCGGCGCCCGCCACATAACGCAGCGTCGGCACCAGGCGTTCGGTGAGCCCGACTTCGTTGACCAGTACCGGATAGCCCATGACCATATCCACGGTCGCGGTGGCACCCGCGCCCATCGCGATGCTCTCGACCGTGCGGCGCAGGCGCTGGTGGATGTCCAGGCGCATCTGCGGATCGAGCGCGCGCACAGTGCCGATCATCTCTACCGAGTCGGGGATGATGTTTTCGCGCAGCCCGCCATGGATGGCGCCGACGGTGACGATGCCTGGAGCGGCGGAAATGTTGATCTGGCGGCTGACGATGGACTGCAGGCCGAGCACGATCTGCGCGCTGACGACGATCGGGTCAATGCCTGTCCAGGGCATCGCGCCATGGGTCTGCTTGCCGCGCACGATAATCTTGAAGTTGTCGGTGCTCGCCTGAGCGGCGCCGCCGTGATAGCCGACGCTGCCGAGCAGTTCGGGCCCGACATGGAGGCCGAAGATCGCGTCGACCTTGGGGTTCTCGAGCACGCCTTCGGCAATCATCGGCCCGGCGCCGCCGATCGGTGGCCCTTCCTCGGCGGGCTGGAAGATGAATTTGACCGTGCCGGGGAGTTTGGCCTTCATGCCCGTCAGCAATTCGGCCGCACCCATCAGCATGGCGGTGTGCATGTCGTGGCCGCAGGCGTGCATCACCCCGACTTCCGCGCCGTTGTAGATCGCCTTGACGGTGCTCTTGAACGGCAGGTCGACCAGTTCGGTCATGGGCAGCGCGTCCATATCGGCGCGCAGCGCGACCACCGGGCCCGGCAGGCCGCCGCGCAGGATGCCCACCACGCCATTGCCGCCGACATTTGTCTTCACCTCGAGGCCGAGTGCGCGCAGATGCGCGGCCACCTTGGCTGCGGTGCGCGTCTCCTGGAACGAAAGCTCGGGATACTGATGAATGTCATGCCGCCACTCGGTTACCTTGCCGGCGAGCTCGCCAGAGCGGCGCTCGATCTCGGCCCGCAGGGCATCGTTGGCCGTTTGGGCGCCAGCGGGCGCGAACGCGCCGGACAGCAACGCGGCGGCAAGGGCAAGGCGAGGCAGCTTGGAACGGCGCATAGGTGGATCTCTTGTTGACGGTGCGAATTTGTTTGGAACTGAGGGCAAAGTGTATTCGGCGTTTGCGCCCGATTTTCATCACGACGATCGGCCGCGCTAACGCAAGCCGGGAGGGCTTATGCAGAGCATCTCCAGCTCAATACAGCGCATCATGATCACCCACATTGACCGGGATGATCTGCCCTTCCTGAATCAGCAACTCGAGCGTGATGCGGTAGGACAAATTGATGGAGACTGAGTGCAAGACGTCCAGCCGGCCGCGCAAAGGGTGCAGACGCAGCGCCGGATGCGCAGGGTTGGCTTCGAGAAGTTGGAGTGTTTTCAGGTACTGCTGTCGCAGCTCGGGGTGACGTTTCAGGAAAGGCGCGGCCCGAACGTTGTATTGCGCGGTAAAGACCAGCGCGAAAGCCATTACATCGCGTCCAACCGCACCAGGTGGGCTTCGGGCGACTCTTGCACGCTGCGACCTGCCGCCAGGTCGGCACGGGTCTGCGCCAAAGCGGCGCTCAGCTCACATTCACGCAGATAGTGGTACTGCGCCATACCCATCACCACAAATTTATTTTTGCCACGGACAGACACAACCGCTTCGGGCGCGCTGCTCAGGGCAAGCTCAATGGCCGAGATGCCTTTGGTTTTAAGGTCGTTGGCGCTGATATGTGACATGGCGGACTCCGGGAGCGTGGTCAAGCAGACGAGGAATCATGCGATTGATCGTGCGATGAACATAGTTTGAGGTAAGGGCGATGCAGAGCAGGTTCGCGACCAAGGGTGGGCAAGTCAGCGCGTTCCGCAGCCCCGGCCGACGAAGCTGCATCGACACAAACTTGACCAGGACAGAATCAGGCCGCCAATTCACCGCCGACAAACACCTTCAGATCGCCGGAAGCAAAGGCGGTCCAGGGTTCGTCGCGGGTCAGCGGCTCGGTCGCGATGATGACGACCCGGTCCTGGGCGGTGGTCTGCGAGGCGAGGTCGAAGCTGAGGTCTTCGTCCTGCAATTGCACGCGGCCAAAGGGATGGCGGCGTTGCAAGTAAAAGAGATTCGTGCTGGCATGGGCCCAGAGCGCTTGGCCGTTCGACAGCAGCATATTGAATGTGCCATGGCGCGCCAGTTCAGGCATCAGTTCGGCCAGCGTGCGGCTCAGCTCGGCGATGCTGGGCATGTCGAAATGGGCCTTGGCCAGCTCCTGCATCAGCCAGCAAAAGGCGCGTTCGCTGTCGGTCTGGCCAACCGGCCTGAAAGCCGCATGCAGGCGCGGCTGGAAATCCAGCAGGTTGCCGTTGTGGGCGAAGACCCAGTAGCGGCCCCACAACTCCCGCTGGAACGGATGGGTGTTTTCCAGCGAAACCAACCCTTGGGTAGCTTTGCGGATATGGGCGATGACGTTGTCGCTCTTGATCGGATAGTCCTGCACCAGCTTGGCCAGCGGTGAGCTGCGGGCGCTGTGGTGATCGACGAAATGGCGCAGGCCGCGGCCTTCGAAGAAGGCGATGCCGAAGCCGTCCTTGTGTTCGACGGCGCGGTTTGCCAAGCCGGTGAAGCTGAACATCACATCGGTTGGCGTATTGGCATTCATGCCGAGGAGTTGGCACATCGTTCGAGCTTATTCGAAGAAAAGGCGGCGCAAGCCTTTCAGACTGAATAAATTGCCAGGATTGTTGGTTTCGTTCAAGATCCCGCTCATCCGCTGCAACAGGCGCGGGCTGCGCCTGGCGCGCCAGATCAGCAGGTCGACCAGCCAGGGATGGGCATTGACCTGATTGGCGTGCTCATACAGATCGAACTTCGGCTTCAAGGCGCTGAGCCCGGCCTCATAAGTCAGGCGCAGCTGTTGCTCGGGCCATGTTTTATTGATGCCTTCGAGCAGGGCCTCGGCCGCCAGCATGCCGGTCTGCATCGCTTTGCCGATGCCTTCGCCGGTAAATGAATAAGTGCTGCCCGCGGCCTCGCCGGTCACCAGCAGGCCCGGCCGCGACCAGCGCGCCCCGCTCAAACTGAAACGCAAGGGCGCACCTTTGAGCTCGCCGAGCAGTTCGCCTTCGCGCATCAACTCGGCGGCTGGCGCATAGCTGGCGACGAAAGCATCGAAGATCTTGCGCAGGTTCAGCGGTTTCTTGCTGCCATGGCCATTGATGGAGTTGTGGCTGTCGGTGACGCCGACGCCGATATTGAAGCAGCCGTCGGGCAAGGGAAAAATCCAGCCATAGCCGGGCCGCATTTCGCGGCCCCAGATTATTTCGAGTGCCTTGATCCGGCCAACCATGGCCGGCGCGCGCACATAGCCGCGCAGCGCGATGCCGCTGGGCGTATGGCGCTCGCACAAACCGGCGGCGGTCAAGGGCGCAGGTGCCGCGCCGGTCGCCAGCACGACCCAGTCGGCGCGAATCTCGAGCAAACGCTCACCCTGCCTGACCCGCGCGCCGATGACGCGGCCCTGTGGGTCTTCCATCGGCTGTTCGAATTTCGCCGGGGCGAGAAACCTGGCGCCGGCATCCTGCGCGCCCTGGCACAGCAAGTCATCGAGCACGCGGCGTGGCAGCACCGCAAGATGGCCGGGCACATCGATGCGGCCCCCACGCGGCCCGATGCAGCCGACATGGGCGACCGGCTGGGCCAGCGCCAGCACCTGCTCGAGCAGACCCAGGCGCGCCAGCGCCACATGGGCGTCGGGAATCAGCGCATCGCCACAGATCTTGTCGCGGCCCTGGGGCCGCTGGTCCAGCAGCAGCGTATCGACGCCAGCCTGGGCCAGCACTCTTGCGCAGGCGCTGCCCGCCGGGCCGGCGCCGACCACCAGCACCGTGCAATGCAAGGATGTCGAAGGTAGATCGGACCTTGCTGCGTTGCTGGGCATGGGGGATTCGGTCATGGGAAGCCGATTCTCGCTGAAAGACCCAGGCTCGGACCCTTGGGTAAACTGTGCCGCGATGAATCCTGCACATGCCCAATTGCTCCGAGAAGGCCTGCTGTTGCAGCAGCGCGGCCGCAGCGCTGAGGCAGAGGTCATTTTTCGAAAGCTGCTCAAACAGGATCCGCAGCAGGCCGATGGCTGGCGCTTGTTGGGGCTGATCGAATTGGCGCGCGGCGACTTGCTCGCTGCCGGGCAATCTCTGGGGCATTCGCTGCGCCTGCGTGCCGACCATCCGCAAGCCTGGCATGGACTGGGCGAAGTCCATGAAGAATCGGGCCGCCCGGCCGATGCCGAGGCCTGCTACCGCCGCGCCGGCGAATTGAAGGCGGATTGGGCCGAGGCGCATTACAACCAGGCCCGGATGCTGCACCGACTCGGCCAGCTCGAAGCGGCCCGCCAGCCCTTGCAGCTTTGTCTGCGCTTCAAGCCCGCCATGGTGGGCGCCTGGCAGCTGCAGGCGATGCTGGAGCAGGCCGCGGGCGCAATGGATGCCGCCTTGCTGAGCCTTGACCGGGCGCTGCAACTGGCACCCGGTCGGGCGGCTCTGCATCACAACCGCGCGGTGGTGCTGCAATGCAGCCATCAGCATGCCCTGGCGCTGCAAGCGCATGAGCAGGCCCAAGCGCTGGGACTCGACATGGCCGATGCGCATTACAACCATGGCAACACCTTGTTCAGCCTGGGTCAGCCGGCCGCCGCAGCTGCCGCATATCGCAAGGCCCTGGCACGCGACCCGCAACATGCGCTGGCCCAATATGACCTGGCAAAACTGCGCTGGAGTCAGGGCGAGGCCGATTTTCTCGGCGAACTCGAAGCGGCTGAACAAGCGGCGCCGCAGTCGGCTATTCCCTGCGGCATCAAGGCCGGGCTGCTGCTGAAAGCCGAGCGCTACCAGGATGCCGCAGCCGCGTTTGAGCGCGCCTGCCTGCTGGCACCACAGGTGGCAGCTTATTTCGACGGCTTCGGGCAGGCGCTCTGTCAGTTGGGCCAGTTCGATGCGGCTTTGCAAGCCCATCAGCAAGCGCTGACCCTGTCGCCCGGGGATGCCACTTTGCATTGCCATCAGGCGCGTTGTCTGCTGGCGGCCGGATTTGCGCAGCAGGCCGCGGCCGCGGCCGGGCAGGCCGTAATTCTGGCGCCCGATGATCAGCAGGCCTGGGCGCTGCTGGGGCTGGCCTGGCGTTTGCTGGGTGACCCGCGCGAGGCCTTGTTGAACGACTACGCGCGCTTGGTGCGGGTGTTTGACCTGCCGGCGCCGCCGGAATTCGCCGATATGGCTTGCTTCAATGAAGCTTTGAGCGCCGAGTTGAGCGCGCTGCATACCGACCGGGAAGCCCCGGTGGATCAGACCCTGCGCCATGGCACGCAGACCCGGGACAATCTCCTCGATCAGGGCCGGCCCCTGGTCGACAGGCTGAAACCCCTGCTCGGGCAGGCCATCGATCAGTACATCGACGAGTTGCCGGAGGACGCCGACCACCCATTCCTGCATCGGCGCAGCCAGGCCTGGCAGTTCACCGATTCCTGGTCGTCCAGGCTGCGCAGCAGCGGCTTTCACACCAACCATGTGCATGGTCATGGCTGGATCAGCGCCTGCTACTACGTGGCGGTGCCGCCTGCGGTCGACGATGCCGTGACCCAAGCCGGCTGGCTCAAGTTCGGCGAGCCCGACCTTGCCTTGGGTCTTGCAGCAGCAAGGTTGGTGCAGCCGCGGCCTGGCAGGCTGGTGCTGTTTCCTTCCTGTTTCTGGCATGGCACCTTGCCGTTCAGCGACGAACAAACCCGGCTGACGATCGCCTTCGACATCAAGCCGCGTTGAACCTAGATTCGGGTGCGCGATTCAGTCGACCGCTTCCCACTGCCACGAAGGCCGCATGCCTTGAGAGATTTCTCCACCCGTGAACCTCTTGGCGCTGTTGCGGCAGCCGCGGTGCCCGACATCATGCTGTAGCGCACCAAAGTCGCGCGCGGCGTTCGTCAGCAGGCGCTGACTACCCCATGAACAAGCGGTTGGCATGAATTCTGCTAATTGCTGCTGGACAGGCCCGAACTGTCATCTCGGGCTGAAAGCATCCGCCCTGGCGTGAACAAGTTCTCGGGATTAAGTTGTGCCGAAACAACATCGAGCCCCGGAATTTGGGAAATCAGGGACCATCAACAATCGTTCAGGTAGTTATCATCTGACCCGGGTAAAAGTTTCATTAAAAAGACACAGTCATGTGTTTTTGACCTTTAAAAGACTTTAGTCAACACATCCGACTTTTAAGGATTATTCATGTTCAAACGCAATGCAATCAATATCGCCGTGCTGGCGACGCTCAGCACGGCCTTCGCTGGCCAGGCTTTCGGGCAGGTCACCGATAAACTCGAACGCATCGAGGTCACCGGTTCACGCATCAAGACGATCGACAACACCTCAAGCAGCCCGATCGTTTCGGTCGGCAAGGAAGACATCAACACGACCCAGCCGGTCGCGGTCGAAGAGCTGGTCCGTGGCCTGCCTTCCTCCTACCCGGCGATTGGCCCGAACCTCAACAACGGCTCGAACGGCACCGCTTCGATCGACCTGCGCGGCCTGGGCAGCAACCGCACCCTGGTGCTGATCAACGGCAAGCGCTTCGTGCCTGCGACCCTTGGCGGCGTCGTCGACACCAACAATGTGCCGGTCTCGCTGCTCGAGCGCGTTGACCTGGTGACTGGTGGCGCTTCCGCCGTGTACGGCGCCGATGCGGTGTCGGGCGTGGTCAACTTCGTGACCAAGCGCAACTTCACCGGCGTTGAAGCCTCCACGACCTACAGCATCTCCGAGCAAGGCGATGCTGAGCGCCGCAAGAATGACCTGACGATGGGCGCGAACCTGGCGGATGGCCGCGGCAATGTCGTCCTGCATGTCGGCACGACCCGTACCGATCCGCTCAAGTTGGGTCAGCGCGATTACGCCGCTACGACGATCAGCAGTTCCACCGGCTTGCCTGGCGGTTATTCCTCCACCTCGGTGCCAGCAATCTGGGGCGGCATGCCTGCGGTGCTCCCCGGGACGACGACTCCGGCCCTTCCCGGCAATCGCGTGATCGATGCGACCACCGGTCTGCTGCGCTCGGCAGTCACTTCAGGCCCGCCTGATGGCTACAACACCAACCCGCCGAACTACTTCGAGACCCCGTTGACCCGCACCCAGGTCACGGCCATGGGCAGATTCCGCATCAGCGACAGTGCCGAGGCTTATGCCGAGATTTTCCACACCCGCAGCAATGTCACGCTGAACCTGGCGCCGTCGGGCACCTTCGGCGCGTCGCTGTTCATCCCGATCGGCAATCCCTACATCACCGACGCAGTGCGTCAGCAGCTCTGCGCTGCTTACGGTGTCACCGCCGCGAATTGCGTCGTCGGCAATGCGACCGAAATCAAGGCCAATATCTCACGCCGTTTCGTCGAAGCCGGCCCGCGGATTTACAACTACGACAACACGTCGACCCAGTACACGGCAGGTCTGCGCGGCGATATTCCGATGTTCAGCAGTTGGAGCTACGACGCGTATTACCAGTCCGGCAGGTCCGAGCAATTGCAGACGACGGGCAATGGCTTCTCGGCCAGCAAGCTGCAGCAAGCGGTGCGTGCGACCAGCACCACGGCCTGCACGGTCACAAGCGGTGGTTGCGTACCAGTCAATCTGTTCGGCGCAGCCGGAACGATCAGCGCCCCGATGCTGGCCTTCCTCAGCACCTCGACCTTTGCCACCACCCTGGTCCAGCAGAACATCATTGCCGGCTCGGCCAACGGCGAAGTCGGCCTCGTGCAGAGCCCGCTCGCCAAGAATCCAATGAGCTTGGCTCTGGGTTACGAAAACCGCAAGGTCTTCGGTGCCAACAAGTCCGATGCGGTGATCCAGACTGCGGGCGAATTGCTCGGCAGCGGCTCGCCAACGCCTGACCGCAGTGGTGAACTCAAGTTCAACGAGCTCTACATGGAGGCGAACCTGCCGCTGGTGCAGAACCGTCCGCTGGTGTACGCGCTCAACCTTGAAGGCGGCTATCGTGAGACGCGATTCACGACCTCGGGCGGCGCCAGCCAGACCTATGGCAGCTGGAAGACCGGCATGGACTGGACACCAGTCAAGGGCTTGCGTTTCCGCGGCGAGCAGCAGCGCGCCACCCGCGCACCGAATATCAATGAGCTCTATGCGCCGGTCGTCACCGGCTTGGCGACATTGGCGGTCGACCCTTGCCAGAGCACCAAGATCGTCTCGGCTGATGCTGGCAAGGCTGGCACCCTGACGGCGTTGTGCCAGGCGACCGGCGTTCCGACCAGCCAAATCGGCTTCGTCGCGGCCCCATCGGCCAACCAGGTCAACAACACCGGTGGCGGCAACCCGAACCTCGGGCCTGAGAAGGCGGACACGACGACTTTCGGTCTCGTCTGGGAACCGGCTTTTGCCGACAACCTGTCCTTGAGCCTCGATTACTGGCAGATAAAGATCAACAGCGCGGTGTCGAGCGCCACGGCGGGTCAGGTGACCAGCGGTTGCTATGACCCGACGCTGAATCCCGGCTTCGCCAACAACGCTTTCTGCCAGGCCATCCAGCGTGATGCGGGCAGCGGCAGTTTGGGCGGCACCGGCGTCAAGGGCGTGAGCACACAATCGTCGAACCTGGGTGCGTTCAACTATTCCGGCGTCGATGTCGGTGCGACTTATCGCCTGCCATTGAAGATGATCGGCGCGCCGAACCTGGGCCGGGTCGACTTCGGTCTGCAACTGAGCTACCTTCAAAAGGCTGATTTCACGTCGTTGCCGACCGTGGCGACGCTGCAGCAGGCTGGCCATTACGGTATTGACGTCGGTACGCCGTACAGCAAGAACCGTTTCAGCCAGCGCACCACCTGGAATGTTGGGGCCTTCTCGCTCGGCTACAACTGGCGCTATATCGGCGAATCGACCGTGCAGCTCGGCTCGGAATCGGTCTACCTGGCGCAGAACACTTCGATCAAGGCCTTCAACTACTTTGACCTGAATGGTTCATGGCAGGCCACGAAGTCGTTCAAGTTGTCGATGACGGTCAACAATGCCTTCAACAAGGCGCCGCCGTTGATCGGCACCGGCATCAGCGGCAGCATGAACGTCGGCAATACCTTCCCTGCCGTCTACGACGTCATCGGCCGTCGTTTCACCTTCACTGCACAGGCGAACTTCTAAACCGGACAAGTCTTGCAACACCAAGCGGGCCTGCGGGCCCGTTTTTTTTCGTCTGCGCGACTTTTGAGGCCGTCTGCTGGCCTGGCCGATCTAAAAATGGCATGGTTGGTGACGGTTCTATTTCAGCGATGTAAAGTTTTCAGCAAAAATGTTGTCCTCAAACAACTAAAAACTGTCAGTTTTGACGGTTTACAGCTCGTCGCAATTTCCATCTGACTCGTTGAAACCTCACACGCTTTTCTGTGTATCGAATCTTTCCAAGGGGAATTCTTACACTTTAATGTCAATAATATTGATTTTTATAACTAATTTATTTACTAAAAAAAACGCAATAAGGGTAAAGCCTGACAAGCAGATCAAAGCCTCGATTGAGCCGGCTGAGGACAATGATGGTTCAAGCAATCGAGCCGGGCGAGTTGAAGCAGCCCGGAAACACCAGCGGACACAGCCCGTTGGATCGACTTACCTATTTGGAGAATTCATGCATCAACGCACCAAAATTTCAATCGCGGCAGTGCTGACCCTGGGAGGCCTTGTCGGTTTGGCCCAGGCGCAGACGCAAAACCTGGAGCGAGTCGAAGTCACCGGATCACGGATCCGCCAGATCGACGTTGAAACCGCCCAGCCGATCCTCAAGATGACCCAGGAAGAAATCCAGAAGAGTGGCCTGGTCACCGTCGGCGACATCATCAATTCGATGACTGCAGCCGGCACACCGGCTTTCAGCAAGGGTTCGGTGCTGACTTCGAACCGCGAGCAAGGCGGGCAGTACATCAACCTGCGCAACCTCGGTGCTCAGCGCCTGCTGGTGCTGGTCAACGGCAAGCGCTGGACCACCACTGTTGGCGGCTACACCGACTTGTCGACCGTGCCTTCGGCATTGATCGACCGGATCGAAGTGCTGAAGGACGGCGCCTCGGCGATCTACGGCTCTGACGCCATCGCCGGCGTGGTCAACATCATCCTGAAGAGGACGATGGAAGGCGGCTATGCCAGCGCCTATATCGGTCAGAACGAAAAGGGCGACGGCAAGACCGAGGATTACAACTTCTCCTACGGCGCCGGCAATGAAAAAGCCTCGCTGATGTTCGGTCTGACCAATAGTAAGGTAGATCCGGTCTGGTCCAACGCCCGTCCGATCACCTCTTACACCTATGGCCCCGACTATGCGACCGCCGCCTTGGGCGTCGGTCCCTGGGGACGGATCCGCAACGTCAGCGCAAGTGGTGGCGCGACCGGTGTCAACCTTTACCTGAACCATACCGGCAGCTATGACGGCGTCGGTGTCGGCCAGGCATCGCGCAGCCCGGCCAGCTATCACACCTATGCAGGTGCGCCGGATGACACCTTCAACCCGACCAGCCAGATGATGTTCCAGTCGCCAACGCAACTGACATCGGTATTCACCAAGGGTTCGATCGAGTTGCCGGCCAATATGCGGGTCTCGACGACGGCGATGTATGCCGAACGTGGATCGGTCCGGCAGATCGCCGGCTATCCGGTGAACAGCATGACGCAGTCGAAATATCCGATCTATCTCGACAAGGACAGCTATTACAACCCTTACGGCAACCAGGTTGCCGGTGCGGGTCTTGGCAAGGACATGTTCTTCTATCGCCGCGTGATCGAAGTGCCGCGCATCACCGACAACCAGAACAAGACCTTCCACGTCGATGCCATGCTTGAAGGCGATCTGACGGTCGGCGGCATGCCTTGGAACTGGAGTACCGGGGTCAACTACAGCCGGGTCAGCGGCACTTTTGTCAGCACCGGCAACTTGAACCTGCTGAACCTGAAAAAGGCTGTCGGTCCTTCGTTCATGAACGCCAATGGCATCGTCCAATGCGGCACCGCAGCGGCGCCGATCGCGCTGGCTGAATGCACGCCGTTTGACATCGTTGGCGGCCCTTCGGCATCGAACAAGACGGCACTCGACTATGTGATGTCGACCGGCCAGGGCAGTTATGGCAGCACGATGAAGAGCCTGACAGCCGACATCTCGGGTGAGTTGTTCAAGCTGCCAGCCGGTGCTATCGGTCTGGCTGCGGGCTTCGAGAAGCGCGACATCAGCGGCTTTGACATGCCAGGGCAGTTCGAGCAGTCGGGGTTCTCGACCGATCTGGCAGCCAATGCGACGATCGGTAAATACTCGGTCAAGGAGGCTTATGCCGAGTTGAACGTGCCTTTGCTGAAAGCCCAGCGTTTCGCCGAATTGTTGAGTGTCAATCTGGCCTCGCGTGCTTCGGACTACAGCAACTTCGGCAAGACGACCAACAGCAAAGCCAGCTTCATGTGGAAACCGGTCAAGGATGTGCTGACCCGAGGCACTTATGCCGAAGGCTTTCGCGCACCGACATTGGGTGACACATTCGGCGGCGGTTCGCAGTCTTATGACTCGTACCTCGACCCATGCGACAGCGTCAATGGCGCTGCGGCCAGGGACGCAGCGATCAAGGCTCGTTGTACCGCTGCCGGCGTGCCGGTGGCCTACCGCCAGCTGAGTGCGGCTGGCGTGCCGGTCTCCTCGGGTGGCGGTCAGAGCACGGTGCCTTTCATGGCCGGTGCAGGCAATTCGACCTTGACACCTGAAACTGCCACGACCAAGACCTTGGGTTTGGTGTTCAGCCCCTCGGCCATGCCTGGCTTGACCGCATCGCTCGACTGGTACCGGATCAGCGTCGACAACCGCATCACTGCGGTGTCGGCGGGTTATATCCTGGGCCAATGCTATTCGTCCGGCGTGCAGTCGTTCTGCGACAAGCTCAAGCGTGATCCGGTCACCGGCATGGTCAGCAGCCTGGCGCGCGGTAACGCAAACCTGGGTCAACTGCTGACTGAAGGCGTCGACATCGGCTTGAACTACAAGATGCCGACAACGGCTTTTGGCCAGTTCGGCATCCGCTCCGAAACCACCTATGTCAACAACTACAAGGTCAAGAGCACGGCGACTTCGGATTGGGTTGACTACGCAGGTGACTTCGGCACTTATCGCGTCAAGTCCAACGTCGGCCTCGACTGGAAGCGCGGCGACTGGTCGGCCACATTGGCAACGCGCTACTACGGCGCCGTGAAGACGACTTGCTGGGATACGACCGATCTGGCGACCTGCAACCACGCGACCGATCTGTGGCACGGTATACCCGGCTACGACGAGAAGGCCGCGATGATCTACAACGACCTCAGCGTTGGTTACAAGACGCCTTGGAAGGGTACGATCCTGGTCGGCGCGAACAACGTCTTCAACAAGAAGCCGCGGATCGTGTTTGATGCCAGCAGCAACCTCGGTGGTACCTCATCGGCGGCTGCGGTCGATCCCGACATGCCGATCGACCGTTACTTCTTCGTCCGTTACAGCCAGACTTTCTGATGATGATGCCGGCCCGCCAAGGGTCGGCCTGATGCAAGACCCGACCCGCCCGGCTGCTGCCCGGCGGGTTTTGTCGCAAGAGGAAGCAGTATGTTGTTGAATGTCCCTGCGCTGTGGCGCGCCCTTGTGGCCTCGGCGCTGGCCCTGGCAGCAAGCAATCTGGCGCTGGCGCAAAGCCCGGCCAAGCCGCCGGCGATTGCCGATTTCTTCCGCACTTCCGGCTTCAGCTCGCCGCGTCTGTCGCCCGATGGCGGTCGTCTGGCGGCCATCATCAGCGGCGGTGGCGGTGAAGGGGTGAAGCTGGCGGTGTTCAACCTGGCTGATCTCAAGTCCTCTAAGGTGGTGGCGTCATTTTCCGATGTGCAGATCGCCAATGCCCAATGGGTCAATGACAAGCGACTGGTCTTCACCGTCAGCCGGCCCGCCGGCACCGAAGGCATAGGCCCGGGCCTGTGGAGCGTCGACAGCGAGGGCCAGGATCTGCGCCAGCTGATCAGCCCGGAGGCCAATTTCATTGCCGACAGCAAGATCCAGCAAAGC